>NC_014410.1:2473689-2785752 GCF_000145615.1 Thermoanaerobacterium thermosaccharolyticum DSM 571
CGACGTATTTCATGCCTATTTTATCTGCAAAATCATAATCAGGATATTTATCATATGCTAATATTTCCATATCGAAACCTGTGGCTCTTTTGGCAACACATTTACCAATACTTCCTGTGCCTATTATTCCTATGGTTTTGCCATATATTTCACATCCAATTATTTTGTTCCACTGATTGTTCCTCACTATTTTGTCCAATTTTATTATATCTCTGCTTAAGCCCAACATCATTGTAAAAGCTAGATCTGCTACTGATTCTTTGTTTGCTCCTGGCGTATATGTGACTTTTATTCCTAATTTTTCAGCATAATTAATGTCTATATTATCTAATCCAACTCCATATTTTGTTATAACTTTTAGCTTTTTTGCATTTTTTAATACATCTTCTGTTATTTTATCTAATCCAACTATTACTCCATCAACGTCTTTTATCAGTTCTTTTAGTTCATCTTCCTCGTAGGGTTTTCCTGTCTCATTTCTTATAATTTCATAATCGTATTTCTTTAGCATTTCAAATGGTATATTGCTTGTTTTGCCAAAAGATCTTGGCGTTATCAATACTTTCATTGTCATTTTTGCCTCCATATTTATTATTTTAGTTTTACATGTATATTCAAGTAGGATTTCCTCCGCTTTTGTCGAATTATATAATATAACATTATTATTAAATTCTAACATAAATGGATGTATCCTACATGAATAAGCAAATTTCATTTTTTAATTTTATTGATAATTTTAATCAACTTGTAAAAACCGGTAAACCACGTTTATTAGATCTTTTTGATCAGTTTACTGATATTGATGAACTTATACCATTATCTTGGCTTAACCACTATTACAAGGATACCGGTCGTCCACATGCTAATTCTCTATATTTTATTGTTTCATGTTTGCTTTTCCAAATATTGTTATATATTCCTACTGTTGAACTTTTAATTACTTTTCTAAATTTTTCTGAAGAATCAAGAAATTTTTGCTGCCTTAACTCTGTACCTGATGCATTTTTCTTTACTACATTAAAGCAAGATTATGCCCATGATATCGAGTCTTTTTTTCATAAGCTTGTTGATATTACTGAACCTATATGCCAGGAACTTGGTGAATCTATGCCTGAAAAACTGGACGTAGATCCATCAAAACTTTATATCATTGATACTATTGGTATTAAATGTTTTGTTAAAGAAAACAATCCTAAGTTTTTTAATACCCTCATTAAAAGACTTAATATCCTAACAAAGATAAATCCAAAGAGGACATTTATAAAATAGCCTATAAACTTTGCTGAGTATAGTACTCCTACATGTCCTAAGAATCCTGAACTTCCAATGAAATATGATAGCTCATGTAAAGGGAAAAATCGCTCATTCAGAAATAAATTTATCTGTCCGAAAACTAAGAAGTTATCTTGCAGTAAGTACGTCTGCTCTTGTGAAGACCCATGTACTACATCATGTTGCGGAAGATTTATACTTACCCTAAAGATAATTATCGTACCCACACTCCAACCTCAGAGGCACTAATGAGTGGGAGAAATATTCTAGTTTTTGCTATATTATTGAGCAAGTTATATCAAGGCTTAAATTTCCTTTACAATTAGGTTCTTCATTCCAAAGAGATCGCAAAACCATTAAAGCTGATTTTTTCTTACCAGGTGCTTGATTTTATGAGGCAAAACCCAAGTAGTTTTGCCCCACTTCTTAATTTAAAAATATACAACTATTAATTTTTATCCTTATGAAAATATTTCTATTTATTTAAGTCAAATGCATCTAATGCAGCATCTAAATTGACTTTCTTGCTTTCTGGTACTGTCTGGAAGAATACTTCGACTCCGTAATTCTTTTCGAGTTCTAAAAGCATTTCTGCTTCTTCCCTATTTAAACTAACTGTTGGAATTATGAACTTTCTATCTGAGCTTTTTGCAATACCACCTATATTTAATTTTTTTATTGGTAAGCCTTTTGTAATTGTTTCTTTTACAGTTTTAATATTTTTAAATAATAATATGACTTTAAAGCCGTCGAACTTATCTTTCTCCCATAGTGCTATTGACTCATCTACTTTTAGTATTTTTAGTGTAATATTAGCAGTTGAAGCCGACATTATATAAATATTTTTCATAAACTCATCTTTAGCAAGTGGGTCATCAATGACAAAAATTGAATTACAATTGTATCCTTTTGCCCATTTGGTCATTACTTGACCATGTATCAGCCTATCATCTACTCTTGCAAATATTATTTCACCCATTTTATTCACTTCCCTTTCTTTTCAACTAATTTTTAAATTAGTAAAAATTAAAAATTATATGTTTAGCTGCATTACCCTACTTAATTAAGAAATTATCAATAAAAAGGTAACAACAGCTAAACTGAAATATACATGATTTTTTAAGATTTTTATTTAGTTAATACTATTAGAGTAATCCTATAAATCCCAAAACTACAAAAATAACTATTAACCCTAGAAGCACTTGCACAATTTTCAAACCTTTCTTTGAGAAATACCAATATACTAATAAAACAGTTAAAAGTGGTAACAATCCAGGTAAAATTTTATCTAATATATCCTGAAGTACAAATTGCTTTCCAGAAATAGTCCACTTTAATGGTGTGCTAACTTGTACATATAATGCAGCCATAATTCCCATCATAAAGGTTCCTAAAACTGATAATCCATCTATTATTTTTCTTATGCGTGTACCACTAACTATTTCAGCAACAGCAGTACGTCCTAATCTATATCCTAGCTGTGTAAAGTAAAAACCGTATGCAAACGTTAAAGCAACAAATAAAATCCAAGGTACCAATGCTCCTAATGCGCTACCTGATTTTGCCCATGGAAGAAATATTGCTATTAATATATATTGAACAGTTCCTGAATCTATTGCATCTCCTATTCCAGCAAGTGGTCCCATCAACCCAACCTTTGTACTATTAATTATTTCAGGATCTAATGCCTCTTCTGCTTTTCCTTCATTTAATTTTTTAGCTCTTTCTTCTTCTAATGAAGCTGTAATACCAAGTATAGTACCACCACCCCATATTGCTTGGGTATTGAAAAACAAAAGGTGCCTTTTGTATGCCTCTTTAAGATCCTCACTTTTTTTGTAAATCTTTCTTAAAATAGGCATCAAGCCGAACAGAAGAGAAGGTGCAACCATTCTATCATATGTGTGAGGAATTTCATTTGCATACCACCATCTAAACCAAGATAACAGCAAGTCTTTTTTTGTTATCTTTTTGCTTGTGTCATCGGTTTGAGTGCTATCTACGTTATTCTTAGTTTCAATCTGTTCCATCTGTGTTTACCTCCTTTAAATTTGTTGGCTGTCAGTTTCTTTACTTGTAAAAATAACATACAAATATGCGATTATTCCTCCTAAAATCGCATATGTTACTGTATTAACATTTAGCGACTTTAATATTACCGCCATAAAATAAGATAAAAGGAAGAACACAACAAATTTTCTCTTTCCTATAACAACCAATGTCAAAGCAATTCCTAGTGCTGGTAATCCTCCACCAACGACAGTTAGAACATGGAAAAGTTTACCTGCAGTAACAGTTTTAATTAATGTCGCTATTAAAGGTGTCCCCTTATAAAGTGTAATAAATATCACTGGGAAGTATAAGATTAAACTTATTATTATTGGCAATATAATAATTGATAGTGTCAATCCTCTATCATTAAGTTCCTCTGCATATTTATCTGTTAAACGAAGAACAAATGTATTAATGAGAAATCTAAAAGAATAAAGATAAGAGCCTAAAAGACCTATAGGTACAGCTATAGCAACTGCAGCAGATGGAGTCAGTTTAGCTAAAATTGCAACTGGTACAGCTATAGAAGCAGCTACAGCTGGTTCGCTAGGTAGCGTTCCTCCTGGCGCAATTAATCCCATATAAATTAACTGAATCGCTGCTGTTACAATCATAGCCTGTGGTATATTATGCATAACGATACCTACTACCAATCCAGTCATCATTGGTGTAAAACGGAGCATTAATGTCGAATAACCAAGTGCACGTCCTTCAACAATAGCCACCCATAGAGCTATCATTGCTGCCTGTGAAGCACTAATACTGATTTGCATATGAAATCCTCCTTTGTTTAATTTAATTTTTATTTTAAAGATAACTCTTTTGCAACTAAGTAAAGGTATAAGAGCTATCTTTTCAACATGTGGAAATAAATAATATAAAGGTTAACAAATTATTTATTAAGAATTTCTTTATTCATGTTTCTAATGCCTTCAATGCCAGTTTTATAGCACATATCAGCTAATAAATTAACATCACAATTATGCCTCGATGATAAGGCTTCAATCAACATTGGTAAATTTACTCCTGTTAAATAGTTAAATGTTAATTCCTTTAAATTTGCTGAAGTCACATTAAACGGGCTGCCTCCAAACATATCAGTTAAAACCAATACGCCATCTCCTTCATCTAAATCAATAATCCCCTGTTTAACTTTATCTTTTAGTTTTAACACATCATCTCCTTCGTTTAATCCTAAGCATAATACGTTTTCTTGTTTTCCTAATATTAGTTCTGCACTCTTCAATAACTCTTTACCAAATTCTCCATGTGTTACAACTAATATTCCTATCAAGATTATCATCCTTTCAGGTAAATTAAAATTTCTAAGTTCTATATATCTTTATATGCAAAATTTATGCCAAAAATCTAAAGCTTATAAACAAGGCAAATTTAAACATCATTTAACAAAGTGTGTCGCAAAACACAACAAAGTGTTTCATAACACGCTTTGTTAATGTAAATGTTTTTATCTAATCAAATGTGTGTCAAATCCCTCAAACTTAGTGTGTCAATATATGTGTCAATCATCTCCGCAACATATGCAAACTCGCTGTCTGGAATTTCAATTCCAAACAAATTCTCAACCGCTTCAAAGTGTTTTTTTATTAAAGTGAATGAACCATTAGGATTATTTTTAATAAGATCCAAGTCACTATTTGGCAAATATTCCCTCCTAATGGCTCTCTCAATCATGCAGGCACAGTGAAATAAAAATTTTACCCATATCTCATCTTCAATTTTTCTATTCTTTTCAGACAGTATACTATTTAATACATCTTTTAGTATAGGATAGACTTTATCAGGATTCAAAAAATTTAATGACTGACCTAATAGATCCTTCAAATTCTTTTCATAAATCGATAAATTGCTAGTATTATCTGAAATCTCATTAAAATAATTGTCGCTATTCAGCAATGGATGTAGCGATATTATTTCATCCACCAATTTGTCAAGATCCATGTCTGGCGTTAACGCTTTTCTTGTCGCTTCAAGCACTATCGGTGTGCTGACCATCTCTATTGTTCTTGTTTTAATTCCTGTTTTCTCAGTAATCATGTCTGAAAAAGTTCTTAAAAGTCCCATATCGACAAGCATCAATACGCCTTTGCCTTGATCAATTTCTTTTATTATATTAATTGCTTTATTAAGCGTCACTTCCGGCTTTTCCTCTAACGGCATATCCAAAGCTCTTACATGATCTGTACCAAGAAGTCTGTTTGTCACATCTGCTATACTGCTAGCCGTGCTGTTGCCATGCGCCATAACTAATATTCCAATTTTGTTATTATTTTTGCCATATTGCAGTGCTTGTAAAAACATCGCTAGAAACGCAATTTCATCTTCCGGTATGTCAACATTTAGCTTTTCTTCTAATCTTGTCTTTACTTCCTTGGCTGCATCATACGCAACTTTGTAACTTTTTGCTATACTTTCCCTATCCGGATGTAAAATAACTATGCCCATCTTTAATCTCTCTAAAAGAGTTTTTATGTGAAGCGACAATAAATATATTACCTTCTGTGTAATTACCCCATTAAAGCTATCTTTAATGCCATTAAAAGCATACTCAACAGCATTTAAAATATACGGATCAACAAACTTAAATAAGACGCTGCGATTAACGCCATCTGCATCTTGTTCCACTGGATACAAATAATTCTTGTAATATAATTGTATTTGATTTTCTATATTTTCTCTTATATTTTCTGATGACATCCCTTGCTTATTAAACTTTTTCCAATTGTCCATAATAAAATCATACAAATCATCATCTGCATTATAATCACTTTTTAAAAAACTGATATTTAATTTATCTTTTACATCGTTGGTATTTTTGTCAAATAATATATCTCCATTATTGCTAATTTCTTTGAATACTATTTCATCCCGCAAATTGTGAATTTTTAAAAGACCTTCTTTGACATTCTGCGGCAAAGTAGATAGACTTACTTTTACTATTTCGCCTTCTTCTATGATATAATCCAAAAAAGCTCTTGCACAAATTAACTTTATATCACTTCTCAACTGTCCAATATTACCAGGACAGTCGTACAACATTATCGCTTTTAGAGCATCATTCTCAAGACTAATTGGAACTTTTAAACGCTTATATTCTTCATAAAAAAATTGATATATAAATAAAAAGCGTTCTATTAATGTCCTTTTATCTAAGCTGGGCAATTGAATCACCATCGGTATGCGCCTTAAGAATGTGTGGAGCAATGCAGAATGAGGATTTTCAGTCGTAGCAGCAATTATCAACACCTTTACACTTCTAACATTATCTGTCTCACCCAACTTCCTATATCTCCCGTTGTCAATCAACGTAAATAGCATTTCTTGACCCTCAGGAGGCATACGATGAATTTCGTCCAAAAACAAAATACCTCCATCGGCCTCTTCTATAAGTCCTCTTTTTTCTTTTTCTGCTCCAGTAAAAGCTCCTTTAACATGCCCAAACAGTTGAGACATCAATAGTTGAGGATTTTGAGCATAATCAGCACAATTAAACACTATAAATGGAGAGCCTTCTTTAAACACTTTCGACTGCACTGCAAATTTGTACATCATTTCAGCAAATGTAGATTTACCAACACCAGTTGGTCCAATTATCAGTGTGTGAAGTCCATTCGGCGGATACAAAATTGCTGCTTTTGCCTTTGAAACTTGATCTCTTAAACTGCTTTTAGCACCAATAACGTTGTCTAGAATACTATCAGCAAATTTATTACTTGTCTTTTTTGGATTCTTATACTTATTTATATCGAATTCATGATTAAAAAGCGCTTCCTTCCTAACAATTCCGCCCTTTACTAAAATATTCATAAAGTCTTGGCGGTTTTCAAAAACAGATCTTGTTATTTGAAAATTGTAATGTTCTTTAAAATAGATCTTATCTAAATACAGAACCGGCTTACCCTTTATCTTTATAACTTTCCCCGATCTTAATAATTTATTAAGTTCTCTGCTTGTATTACTTCTTGAAATATTCAATAGTTCTCCAATATATTCCGCATCAAATCCTAAATCACCTTCAATCTCATTTATTTGTAAAGCTTCTGTCAATTCTTTTAGCTTTATATATACCTTTTCTTCCCTTTTTAAATTTTGTTTATTATTCTTGTAATCCATCGCCTTAACAGCCCCTTTACAAATTTTGAATATCTAACTTGCACAAGAAATTTGAATATTCTATTGAGTAAATGTTTCTACAGAATTTTTAAATAATTATAACTATTTGTAAACGCTGTAAACAAGTCTATGTATTCTTTTATATTTAGTTTAACACCTGCCATATCTTTAGTGCTATATCAGGCTTTTATGTTATCTCCACATTTTCCCACACTTCAAACCATATATGAAACTTTCGCTTCATACACTTTCCAGCAACCGATTTTCATTAAGAATTCAGGATTTATCGTCACTTACACTATTGCCTGACTGCAATAACTCTCTCTTATGATTTATCTAATAGATAAAATCAAGTAACTACTTGAGATGTCCATCATTTTTAATCTTGCTTTTTATATCGCCTCCTTATGGTTTATTACTTAAAATACTGGTACTAATGTTGTATTACATTATGTCTTTTCCTTTAGAAACTTCCAAAATTAGCCTTTCGAGAATTATTACGGTTTACTAATCGTCTAGTTCCATTTAGCCTTAGTCTGTATTTTCACAGCATAGGCTAATATGTGCATTCGACTTTCTGTATATTTCATAAAGTCGCTGCATTCAAGTACAGGTTCTCCTGCATTCCAACTCAGCTTACCCTTATACGACCTTAGTGTTAATTTTGTGTAGCAGAGAAACTCCCATTCAGATTTCAGTAAATCAGTTATCACTCACAAAGAACGCGACGTTTTCCCTACCTCACTGTGGCAGGATTGTCGCACAAGCGCAGCGCACTCTTGTTTTTAATTTCACTCGCTAATTGTCTTATGGTAGATCCTCCACCTTTAAAGTCATATTCTTCAATAAATCTATGATATATGTGACTTGCTGTATGTCTCTGCTTTTCCGGAGCAAATCCATTTTCTGTGAGCCATTTTTGAACTATTGGTCTTATTGGATCTATCACAGGAGAATTGTAATGTGTTTTTTGTGGTTTCCATGGTATATGTTCACCTTTACAATATTTTCTAACGGTATTCTTTCTAGATATATTCAGTTTTTTTCTATAGCTCTTTGTGATAGTCTTTATCTTTTATATAGATATCTGATATACTAATATTGGTCTACATTAATATTCATTTCATCCTCCTGTATCAAGTTTTTTATTCCACAATACAGTTTTTTTGATTAATATGGATCACTCTTTATCATTACTGGTATTTTATTTGGCTCAATTTTATTTTAGCATTTATAACTACTGTTAAAAAAATTTATTTACAAGTTATAATATTCGCTTTAAAAATTATAACTCTTCATATTGAAAAACATCCATAAAAAGCGACTAGTTCTTAATTATATTTTTTATCCCAATTTAAAACCCTGGAATTTTTTATCTTGGAAAGCGTGGTCAAGTTATAATCATCAATATTAGTAAAAATGCTAAAATTAAAAATTCAAATATAGGAAAATTAGTAAAGCACATGTATATCATTAACACATAAGGGATAGCCTGTAGTCTTCTGCTAAAGCAATTGAATGAAAATGATACATCAAAACTGTAGATATTATAAATATTGCACATCCAACACCTACTAGAATATATCTACAAGAAGTTAAATAATATAAAACTCCTGTAGAAACTGTCATATCTGCATAAAGATCATGCTCGCCAATCCAATCTCTAATTTTCACTTTTAAAGACCTAGCTAAAAAGCCACTAGCTACATCGCTAAACCATACGGCAATAAGAAGTAACGCAACATTTTTTAAAGCAAGCTTCCCTTTTAAAATCCCTAAAAGCCCAATAATAACTTCTATTCCAGCTCTTCCTATTGTCAGCATATTTGCTGTTATTTTTAAGGCCGGCAATTTTCTCACCTCCACTTGCTTCTCTAACTTAGAGATATCACAAAAAAAATAATAAATTTCACCACTTTTGGGTATTAACACAAGTATTAGTAGGCTATTTTTCTATAAGAATTATGCTGTAAATTACGTGCATAGCATAATCTTTTTTTGTTTTATTTTACTATTATTATAGCATATTTAATTGTTTTATTACGTTCCTTTATAAAAAATATCTGCTCTTTTACAGATATTAATATTCTAACATTTTCCATACCTTTTAAATTTTAAAGCATAATGCTCTAAACTGTCATCCTTAAAATATTCAGCATTAATATGTTTTGCGGCAATTGTTATAAGGACATTTTCAACGCATGTATACGGCTTTAAAATACTCTTTCCACACTGTATTTTTTCATAGTAGAATTTTTTGATAATATAGAATATAGAAAATTATTTAATCATTATTAATCCTTTATCTTGCTTAATTTTATATTTCGTGAAATAAAAGGTTTATTTAGATTAAAATTAAGAGACTATTTCATACTAACACTATGTTAGTTATGCAATAGCCTCTTTTCAAAAAACATATATATTTTTTGAAGTCAAATTTAATAAATTAAAATTATAATAAGTCACCTACAGCTTTAACACGAATTCTTACAGCATTACCTGGAAGATAAGCAAGTGGAACCTCTTCAACATAAACAATATCTACTGATTTTTCATCTGCTCCAGCTTTAACAGCTTCTGCAGTTGCTATTTTCTTTGCGTCAGCCAAAGCATCTTCTCGCGACATATTGCTTAAAGAATAAATACGGTCTACTTCTCCACTTACTTGTGCAATAGCTGCACCTAAAGCATTTGCCACACCAAAACTTTGAGGACGAATTATCTGACTTGCTCCATTAATTTTATCACCAACAAGAATACTACCTCCACCAACTAGAATGAGAGGTTGCGGTTGTTTAGTTGTTTTTATTTTATCAATTGCATCTTCAATCATATTCTGCATTTTAATATATGCTTTTTCAGCAAATTCTAATGGCAAATCTTTAACTTTGTCTCTATCTCCAATATCAGCTAACCCCAAACGCACTATTATGTCGGTAGCTGTTATTGTCTTTCCGCCAAAAACAAGCGCTTCTTCGGTTATTCTATAACCAACACTATTAGGTCCAATTTTAATTTCTCCATTATCTTCACGAATAATAGTCCCACCGCCAAGTCCAATTGAAATTAAATCTGGCATCCTAAAATTCGTTCTAACTCCACCAATTTCTACAGCAATAGAAGATTCACGGGGGAAACCCTGATTAAGAATACCTACATCACTAGTAGTACCACCTACATCACTAGTAGTACCACCTACATCTAATACCATAGCATTATCAAAATTACTTAAAAAAGCTGCTCCTCTAATACTATTTGTAGGCCCGCAGGCAATAGTCAAAATTGGATAGCGCATTGCATATTCTCTTGACATTAATGTACCATCATTTTGACAAAGGAATATTTTTGCATTTGTTATTCCTTCACGATTTAACGCTTCTTTAAAGCTATTTGCTATTGTCTTTGCAACATCAACTAAAGTTGCATTCAATATAGTAGCATTTTCTCTTTCTATAAGACCTAAAGAACCAATTTCGTGAGAAAGAGAAATTGGTATCGGACCAAGTATTTCGCGTATAATTTCCTGTGCTTTTAGTTCATGCTGATTATTTACTGGAGAAAATACAGATATTATTGCAATACTTTCAACTTTATCTTTAATATCTGAAGCAATTTTTCTAAGTTCGTTTTCGTTTAAATCATTTATTTGTCTTCCGTCAAATTCGTGTCCACCTTCAATAAGATAATAATAAATTCCTATTGCCTCGACTAAATCCTCTGGCCAACCAACCAATGGCATAATAGCCTCTGTTGCAGGATACCCTATTCTAATGATTGCTGTTTTGCAAAGCCGCTTACGTTCTACAATAGCATTTGTTGCGTGTGTAGTACCAAGCATAGCATACTTTATCTTATCACGATCAACTTTACTTTTTTCTGCAACTTTTGCCATTGCTTCTAATATTCCACTAGTAACATCCTTTGTTGTTGGTATTTTCACACTTTCTATTAATTGTAAATTTTCATCGACTATTACTGCATCAGTATTAGTACCACCTACATCAATTCCAATACGATATTCCATTTCATAATGCCTCCTCAACAATTTTTAATCAATTCTTCGACAGGAACATAATCTATATCATATCCAAAATAGCGTGGCCCAACAGTTGCTATACCTTTTTCGCTTCTCCACTTTTTGTCACATGGAATACCAAGAATACATATTCGTTGTCCATAACGTAATCCTTCAGTTGTAATAGGTGTTGCTGTATGTGCATCTACTGTGCATATAAGATCAGGCACTGTTGCTACAACTTTTCCATTTCGACGAGCAATTAAATTTTCATTCTGGAAATTTATTGTCATTGTTTCACCCTTATATTGATCAATACCTTCAATATGAGCTTCTCCACGAACAAATCCACCTGTAGTACGTCGTATAACGTCATTGATTTTACCTTTAAAAAGAACATAACTTTCTATTGTATTTAAAAGTGTTTCAATGGGATCATTTCCATTTTTTCTAGCTTCTCTAATTGATTGTCCAATTTTAGCTGATTTAGTGACAATATTTCGAATTCCTGCCTTTTTTAAATCTTTACCACGCATTGGATAAATAGCTACCATTACAGAACCGCCCATAACTACCGTCGCATTTCTTGCAATATTTTCTGTCCAAAAATTATTTATAGTATTAAGTAATAATGAATTACCTTTTTCATCAGCTAAAACCATTGGTGTTGCAGATACTCCATATAAATGGAATGTAACCATTTGTAGTTCTGGAAATGCTCTTCCCATTCCATCAGCATCTATAAGAGGAAGTTTTTTTTCAGCAGCAACTGCTATTGGAATCATTGAATTAACACCGCCTGCTTCAATTGGAAGAACCGCAAAAATTTCATCACCAAGATAACTTTTTAAACTATCAAAAGCCTTAAAAATTTCTTTGCCAGATGGTATTTTCTCTACTAATACTGTTGGAGCTCCCATCATTGCTGCTGGAACTATTAATGCTTCATCAGGCACTTCGTCTATATCAATCAAATTTACTGGGCCATTTTTCTTCAAAGCTTGTATAGCCATCAACTTGCCAACATACGGATCTCCCCCGCCACCAGTTCCAAGAAGTGCAGCACCGGTAGCAATATCTTCAACCATTTGCACATCAATTTTTTTCATTTCGTTATTCTTCCTTTCCAATTATATTTTCTTGAATAAATTTTGCTCCTTTATCCGGCATAAACATCATATATGCCTTCATCAATAAATAATATAAAATCATACCAGATAGCAATGAATTTAATGTTTGATTTAAACCACCTTTGAAGAAGTATCCAATTAGAAAAGCTGCAACTAAACTAATTATAGCAATTGGATTCCAATCTTCTACAACTTCTGGCAATTGCCCCTGTTTTCTTGATTCTATTAACTCATTACGATATCTTCTTAAAATAAAATAATCTACTACCATAATTCCTCCAATAGGTGGAATTGCGATACCAAGTATAGTTAAAAATGCAACAAACTTATCCAATATTCCTAAGATGGAACCTAATGTACCTAAAAGTCCAATAATAATCGTTAAAAAAGCTCTATTTATCTTTATGCCAAATACAGCATCTAGAAAATTAGAAATTCCTAACGAAGCTGCATAAAGATTCAAATCATTTATTTTAACAGTTGATAGTATAACTAATGCAGCAGCAATCCAGCCACCAAGATTGAGAATTATAGTTACAACATCTGCACTCTTAATTGCGTGAGACATTAGAACTGCTAGAAATGTTACCGAAAGTTCTCCCGCAAAAATACTTAAAATTGTCATCCAAAAAACATCTTTCCCATTACGATTATACCTAGACAAATCAGGTGTTATAACAGCACCTACCATAAATCCACCAGCTACTACTGTAATAGCAGTCCCAAGACTCAGGTGAGGACCTGGTGGCATTGAATTCATTAGTGTATTTATATCATACTTACTCAATAATTTATAAGTTGCAATGCCAATTGCTATTATGAAACCTGGTACAGCAATACTAGCAGTATAGCTTAACATTTTATAGCCGTAAACCACTAATAAAGTAACTAATATTCCTGTTAAAAACATCAAAATTTTAACATTAATAATACCACCTAAAGCCTGATTTACACCTTCGGCAAAAACAGAATTTTGAACTCCAAACCACCCTATACATGAAATGCCAATAATTAAACCAATTAAACTTGAACCTAATCTACCGAAACCACTCCATCGCGTTAATAGTGAGGTAGATAATCCTTCCCACGCTCCAGCAACTCCACATAAGAAACTTATAATTTCTAAAAGCACAGCACCAAGTAATGTGGCTATTAATGTCTCTTTTAATGTCATACCATATCCAAGTTCAGCGCCAACAATAAATTGAGAAAGAGTAACCACAGCTCCAAAACGAATTAAAAATACTTCCCACATAGGGCGACGTGCCTCAGCAGGAACTCTTGATAAAGCAAAGTCTTCACCTTTCATTAAATGACAATCCCCCTTTAAGTTAAATTTTAAACAAGAAATAAAATAATTATTAGCTTAAATTCCTTATCCTTATAAGGTATCCATTTATAAGAATTTTTTCAAGAAAATATATTTGCTTTATTAAGATATTTTAATATATAAAAAAATTATTATATTTGCTATAGATGAGAAAATTCACTAACATAAATTGCCATAATAAACTTACATGAAAAAATTTAATAAAAATAGAGACAAATACTCGCTTCTATGGTATTAACATGTTTTTACCCTATAACAATATTAATCATAGGAGTGGAGCAAATGTCTCATAATAAAAGAACAGAAAATTCATCAATAATCCAGTACTCAATGAAATTAAATTTTGCCGCTATGAAGGAGCCTTAAATGGGATAGATAATGATGTAGTAGTATTGTGCTAGCCTGAGAAAGCTTTTAAAAATCAAAATGCTCTACATGCATTTATTTGTACTGATACTGAATTAGACACCAAGACAATTCTAAATTACTATAATCAAAGATGGCCTATAGAAATATTCTTCAGGCAAACAAAAAACAATCTTGGGCTAAATACGTATCAAGTACGCTCAACAAAATCAAAATAGATAAATTATTATAGCTTATATCATTGACATACCTGTATTGTACGACTTCGGGCAGCGAATATTGTAAATTGGGGCAAGGAATAAAAATGGTTCGTAAAGAAGTACAAAATCATCGTATTCAATGGATACATGAACAAGTTAACAATAAAGCACCTATTGATAAAATTTAGAACAACTACAATCAGCATAAGCGTAGTGCATCTATTTGATGATAATTTTGTTATCAATTTTTCTCATCTATAGATATTTGAACATAAAAATACCGCCTCGACCTATTACGTCTTAGCGGTTTAGTTTATCTATGCAGTTTTAATGCTAATATTTTTAAGTTTTTCAAGATTTATTTTGACTTTATGATTTAATTCATCATCACCGATTAAATACTTGGTTTTTTCTCTAATGTTTGCATCCGACTCATAATATGCTATTGCTTCCCGTATATTATCTAATACATTATAAATTTTTTTATCATAATCATAGATAGCTTCTTCCGTTTCATAGAAATATGACTCGAACTTCTCAGAAAATGATTTTGCATCTATCTCACCTATTAAATATTTATTAGCCAATTCAACTAAACACTCTACCGCTTTCATTCAATCTCCCTCCAATCTGGTTTAGGTCTCTTTCTCGCTATTACGGTTTTAATATCTCCATTATCCTTCGCTATATGCACTGATAAATTATTCTTAAATCTAACAATCGTGCCATCAGGTTCTTGATATTTTTTGCCATTTGTTAAAGTATCTAAAACATCCTCTATAGAAAATATTTTACCTTGTCCCATCCGACCTAATATTCTATTTAAAGCATGTTCAGTAAAATTATATCCATTTTCTTTAAAATAATTATAAGTCTCAACTAATTTCGCCTTATATTCTTCCGAATAATTCTTCCCTCTTAACATTATATCACCGTTTTGCTTCTCCATAAGTTCATTATACTGCTTTAATATATTCACGTCAATTTCTAAGCATCACCTATATAGTAAAAAAGCCTTCTCAGACTACTTTTGAGAAGACTCATAATCAATTTTCCTTCATGAATTTCTCTAATGTCACTTTGTCCGGCAGTCCATCGTTGTCGCCTGGTGACATAATTATTATTGCTCCTATTGCATTGCCTCTTTTTACTGCATCACTAAGTGTAAGCCCTTCTAATAGTCCGCTTATTACACCTGTTGCAAATCCATCTCCAGCCCCTACCGTGTCAACTACTTTTTCAACTTTATATCCGCTTACAGTAAAGCTTTTATCTTTTGTCTTAACATATGCTCCTTTATCTCCGATCTTGATTATGACAGCTTCTGCTCCTTTTTCTAAGTAAAAATCAGCTATGGCATCAACCTCTTCTGAACCTGTCAAAATAAAACCTTCTTTTATACCTGGCATGACTATATTACACCTTGATGCGATGTCGTTTAACGTAGACACCATCTCATCTTCGCTTTTCCAAAGGCTCTTTCGTATGTTGGGGTCAAATGATATCCTTATGCCATTTTCTTTCCCAATCTGAATCATTCTATACACCGTATCTAATGTATCATTTGAAAGGGCCGCTGTTATGCCTGTAATGTGTATGTGCTTAAGCTCACCTAGTTCGCAGTCAATGTCATCTGGTGTCACGTGTGATGCCGCTGAACCCTTTCTAAAGTAAAATATATCCGGATCTCCCTTTGATGTCTTCGATTTAAGCATGAACCCTGTTGGATATTTATCGGTAAACTTTATAGATGAAACATCAATTTCTTCTTCCAACAATTTTTCATAAATGTACTTTCCGAAAGGGTCATTGCCAAGCCTCGTAATGTACTTTACAGTATGCCCAAGCCTGCTTAAACCTATTGCAACATTTGCTTCTGCTCCTGCCAATGCCTTTGTAAACTTGTTTACTCTATCAAGCGTCCCTTCTTCCTCAGCTATAAATAATGCCATAGGTTCTCCAACCAATAAAACTTCTGCCAAAATATCACCTACTTATCTAATCTACTTTACTGCATTTACGAGCCTCTTTGCTCTTTCCTCTAAAAGGTCCAGGTTGTCAAAGTTTATTCCCTTTGTCAGATATCCTCCAACACCAACCGCATATGCACCGTTTTCAAACCATTCATTAATATTCTCGTCATTTACACCGCCTGTAGGCATAAATTCAAGAAATGGAAAAGGCCCTTTAAGAGACTTTATTATCTTTGAATCTACGAATTCGCCTGGGAAAAGCTTTATAACTTCTGATCCCATCTTGTAAGCTTTATACATCTCTGTCGTCGTTGCAGCCGCCATTGAGAAAAATACATCATTTTTCTTGCAGTATGATGCGACTTCTTCAACAATACAAGGAGTAACAACAAAATCTGCTCCATTTCCTACAGCTTCCTCTGCCTGGCTCAATTCCAATACTGTTCCAGCACCTACTATTTTATCAGGATATTTCTTTTTTAGCTCCTTTATTAATTTCCCAGCGCCTTCAACGGTATATGTTATTTCTATTATGTTTATACCGCATTCTATTACCTTTTCTGCCATCTTCATTCCCAATTCATAGTCTTTACACCTTATAACTGAAAATATCCCACCTTTTGTCTTTTCTTTTATCTCTTTAAAACTCATAAAACTCATCCTTTCATTTTAATATATTTATTTAATGAGATCTGGTAGATCCCCTTACTACTAGCTCTGCCCTAAGGACTAGCTTCTGCGGTTTAATCTCATCACCACCATTTATCCTTGCTATTAACCTTTTAGCGGATTCTTCCCCAACTTCGTATGACGGCTGCGATATAGTAGTAATACCCGGAGGTATAAGTGATGCCCAACCCCAATCATCATATCCGCACACAGCAATGTCATCAGGTATCTTTAAATTCAGTTTATTTATAACTTGTAGCACATTTAAAAGCACAACACCATTTACAGCAAATAATGCCGTCCTGCACTTCCTGCAATCTTTAATCATTGATACTATATTCTCTTCAATTTTGCTTAAATCATCGTCTACTTCAAATATCAAATTGTTGTTATCTATTCCGTATTTTTTGCAAACGTCTAAAAATGCTTGTTTTCTTTCCGTACGTGTGCTTATATCACCTATCCTTTCGGTAAAAAAACCTATTCTCTCATATCCATTTTTTATTAGGTGCAAAACAAGTTCCGACGTAACTTCGTAGTTGTTGACAACAACGGTATCAAATACCGTATTTTTTATGCTTCTATCAGCCAATACTACAGGTAAGCCTTTTTTAAACAGTCCTATCAAAAACTCGTCATTGCCTCCAGCGGTGTTTATTACAAGCCCGTCTACATTGTTGTCTAAAAGTGATAAGATGTACTCTCTTTCTTTTGTAGCATCATTATCTGTGCTGGCTATTATTAAATTATACCCGTTTTCTTTTAAGACTCTCTCTATACCCTTCACAAGGATAGACGAAAAATGGTTGCCTATGTCAGACACAAGAACACCTATAAGGTTTGACCTATTCAGTTTTAAACTGCGAGCTAAATTATTAGGTCTATAGTTAAGTTCATCTATGACCTTTTTGATGTTTTCCTTTGTTGCATCCGACATGTACTCATAGCGACCATTTAAAAACCGCGAAATGGTCGTCTTTGAGACGCCAGCTTTTTTCGCTACATAATCAATCGTAATTTTAAAGTTATCATTGCTCATATCATCACCAACATTTGTTTTTTAGAAACCAGTTTACGAAACCGGTATATATAATATATTCTACATAATTTTTAAAAATCCTTCTTTTTATTATCAATTACAATAAAAAATGCGCACTATGGCGCATAGTAATTAGCTAAACCTTCTTTTTAGCCTTGTTAAAACATCAGACAATGTTGCCAAATCTCCATTGACTTCTTTGATTTTACCTCTATTTTTGCTTATTATATCTTTAAGCTTTGTCAATACTTTCTCGTTTTCATCTCTCAATTCTTCTATCTTATTCAATATCTCATCTTCAGAAGGCAGTGCTATTTCAGCTATATTTATCGTATCTGCATCAAAGTCGTAAGTATCATACTTGGACGGAATAACAGTATCGATATTTAGCTCACCTCTTATTTTATCTGAAAACACTTTCTGTGCTTTGTCTTCGCCGTGGACAATAAATACTTTCTTAGGCTTTCTCTTAAATGAGGATATCCAGTCTATCAAACCTTTCTGATCCGCATGTCCTGAAAAGCTATCTATATTTTCAATCTCTGCATTTACCGTTATCTCTTCTCCAAAGATATTCACTGTCTTCTCACCGTCTAATATCCTCCTGCCCAGTGTACCTTTAGCCTGATAGCCTACAAATACTATGGTGCTGTCAGCCCTCCAAAGATTGTGCTTTAAGTGATGTTTTATGCGCCCAGCTTCACACATGCCGCTGGCTGAAATGATGATGACAGGTTCTTTAAGGTCATTCAATGCCTTCGATTCTTCTGCGGAATGAGTAAAGTGCAAATTGGGAAAATCTAATGGATAATCTCCATTTTCAACATACCTTCTTGCCTCTTCATCAAAATAATCTAAGTGTTTTCTAAATACGCCTGTAACAGATGTAGCAAGAGGACTGTCAACATAAACAGGTACCTTGCTTATGTACTCTATCTCGTCCTTATAAAGTTCTTCATCAAGCTTATGTATTTCATATAAAAGTTCCTGTGTCCTTCCAACAGCAAATGATGGAATGACTACATTGCCTCCTCTTGATATGGTCTTTTTTATGATCTCCATAAGCTTTTTTGCCTTGTCACCAACATCTTCGTGGAGTCTGTCACCGTATGTAGATTCACACACAAGATAATCAGCTTCATCTATAATAGTGGGATCTCTCAAAATCGGAATATTTTTGTTTCCCAAATCACCTGAAAATACTATCTTTGTCTCTTTATCTCCCTCTTTTACCCAAATTTCAAGTATAGATGAACCCAGCATGTGGCCTGCATCATTGAATCTAACTTTCACATCTAAAGACGGCTCTATTATCTCATCATAATCGACACCGCAGAAAAGCTGCATAGCTGCTTTACCATCATCAGCAGTGTAAAGCGGCATCCTCAGCGGTTTTCCTGCTCTTTTCCTTTTGCGGTTTTTCCACTCATTTTCTATCTGCTGTATATGACCGCTGTCCTGCAGCATGTATTCACAAAGATCTACAGTACCTTTAGTTGCATAAATCTTCTTTTTATAACCTCGTTTATATAGAAGCGGAATCCTTCCGCTATGATCTATATGTGCGTGTGTCAAAAGCATAAAGTCGATTTCATCTACATCAAATGCAAATTCCTGATAGTTGAATTCATCTTCTATCTCACTTCCTTGAAACATACCACAATCTACCAGAAATTTCGTACTTTCAGTTTCTACAAGATAGCAAGAACCTGTTACTTCTTTTGCAGCACCTAAAAATGTAATCTTCATCGTATCTCTCCTCTCGTAAAAAAGCTTCAAATTGATAAAAATATTCATCTTTTTAATAATAGTCTTAATTATATTATACAATACTTTTTGTAAATCTTTTAATAAAAAAAAACAGATCTAAGCTTAAAAAGCCTAAATCTGCTTTTTATAATCCTGGATATGAAAAAAGTTCTGATATTACAAGCGTCACAGCGCCTATAGCCCGATCCAACATTCCTAATTTTGATATTTCAACTGCAACGTCGTTGTATCTCGATACAAGACATTTGCTATCTATATACTCTCTTATCATCTTTAATAGATAGTCGCCAATTCCAGACAGCGTATTTCCTACTATGACCAGGTCCGGGTTAAAAGTATTTACAATATTTACTATGCCTATACTTAAATTTCTTGATATCTCTTCAATCGATCTTTTTGCAAGGCTACTGCCTTTTTCTGCAATATCTATAATATCATTTATATCTAATTTATCTAAATCATCAATTTTTAAATACTCATCCTTTTCGCCGGATTCTAACTTCTCCTTTATATAGCTGAATAATGATTTTTCTGATGCATAATTTTCCCAACATCCTCTATTGCCGCAACTGCACAGATGATCATTTATATCAATCGTCATGTGTCCCATCTCACCAGCTAAGCCAAAAGATCCTCTGTACAATTCATTATTGATTATAATTCCTGTGCCAATCCCTATACCAGCACTTACATAAACAAAATTTCTGGCATTTTTACCTACACCGAACCATTTCTCAGCAATCGCACCTGTATTAGCTTCATTATCAATATAGACATTTAGATGAAACTTTTCCTCGATAATCTTTTTAAGCTCTACATTTTCCCATTTTAGATTTGGAGCTTTTAGCACAATTCCTCTCTTGTAGTCTGTAATTCCAGGTACGCCAATACCTATTCCCAATACGCCTTTTACAGTCTTTGGAGAATTCGATATAGCCTCATCTATGAGGTCAATTATCTTACCTATGATATCTTCTTTCTCTTCGCCAATCTTTAGATTTATACGCTTTTGCCACAATATATTTGCAAGTATGTCTGTCAAGATCACAAGTATATAATTTACATCAAGGTCAATGCCGACAACACAGCCAGCCAGGCTGTTTATCATGAGCATTATAGGCTTTCTGCCACCCTTTGACTCACCGGGACCCTCTTCTTCTACAAAGCCATCTTTTATAAGCTCATCGACTAAAGATGATACGGTTGATTTATTTAAACCTGTTATATTCGCCAAATCAGCTCTTGATATTATGCCTTTTTTGCGTATTGTATTAAGAACAATAGATTTGTTAATTTGCTTAATTAATAGCTGGTCACCTGTTATCATCAAATCACCTTACATTACTTCGTTTTCACCAACAACCTAATTTCATATTATACCATATTAAAGTGCGTTTACTCAATGATATAATCTTGACATAATAATCAAAAAACGCGTCTAAAAGTTTAACAATTTGACGAAAATTTTCCTATGAAACTGCACTTTCTTTTTATCTTCATTAAAAATTTTTATAATGTTACCTTCCCCATTAATAAATCCTTATTTGAGCTGCTGTTACCGATGTAAACTTCATAATCCATGTGCTCAAGTTCCCATTCATTTGTATCTGGGTTAAACCACTTTAGCTTTTCGATTGGGCATCTTATTTCCACTGCCATCTTCTCACCTGGATTTAACGTAATACATTTAAATCCTCTCAAAAGTTTTACAGGTCTATCTACAGATGAGTTTTTAAATCCCACATACATCTGTACAACTTCATCGCCTTTCATACTACCAGTATTCTGAACATCGCACGATGCAACAACTTCATCCCCATCTACACCAAATTTTTCATTCGAGAAGCTAAATGTTGTATATGAAAGTCCAAAACCGTAAGGCAGAAGAGGTTCTATGCCTTCTTTCTCCAGTTTTGCATATCCGTGATAGTATCCATAATGTTGCTCTTTAGTATCCCAATCTACATGAGGAAGGTCGCTTTCCCTGTATGGGACGACAAATGGCAATTTTCCGCCTGGATTTACATCGCCAAAAAGCGTCTTTGCTATGGCTGTGCCCCCTTCCATTCCCGGATAATAAGCCATAAGTATAGCAGATACGTCATCCTTCCATTCGTTTATCATAATCATATTGCCACCAATCAAAACGACGGCTGAATTTTTGTTTATAGGTCCTACAGCTTTTATAAGCTCTATTTCATCTTTGTGAAGGCCCAGCGACTTTACTCTATCCCCGCCATATCCAGTCTCAGAGCCTACACTTATCTGGCCCCCTGCCTCTTCTACTGACTTCAACATAGGATCATCTTTGCCAAGTATCTCATCTGCAATAGTATCAGAGTACTCACCTTCATCGTGAGGACCATATCCAACGACGAATATTACTGCATCAGACGACTTTGCTATCTCCTTTGCTTTCTCTAAGTCATCGCCGTCGTAAAAGACTACTTCAGAATCAGGCAAAAGCTTCTTTATACCTTCTAATGGTGTAACAACGTATTTTGGATATACTCTGCTGGAGCCGTAATCGCCAATGTTCCCAATATTTCCTAGCCTTCCAAGAACAGCTACACGCTTTGACTTATCCTTTGAAAACGGAAGCACGCCGTCATTTTTCATAAGTGTCATGCATTTTTCAGCAGCTTCTAAAGCCAAATCTATATGTTCTTTACAGCTTATCACATCTTTACTGTACTCTTTATCATCTGCTTCAGTAAATGCCAAAAGCGTTCTAACAATGCGTATTGCTGCATCGTTTATCCTGTCTTCACTTACCTTTCCTTCTTTCACTGCCTTGATTAGCTTATCTCCAAAGTACAATGTATGGCACATCTCTATGTCCATACCAGCATTTGCTGCTTCTACAGTGTCCCTAACACCTAGGAAGAAATCGCTAATCACAAAGCCATCAAAGTCCCATTCGCCCTTTAATACTTTGTTTAAAAGGTAATCGCTGTGGCCACAGTGTTTGCCTTGATAGAGATTGTACGCACTCATAACAGAAGCAGCCCCTGCATCAATGCAGTCTTTAAAATGCGAGAGGTATACCTCTCTTTCAGTCCGCTTGTCTGCAGTGACATTTACTTTAAACCGCGACCTTTCCATGCTGTTAAAAGCAAAATGCTTTATGCATGCAATGACATTCTCTTCCTGAACACCTCTTACAAGTGCAGATCCCATCTGTCCTATGTGAAAGGATTCTTCACCGTAAGTTTCCTGGCTTCTTCCCCACCCAGGATTATAAGGAAGATTTATGCAGACACCGCCAAAGAGATTCCCGCCATGTGCTCTAATCTCTCTTCCAATTGCCCTTCCAATGCGCTCTTCTAGATCTGTATCAAATGTAGCACCCCTTGCCATTGACACAGGAAAACATGTGCTATTCCCCTGCACTGCTCCTCTTGGTCCATCGCAAAACTTCATCTCAGGCACTCCAAGCCTCTCATTTCCACCAGCAGGATATGGTACATAATTGTAATGATTGCCATTTGCTTCATCATTAATCAAATCCTTAAGGCTTACTTTGCCGCTCATAAGATACACTTTCTCTTCAAGAGTCATCTTTTCCACTATCTTTTTTGCCCTGTCTGTATAAGACAATCTGTATTCCTTTGTGCACTTCATATTTCTAGTCCTCCTCTCATTTCTAAAACAATATCATTCTTCACAATAATTAAGAGTTCACCTCATATAAAGGTTAAGAGGTGAACCTGTTTTTTGAAATCAAATCCTTTATATCAATATCTATAAACTATATAAATTTAATTCCAACGTTATTCTTTATTTTTCGAGGCTACATCTACATAAACAGCTAATAGTAATATCAATCCCTTAACAACATATTGCCAAAATGGTGCGGAATTAAGTAAGCTCATTCCATTGTTGATACTTGCCATAACTAATGCGCCTATTATAGCACCAATAACTGATCCAACGCCTCCCATAAGGCTTGCTCCACCAATTACACAAGACGCGATTGCATCCATCTCCGCATTCTGACCTGCAGATGTTGATCCAGCATTTAAAGTTGATGTAAGAACAACGCCTGATACTGCTGCAAGCAATCCATTAATTGCAAATAAAATAAGTGTTATCTTCTTAACATTGATACCTGATAATTTTGCAGCCTCGATATTACCACCTAATGCATAAACTCTTCTCCCAAAAACTGTCTTTGATGCAATATAAGTAAATATTGCAACTAAAATCGCCAAAATTAATACTGAAAAAGGAATTCCATTATAGGAATTTAGCGTGAATACAAATAGTCCAATCAATACAATCATAAGTATTATTTTAGCAATATCTAAATAAAAAGGTGAAACTTCTAACCCATACTTAATTTTTGATTTCCTTTGTGAATATATAGTATAGGCTCCTACTAGTAATACAATTATACCGAGTAAATAGCCACTTACTGGAGTTAAATAAGCTTGACCTATAAACTGAAAATCACTACTCAATGGTGCTATAGTATAACCATTAGTTATACCAATCAATATTCCTCTAAATACCAGCATGCCTGCTAACGTTACAATAAACGATGGAACATTTTTATAAGCTACCCACCAGCCATTCCACGTTCCTAAAATCAAACCAATCGCTAACGCAATAATTATTGAAAGGATGCCATTAATATGAAACCAGACATTAGCAATTGCAGCTATACCACCAGTCAGACCTAAAAGCGATCCAACTGAAAGATCAATCTGACCAGCTATTATTACAAAAACCATCCCTATGGCTAAAACCGCCGTAGAAACCATTTGCCTAAAAAGATTTGACATATTTCTAGAAGTTAAAAAGTCACCTTTTGTAGCAATTGCAAAAATAATCCAAATACCGACTAATGCTATTATCATCGTATATAATTTTAAATTAAATGAAAATTTTTTATTTATCGATACATTATTTTCTTTAAAACCTTTCGAATTCACCATTGTTATTTACCTCCTATCGCACATTGCATTATCATTTCTTGAGTGACATCTTTATTGACAAATTCACCCTTCTTTTTACCTTCATGCATTACGACAATTCTATCACTTAATCCTATTATTTCTGGCAGTTCTGATGATACCATTATTATTGAAATACCGCTTTTAACCAATTCATAAATTAATTTATATATCTCATATTTTGCACCGACATCAATTCCACGAGTAGGTTCATCTAATATCAATATTTTAGGATTTCTTAATAAATTTTTAGCCAAAACCACTTTCTGTTGATTTCCACCGCTTAAATTTTTTACTGCTAAGTCAAAATGTGAAACTTTTATTTTCAACATTTCGATATATTTTTTAACATCCACTATTTCTTTATTTACGTCAACTGAGCCAAAGTTATTTTTATAACTTTCTATATTAGATAATGTCATATTATCTCTTACAGATAATATATTTATTAACCCTTGACCTTTTCTATCTTCTGGAACCATTGCAATTCCATAATCCAAGGCTTCATCAGGATTTCTTATATTAATTTTTTTACCTTCTAAATAGATTTCACCTTCATGTCTTCCTGGATATGATCCGAAAATACTAGAAACAAGTTCAGTTCTTCCAGCTCCAATAAGGCCTGCTATTCCTAATATCTCACCTTCTTTTAAAGTAAAGCTGACATTGTCTACAATTTTTTTGCTAGATGATTTCGAATCATAAACACTGAAATTTTTTACTTCCAATATTTCTTTTCCAATTTGATGTTCCTCTTTTGGGAAAAGATTCGTAAGTTCACGCCCAACCATCATTTTTATAATTTCACTCTCTGTAAGATTTTTTGTATCTTCTGAACCTATTGTTTTTCCATCTCTCTGAACTGTTATCCGATCCGTTATTTCCATTACTTCATTTAATTTATGAGATATATATATACATGTAACACCATTATCTTTTAACTGTCTTAATATATTAAACAATATCTCAACATCAGCATCTGTAAGAGATGATGTTGGCTCATCCAATATCAACAAGCTAACATTTTTAGATAAAGCTTTGGCAATTTCAACTAATTGTTGCTGTCCAATGCCCAAATTCTTTACTGGTACATTAGGATTAATATTCAAATTCAATTTATCAAGTAAGATTTTAGTTTCATAGTACATCCTGTCAAAATCAATTATCCCATTTTTATTAGGCTCATTCCCAATAAATATATTTTCACTGACAGACAATTCTTTAACTAATGACAACTCCTGATAAATTATACCTATCCCTGCATCTTCTGCATCTTTAATATTATTTAATTTTAATTCTTTTCCATCAAATATTATCTCTCCAGAAAAAGTACCATATGGATATACACCGCTTAAAATTTTCATAAGTGTTGACTTTCCCGCACCATTTTCACCACATAGTCCGTGTATTTCTCCTTTTTTGACTTTCAAATTCACATTGTCTAAAGCTTTAACACCGGAAAAATCCTTTGTTATATTTTTCATTTCTAGTATGAAATCACCCATATCCATCCCTACCTTTTTTGATTAGGGGAATGAGTTTTTCACTCCCCTAAATAATTTTTAATAACTATTGTTTTGGCCATTGATCTTTAGGAACATTTTTATAAACTTCATCAAGGCTATGGAATCCGTCTTTTATGATAGTATCTACCATATTGTTCTTATCTACGGCTACAGGTGTAAGCAATACAGATGGTACGTCAATTTTTCCATTATTGACCTTTCCGTTTGCATTGATGTCTTCACCTTTTGCTAAGGCAACCGCTACATCAGCACCTTTTGTTGCTTCTTCCTTTACTGGCTTATACACAGTCATTGATTGTTTGCCTTCAACAATCAACTGACAATTTGCTAGATCAGCATCTTGACCGGATATTGCAACTTTTCCAGCAAGATTTTGTTCTTGTAAAGCCCTAATCGCTCCTAAAGCAGTACTGTCATTCGCATCAACTACTGCATCAATTTTATTGTTATTAGCTGTTAGTGCATTTTGCATAATATTGTAAGCATTTTGTGTAAGCCAATCTTGCGCCCATTGCTCTCCAACTATTTTTATATCGCCTTTATCAACTAACGGTTGTAAAACCTTCTTTTGACCTTGTTCAAACAATTTAGCATTATTATCTGTAGGTGAACCTTCAAGTAAGAAATAATTTCCTTTTGGTACCAGTTTTGTTATTGCTTCAGCTTGTAATTCACCAACTTTTTCATTGTCAAACGACACGTATGCATCTACATCTGCGTTCATAATTAATCTATCGTATGCTAAAACCTTTACTCCAGCTTTATGAGCTTCTTCAACGATTGGTGCTATTGCACTTCCATCATGTGGAATTATTACTAAAACTTTTATGCCTTGCGCTATTAAATTTTGACATTGCGAATATTGTGTTTGTGAATCACTATTAGCTGACTGTACTAATACATCAGCTCCTAACTCTTTAGCCCTTTGAACAAAATAGTCTCTATCATGTTGCCATCTCTCTAGATTTAGAGTATCAAAACTAAAGCCAATTTTAATTTTGCCTGAGTTGTCAGATGTATTGGTCGTTTGGCTTGTTTGATTATTAGATTTTGATTGATTAGGATTTGTTGTAGCACACGCCGAAAACGTAAACAACATACTAAGTATAAGTATCACCGACAACAAAGCTTTTTTTGCATTTTTACCCATCCTTAAAATTCCCCTTTCTTATCAATAATTTTTTGCGGTAGTCAAAAACTCTTATGTTATTTTTAAGTTTTAAAAGACATTAATCTATATTATCCATCTAACACCCCCTTATATTGGACTTATCGTAAAAAATTAAATAAAGTTTTTGGATTTATCAATTATTTTTGTAAGCATTTACTAAATAAAGAATTTTATTATTAGATATAATTACTTTTATTTATTAATTTTTTAAATAAACATAATAAAGGGAAGTACAAGGAACAAATAATTTATACTATTATTTTTGTTTTTTTATCCAATGTTGATTGAACTACTTTACTACTAATAATTCAAACCGAAATCTATCTAGTTATTATTAATGTCCCTTGTACTATGATGAATTTTTTCACTATCAAATTTCTTTTTTTTAACTTAACTTCGCTATCTCTTCAAATGTACCTTTTAATTTTGAATACAAGCTTACGTAAACCGGATAAAGCTTGTTGTATTTTTCAACATTTTCTTGTATCGGGTATACACTGTCTGTTACTTTTATAAGCTTGCTACAAGCTTCATCCACATCTTTATAAAGCCCATAACCTACAGATGCCATTATAGCAGCGCCAAATGATGGTCCTTCTGTAGCATTTATCATATCTATTCTTACATTGAATATATCTGCAAGGATCTGCCTCCAAAGCTTGCTCTTTGCACCGCCACCGCTTACTCTGACTTCATTAACAGGTATATTAAGATCTTTAATGAGCTCAAGAGAGTCCCTCAACCCAAATGCAACACCTTCCAATATGGACCTTGTCATATGGCCTCTATTATGTGTTATGCTTAATCCTACAAAGCTTCCTTTTGCATAAGGGTCGCTGTATGGTGTACGCTCGCCCATAAGATACGGCAAGAACACAAGCCCATCACTTCCCGGCTGTGCTTTTTCTGCTTCCCCAAGAAGTCCATCAAATGTCATAGCCTCGTTGCTGTAATTATTTACATTGTCGACCCACCATTTAAGGCAAGATGCTGCTGACAGCATTACACCCATCACATGCCATTTGCCATTAGCGTGGCAGAATGAGTGAAGTCTCAATTCTTCGTCTGCTGCATACTTGTCCTGTGATGCAAATACAACACCAGATGTGCCTAAAGCAACTGACACTATACCACTTTTCACCGTTCCAGTACCGACAGCACCGCTAGCCTGATCGCCACCTCCACCTACAACAATTGTACCTTCTTCAAGTCCTGTCAAATCCGCCGCTTCTTTTGTAACATATCCAGTTACATCAGTCGATTCATAGCACTTAGGAAGCGCATTTTCAGGTATATCAAATGCGTCTATCATATCCTTTGACCATCTTCTATTGCTGACGTCAAATAGGAGTGTTCCTGATGCATCAGAAACCTCTGTCGCGTAATCACCTGTCAATTTAAACCTTATATAGTCTTTAGGCAATAGAATGTGAGCAATTCTGCTGTACACATCTTTAAGGTGTTTTCTTACCCATAATATCTTTGGAGCAGTAAATCCTGTCAATGCCTTATTACCTGTGTACTTCAAAAGACCTTCTTTCCCTATTTTCTCTATAATGTAATCACATTCCTCTTGTGTCCTCTGATCGCACCAAAGTATAGCAGGTGTGATGAC
Organism: Thermoanaerobacterium thermosaccharolyticum DSM 571; assembly: GCF_000145615.1. Classification (NCBI taxonomy): domain Bacteria; kingdom Bacillati; phylum Bacillota; class Clostridia; order Thermoanaerobacterales; family Thermoanaerobacteraceae; genus Thermoanaerobacterium; species Thermoanaerobacterium thermosaccharolyticum. The sequence continues at coordinate 2,502,910 of NC_014410.1, forward strand.
ATTATTGTCTCTATCAAGAAGCACTAACCCATGCATTTGTCCACTTAAGCCTATACCTTTTATATCGCCGCTTTTTACACCGCTTTTTGAGATTAATTCATTTATCCCATTTTTTGTCGCATTCCACCAGTCCTCTGGGTTTTGTTCTGCCCACCCAGGTTCCGGATAATACACAGGATATTCTTTTGAAACGCTAGATACAACGCTTCCGCTGTCACTCATCAGTATTATCTTAACTGATGACGTACCTAAATCTATCCCTAAAAAATACATATATTTACCTCCATAAAATGTTATAGAGGGTGGGAATAATGAAACATTTATCCCCCCTCATGTTTCATTATTCTGTAAACAAATACTGATTGAGTATTGATTCAAGCATTTCTTGTCTACCTGATTTGTTAACAATCTCGCTATGCTCTAATGCATATTTCTCCAAGCTCTTGAAATCTGCTTTACCACTTACAATATCTGCGCCAATGCCATCTTTGTAGCTTGCATATCTCTCTTCAATGAACTTGTCAAATACGCCATCTTTTACAAGCTTATAAGCCACTTTGAAGCCTTTTGCAAAAGCATCCATACCTGCAATATGTCCTAAGAAAAGATCTTCAGGCTCAAATGAGGCTCTTCTGACTTTTGCGTCGAAGTTGAGTCCACCTTTGTCAAATCCGCCCATCTTTATGACTTCGTACATAGCAAGTGTCGTCATGCGTATATCTGTCGGGAACTGGTCCGTATCCCATCCCAAAAGCATGTCGCCTGTATTTGCATCAATTGACCCTAATACTCCGTTTATCCTTGCGTATCTTAGCTCATGTTGGAAGTCGTGAGCTGCTAATGTTGCATGATTAGCTTCTATATTCACTTTGAAATATTTATCAAGGTCGTATTTTCTTAAGAATGCCAAAACATTTGCTACATCAAAGTCGTATTGATGTTTTGTAGGTTCTTTCGGCTTCGGCTCAATCAAAAATTGTCCTTCAAAGCCGATTTCTTTTGCATAATCAACTGCCATGTGTAGAAATCTTGCAAAATTATCAAGCTCTAACTCCATATCTGTATTAAGGAGTGTCTCGTATCCTTCTCTTCCGCCCCAGAATACGTAGTTTTGTCCTCCAAGCTCCTTAGTAATCTCAAGGGCTTTTTTGACTTGCGCTGCAGAATATGCAAAAACATCAGCATTGCAGGATGTTGATGCGCCATGTACAAATCTCGGATTTGAGAATAGGTTTGCAGTGCCCCACAAAACTTTCGTCTTGCTGGTCTTCAAGTAATCCTTTATCATGGCAACGATGATATCCAGGTTTTTATTGGTCTCTCTTAATGTATCACCTTCTGGTGCTATATCTCTGTCATGGAAGCAGAAGAAAGGTGCATTAATTTTGTCAAAAAACTCAAATGCCGCTTCAACTCTAGCCTTTGCTATGTCCATAGGATCTGTAAGGTGATTCCACGGCCTTTGCATTGTTGCTTTTCCGAATTGGTCTGTCCCATCTGCTGTAAACGTGTGCCAGTAAGCTATAGAAAAGCGAAGATGTTCCTCCATTGTCTTTCCATCGATTACTTCCTCTGGATTGTAGAATTTAAATGCATAAGGATTATTTGATTTAGGTCCTTCATATTTAATTTTTGATACTTTTTCAAAATATTTGCTCATCTTATGTCCTCCTTTTTATTGTTTGTTTAGCCAACAAACTTATATATTATATATTCTACACAAAATTGAAAAATCCTTCTTTAAAATAAAAAATTTTAAAAAAAATAAAAGCCAGTCAAACCAATGCGATTAATCATATTTTAAAGTTTCAAACTTTATTAGATAATTTATTTTTTCATCATCAATTGTAGATTTATCTGGACATATCGATTTCGCTAATAGAAGGAAGTTTTAATTCCATTAACAGAAATGGCACCATTTATCTGTTTGATATCATTATAGACCATTAGCCAACATCTGGGAAGGTACTAAATTAGGTCAAAATTTGTTTGCTTTTCGATCATATATTTAATTATAAAGGTTCATGTAGTATAATTTAAGTTTGTGAAGTGGTCTCGTTATTGCAACGTAAAACAATTTAAGCTCTAGTTCTGTATCATTGTATGAATCTGCATCAGGTATAATCACTCTATCGAATTCCAATCCTTTAGACAAATACGATGGTATCACGATTTTCCTGCCTTTATATAATTCCGTTTTATCGTTAATCAATGTAATATCATCTATATCCTTTTTTAAGCTTTCATATATCTTTTTCGTCATTTCATCTGTCTTACAAATTATCGCTGTCGTAAGCTCATCATCCTGCAAATTATTTAAAATATCATGAATCAGTTCGTCATAGTCTCTTATTCTAACAATCTCTGGTACATCACCGTGCCTCATAATAGGCTCTGCTTTTACTATGCTTTTATTCTTGCTTTTGTCAATTACACTATTGGCGTATTCCATTATTTCAACAGTCGACCTATAGCTTTTCTTAAGCATCTTATACGTCGCCTTGCCATTTAACACATGATTGTTTAAGTCATCCCAAGATTTTATTCCTCTATACGAGTATATGCCTTGTGCTGCATCGCCAACTATCGTTATAGAATCACCTTTTACTATTTCCTTTAACAAATAAAGTTTAAATTCACTAAAATCCTGTGCTTCGTCAACAACTATATGAGTAAATTTGCCTGCATCATCTAAACCAAACAAATACTTATGTATGTACAAAATAGGCGCTAAATCCTCGTTTTCTATTTCGTCTTTGTCAAGCATCGCTTTTGTATAATCACATATATACGAGATTTTTTCGTCTTCGATTTTACCATGCGAAAGTTTCTTAATGGTCTCAAAATTCATTATATCTCTGTAAATTTTAACTGTATCTAATTGGGTCCATTTTTCAGAATAATCACAAATTGCTTTGTCGATTTTAACTGGTATATCTCCTATTTCTTTATCCCTAAGATCATACAGTTCAATTACCTTAGACTGCCTTACCTCATTGTCATTAATATTATCCTTGACAAATCTGATTTTTTCGCTATACTCCTTTTCAATACCATCTGCAATTAAATCTTTATTTTTCTTTAGTCTGTTCTTCAAATACGAAATAAACTGCTCTTTTCTTTTCTGTAATGGCAGGTAGACAAAATTTTCAATAAATAACTTTTTAAGCTCTATTGATGTAAAAATAATGTTTCCATCAATATTTATATCACAGTCAGGAATGTACTTATATAAAAACTGTTTAAAATAATTATCGATAATTGCTTTAAATAACAAGCTTCCCTTGAATCTTGACACCATAATAGTCTTTCGCTTTTCGTCGATGGGCGCATCTCCTAAAAGATATGATATCTTATCATTTGCCACTTTTAGCTTTTCTTTTATTCCTGTAATTTTTAATGCATAATCTTCAAATGTCGTCTGCAGGACATCGTCAGCACCAAGATCCGGCAAAATATCAGATATGTAATTAAGAAAAAGTTTGTTTGGAGCTATTACCATGTAATAATCTTCTCTTCCTTTATTTCTCTGATTTTGGTAAATAAGATATGCCATCCGGTGAAGTGCAATTGTTGTCTTCCCACTTCCTGCAACACCTTGTATAATCAAGGCCCTATCTAATGGTGCCCTTATAATATCATTTTGCTCTTTTTGTATCGTTGCAACTATGTCTTTAAGTCTATTATCAGCACTCTTCTCAAGAGACGACGTTAAAAATTCGTCATCCAAGATCATCTCTTTTAATTTCTCATCAAAAATGTTGAGAAGTTCACCTTCTTCTATTTCGTACCTCCTCTTTAACTTTATTTCACCAGATATTTCGCCACTTGGTGATTTGTAAGATACCGCACCTGCCTCACCGCTGTAGTAAATATCTGCAATAGGAGATCGCCAATCGATGACGACAGGTTCATCGCGCTTTTCATCGCTTAAACCGTATTTGCCAATATAGAGTTTTTTTATCTTATTATCACCGTCTTCCTTAAAGTCGACACGCCCAAAGTACGGTTTGCTTTTCGATTCTTTATACCTTATAAGTTTTCTTTCATTGCTCATCTTAAGCTGCTTCTGTAAAACTATCCTTTCATCAAGTGCTGACTTCACTTCATTTCGAGTTTCAGATATCTTTTTCTCTAATATCTTGCCTTCCTCTTCACTTTTTGCTATCTCACCTTCGATCCATTCTATTGTTTCATGAAGCTTCTGTTTTTCTTCGTTGTACGATGGATGCTCTGATGCTTTCATTGTCTTCCCTCCTAGCATAACGGCAAAAATTATTTTATCGCAATATCTTTTAATTTACAAATGTATTAATGCAATATCACATGTTTTCCATCAAAAACAATTTTAATAAGCTGCTTTTCTCTCAAATTTGCATCTTTTATCTTGTCAAATAACCGATTGTGTGATAAAATTATGTTGTTTAGTGTAAATAAAATTTATGTTTATATTTATGAATATTAATGAATAAAATTAACCTGTCCTTGTATAAAGAACAGGTTTTATTATATTATTAGTTTAATTTTGTTTATAAATATACGTATTTGCATTTAATCTTGATTTAAAAACTTAATTAATTCATCAGTAAATACATCAGGTTTATCAAAGTAACAAGTATGACCTAGATCGTCAAATGTATACAGTTTTGCATTTTGTATATTTTGTTTTAGCATTGTCGCAAATTCATACGGTGCTATGTCATCTTTTTTACCCCAAATAATCAATGTATTAACCTTTATCTCTTTAAGTCTATCGACGTATTTATCGATGTTTATACTATCTACAATGATAAGGGATCTAATCATTTCCTGATACTTTAATGCAAACCTTATTAATATTTCTCCACTGAAGGATGGACCAACAATATTAACTTTATTGATATTTAATATACTAACAAATTTCATTAGGAAATCCTCATACGATATATCTAGGATTTCCGATTTGCCATAACCAGGCAATTCCACAGCGATTACCCTATATCCTTCTTCTGCAATATTATCAACTATTCCATATTTCACCCAATCATCTATAGTGAATCTTTTGCCATGAAGCAGAAGGACATCGCCTTTATCACCATGCCCGCTGGTTAAATAGTGAACCATCGCTCCATCGATATTGACATATTTATTATCTGCCGTCATAATCGTCACCTTCTTTTTCAAATTATCAATGAAAGTTCTGCGCCATCCCTTATTGCCTCTACTGCTGTTGCTACATTTTTACAATCTCCAATGAAATAGTATTTATCATCTTTTTTAAATTCTTTAAAAGTATTGTCAGGTACATTGCCAATGGCAACTACTACATCATCAATGTCAATGATATTATCATTACCATTATTATACACCAATTTACCGCCTGTTATCTTTTCAACTTTTGCACTTGTTATAATTTGTATTTTATATTTTTTTAATCTATTAAGAAGAACTTTTCTAAGCATAGGAAACATATTTTTGCCAACATCATCGAGTGCTTCTATAATTATAACACTTTTACCCTTCTGTACAAGATATTCCGCAGTTTCAAGACCTGTTAAACCGCCACCTATTACAGCAATGCTTTGGCCTTGTGGTATTTTTCCATCTAAAACATCTATAGCTTTAAGCGGCACTATATCCATTTCAATTTCTAATTTTTTCGGCATAGAACCCGTTGCAAATATTACCTTATCATAATTCATATTTTTTAATTCATGACATGTCACTTCATGATTTAGATTGACTTTTACACCGTATTTTTTTAAATCAGCTTCAAGATAATGTATTACTTCACCTATTTCAGACTTGTGTGGCGGAACTTTTGCAACTTTTAGCTGTCCTCCAGGTGAATCTGACTTCTCAAATAGCTCAACATTATGCCCTTTTCGTGCCAAGTATATAGCAGCAGACATGCCAGCAGGTCCGCCTCCTATTACTGCTACATTAAGCTTCTCTTTTGCAGCCGTGTCAAATTCTTTTTCCCTGCCTACAGTAGGGTTCATCATGCATGATACAGGAAGTCCTTTTTGTATATATGCAATGCATGCTTGGTTGCAATGGATGCAGTACTTTATCTCATCAGCCTTTCCCTCTATATACTTACCAACACAGTCAGGATCTCCTATGAGTCCTCTTGCAATACCTATGAAATCAGCATAACCTTGTCTTACTATGCTCTCCCAGTCAGCTGCAACACCAAGTTTGTCAGCCGCTATAACAGGAATAGAAACGCTATCTTTGATTTTCTTTACATGAGTTATAAGAGGCCTATCATCTATACCCATTGGCGATATATGGTACTCTGACGTTGAGCCTACGCCTGATGAAACATTTAGTGCATCTGCGCCGTGTTCTTCCAAAAGGCGAGAAAGTTTTATGCTTTCATTGATATCAAAGCCGCCATCTGTATAGTCGCTTCCATTAATACGACATACCACAACCATGTCCGGCACTTCACTTTTTACATTCTTTAATATCTCTAAAGCAAATCTTGCTCTTCCATCGAAATCTCCACCGTATTCATCGTCTCGTGTATTTACGTTTGGAGATAAAAATTGATTTACAAACCATCCATGTGCAAAGTGCAATTCTATTGCATCAAATCCTGCCTTTTTTGCTCTTTTAGCAGCATCTACAAAATCTTTTGCAAACCCTTTTATGTCTTCTACAGTAAAATCAGACGGCTTATACTTAGGGTTGTGCATAGCAAGCTGAACTGCAGCCTTTGCACCATTTCTATGGAGGACATCCGCTAATCTCTTAAGGCCTTCAATCTTGTCATCATCATCTATTCCCAACTGGTTTTTAAAGAACTTTCCAAACTTATTTACATAACATGCTTCAACTATGACCAAGCCCACATCTTTCGATCGCCTGTCATAATAATTTATTTCCTTTTCACTAACAAAGCCATCATTTGATAAATTTGTGACAGTCGGCAACATTACAAATCTGTTTTTTAAGCTGATATTTCCTATTTTTCCTTCATTTAAAAGCATAACAATGCACTTCCTTTTAATTTTAGTGAAAATTGTCGTTGTTATTTTCTATACTATATTGTAATGCTTGTTTTTATATAAGTAAAATAATATAATATTATAAAATATATAAGTTAAAGCTTATGATTGGTGATGGATATGAATTTCAGAGAACTAAATATTTTTTTGTCAGTTTGCGAATTAGGCAGTATGTCAGAAGCTGCAAGACATCTTTATATGACTCAGCCTGCTATTAGCCAGGCAATTTCAGAGCTTGAAGGAGAGTACAACATAAAACTTTTTGATCGAATAGGTAAAAAGCTTGTATTGACACATGCAGGTGAAATTTTGCGAGACTACGGCAAGAAAATCAATCTTTTGCTAAATGAAGCAGAGAATACATTGCGGGATATTTCTGACATGAAAATGGGAAAACTTAAGTTAGGAGCCAGCAGGACTGTTGGAACATATCTACTGCCGCAACTTATAGGCGAGTTTTTAAAAATCTATAAAAACATAGAATTACCGTTTTACATAGACAACACATCTGAAATAGTAAAGATGATACATGAAAATGAGATAGATCTTGGAATAGTAGAAGGTCCTATACACTCTGATAACATTGAAGTCAAGTACTTTTTAGATGATGAGCTGTACCTTATATGCTCTAAAGACCATAATTGGGCAAAAAAGAAAATCATCAATAAGGATGATTTATCTTTAGAAAATATCATAATTAGAGAAGTCGGCAGTGGAACAAGAGAAGTATTTGAAAACACCTTGAAAGCACATAATATTGAGTACAACATTAAACTTGAACTTAATAGCACTGAAGCTATAAAGAGAGCAGTTGAAGCAAATCTAGGTGTTTCGGTAATATCAAAGCTAGCAATTAAAGAAGAATTAAAAAGTTCAAGGCTTGTTAAAGTAGAGATAGATGGAGTAAAATTTTTAAGGCAACTTAATATAATCTATCACAAAGATAAATACTTATCTGAACTGTGCAAAAAGTTTATAGACTTCCTCTATATCAGCACTAAAACATAACGCTCGAACTGTCCCTAAGTTTTATTTTAATAGAAAATCATAGTATGTTCTGACATAATCCTTTATCTTTTTGCTATTGCTCTATGACCTTCTTTATTGGGATGTATGCCGTCTTCACATATAAGTTTTCTATAGTCAGGTCTATCTAAAAATGTACTTCTTATGTCTATTATTTTCGTCTCAGTACTTGATGCTATGCTTAATATGGCAGAGTTATATTTCTCCTGCCACCAGTAAATTTTTGTGACGCTTCCAAGCCATGTCAATATATTTTTTGCCATTTCTTTATTTCCTTTGCTTATCCAGTTAAAATATTTATCTGCATCAAGAGGCGGAAGTGTAAGTAAAACTGGAACGATGTTTGCCTTTTTCAGCGAATCTATAAGATCTTTTAAAGTTTCTTTAAATACGTTAAAGTCTGTATTTGGAGCATGGTCTTTGTATGGGTCTTGAGCCACTTCATCCCAATTAAAGTCACAGTCATTGCCTCCGAACTCGATAAGCACAACATCAGGGCTTGTCTTGTCAAGCTCTCTTGCAAGTCTATCCTTTCCTTTGAGTATTGTACTGCCAAATTTTGATATGTTTTTGACCGTCCCTTTTAAATAGCCATTTAGTAAATTTGTGTATGAATCTCTTAGAAGTACGTATTTATTTTTGATTTTATCAAGAACGACACCTCTTGATATAGAGTCGCCGCACACGAGAAAGTTGTAGCTTTCCTTTATATTGAGCATTTCCATCATTGCACCTCCCTAACCTTTTAGTCTATTATACCACAAATTAACATCTTTTAATAAACCACCGGTCTAACCGGTGGTTATTCTTTTGAACTCAGCACTATTCTAATTTTAAAATCACATCATTGTTGTTGGTGTACATTATATAGTTTGTATTGACTCCTAATATATCGCCAGTTCCAGTTATGGTTTCTCCCGTATTTACGTCAATTAGATCTCTTCCATCAAATGTTACCGTCAAAGCATTGTCCTTTGGCAATATAATCACTTGATTAGGGGTAACCGCGTGATTAAGCTTTATGTGATTCCAATCTTTAAAACTTTTATCTATTGAGCCATAGTATATTTCCACAACTTTTTTGTCATTGTCTAACTTGCCTACATACACATTGTCATTGCTGTCAGTACCAATAAGCGAATATCCACTGCTTAAAAATGTGTATCCTCCACCATTTTTGATTACTCTTATAATGCCATTTGATGACTCATACAAAAGTACGTCCTTTCTTTGAAGTTCATACATTTTAGCTATTCTTTTTATTGGAAGCTTTAGATTTGCAATTTGTCCCATTATATCGACGCGGTATAAATAGCTATATCCATTCGAATCCACAACATTTATATATATCATGTTTGTAAGAGGCGACAATGTAACATCTTCTATATGGCTGTTTCTAGGCGCATATATAAGCTTGTCTATCTTGATCTTATTGTTTATATCAAGGTCATAAGCTTCTAACTGTATTGCCTCACTTCCGCGGCTATACGTCTTGTAAAAATATATGATTCTATTTCTGTCATTAAGCCATGTATAGTATTCAATGTTGTTGCTGGCTGAAATAACCTTCTTAATACCTTGAGTCTTTGTATCTATTACAATTATCTGATGGTTTAAAAGATATGAAACATAGCTTCCATCGTAAGATGCCTCTACGCTGTCAACACCACTTGGTATATTGACTTTTATTGTTTTCTTTAATGTATTTATATCTGTCTCAGAATTAATCTTCTTTATGTGAAACGTAGTTGTCGTAGATAAATAAACGTTATTTATATAGAAAAGCACTCCCATTTCTAATATCAATGGGAAAACTATCCACGTAAAAATTCTTCTTATAGCTTTCATAATACCTCCATCTTATTTTGCATAAAATATTGTAGGAACCATCCTCTCCCCTAAAGGATTTGATGGATTATTTATAACTTTTCCTTTGTAGTACATAGTAGTAGATGAACCACCATCTAAATTTGTAGCATTTACAGCACCATAATCCAGCATGATATTCTGCACATCCTTAAGTGTCGCTCCTACACTAGATATAGCTCTTCCATCTATAACTAAAAATATCACCGTTCCATCGGCCTTCTGCCCTATTGCAGTCCTTGGTGCAATCCCCCAGCCACCATCACCACTTTTTATCATAGGCTTTCCATTTACAACAAGGGCCGGACCGAAACTTACTGCTTCTTTTATGTCCAAATTTTTAATCTCATCTAAAGTGTATTTTCCTACCAGCAACTTGCCATCGCTTGTAAATCCTGCAAGGTCAATTTTGCCGTCTTTGCTATATGCATTGTTGTAAATAAGTTTTCCATTGTGTATGATGATTCCACCGGGTGTTCCTCCGTTTCCTGTCCATGCTCCATCTACATACCCGATAAATCCACCAGCATTTATAGCAGCTATTGCTCCATTTTCTTTCGCTATCTCGCTGACTGTTTCGCCTTCTTTTGGAAGCTTGCTGGATATGCCGACTTGTACCCTTGTCGGGTCATGTATAAGAATTACCTTCCCTTTAAATCTGCTGCTGCTTATGTCATTTACTTCAATCGTAGTGTCATGATTGTTTTTAAAGTTTAAAAGACTGCTTTTACTGCTGTCTGATGAAATACTGCTCATTTCTTTCATTATAGCGTCAATCTTGCTTTGTGGTAAAAACAGCGTTGCGATATATTTATGACTAAATGTAGTCATTGCGGTTGTTACCAATGTATTTCTAATATTCGTAAATGGACCGTAAAAAATTAACACAGGCAATATTATAGCAGCCAAAAATACCTCAAATATTACATAAGCTATTATCTTCTTCATAAAAAACTCTCTCTCCCATTTTTGTACCTTATAATTTTACACATATTCTATTATACAAGAAAATTATTAATATTTTATTAAAAAAATCATAAATATATAAAAAAATATATCCTGATAGCTATTTTTATAGCATTATCAGGATATATTTTACATCTATTGATTTATCTTGCAATATTGTATATGTTTATTATATCTTCTTTCCCTAGCTTCACAAACTGTCCTACAGTTGCTGTCCCATTAGATGTACATTTATTTGCCATTTCTTCAAATTTATTGTACGGTATATTTGCATCCTTCAATGTCACAGGAAGACCTATACTTCTGAAGAAATTCTCAAGCCTTTTTATTCCTTCCAGTGCGATTGCTTCTCTATCAGTATAAGTTAAATCTACATCCCATACTTTTACGGCAAACTGGACGAATCTATCCAAATCATGTTTGTATACATACTTCATCCATGCAGGGAATATTATTGCAAGGCCTGCACCGTGTGCTATATCATAAATGGCACTTAGTTCGTGCTCTATCCTATGGGATGCCCAGTCGCCAATTCTGCCTGTGTCTAATAACCCATTGTGGGCAATTGTACCTGCCCACATCACTTCAGCTCGAGCATCATAATCAGTTGGATCTTCAATAAGTTTCGGCACGTTATTTATGACAGTCTTAAGCGTCGCTTCACACAGCCTGTCAGTTAAATCAACATTCTTTACATTTGTAAAATACCTTTCCATTATGTGTGCCATTATATCTGCTGCACCCGCCGCCGTCTGATACGCAGGAAGTGTGTACAAAAGCTCTGGATTCATTATGGCAAATTGAGGCCTTATGAGATCCGAATGTATTCCTTTCTTGTACCATCCGTCTTCATTTGTTATGACAGCGCTGTCGCTGGCTTCACTTCCTGTTGCAGCCAGTGTCAATATTACACCTACTGGCAGTGCCCTTTTAATCTCAGCTTTGCCTAAAAAGAAATCCCATACATCACCATCGTACAGAGCACCTACGGCAATAGCCTTTGCAGTGTCTATTACGCTGCCTCCACCAACAGCTAAAATGAAGTCAATATCATTTTCGCGGCATTTATTTATTCCTTCGTAGACTAAGCTAAGTCTCGGATTTGGTTTGACGCCGGATAACTCTATGTATTCAACATTATTCTCGCTTAATGACTTTACAACTTTATCATAAAGCCCCGTCTTTTTTATACTTACGCTGCCGTATACAAAAAGTACTTTTTTCGAATACTTTTTGGTCTCTTCTCCAACTCTATTTTCAGTTCCTTTGCCAAAGATTATCTTCGTTGGGCAAATAAAATTAAAATTCTCCATAAAATCACACCCTTTTATTGAAAATACTACTACAGAAATAATTATATCACTACTTCTTCAAAAAACATATTAGGCAGCTATAATTTGAATAAAAAGAACAGGTAATTGGCCTGTTCTTTTTTAGTTTAATCTATTTTAAACTTCTTAAATGACTCCATCAATTCATCTGCATATCCTTTTAATTCATTTGCAGTTGTTGATAGTTCTTCGACTATAGCGGTTTGCTCTTCTGAAGATGCCGAAATCTCCTCTGTCGATGCGGCAGTTTCCTGTGATATAGCCGCTATATCCTGTACAGAATCAACTATCTTGTTTTTGTTTACTTCTATTTCTTTTAATGAATTATTAAGATTGTTAATCATCTCTGTCACAAATTTCAATGCTTCTATTATACCTTCAAATATTTCCTTTGTATTGTTGACAGAATCGCTTTGCTCCATCACAATGTTATTGGCATTCTCTACGGTTGCAACTGTATCATTGACGTCATTCTGAATCTCAGCAATCAGCTCTGATATGCTTTTAGCTGCAGCGCTGGACTCATCTGCCAGTTTCCTTACTTCGTCAGCAACGACAGCAAAACCTTTGCCTGCCTCTCCAGCCCTTGCAGCTTCGATGGCCGCATTTAAAGACAGTAAATTCGTCTGATCTGCTATCTGCCTTATAGTATCAACAATCTTTCCTATTTGATTGGATTTCTCCCTCAAAAAGAGTGTAGATTCTCTGACTTTATTGTTAGATTCGATGCTTTGCTGTGTCTTTGCCAGAAGGCTTTCGATTATTTCATTACTGCTTTCTGAGATCATATTTATATTTGTCACTTCATCTAAAATATTGTTTGAATCATTCATAGCTGCATCTATAAGTTTCCCAAGCTCCATTGTAGCTTTAGCACTATTTTGCGCATTTTCTGCCTGATTTGATGAGCCTTCAGCTATCTGCTCTATTGCACGAGCCACATCCTGCATTGTCGCCGATACCTGCTCTGACGATGATGCAATATTTTTGGAAATATTGTTGACGGACTCAGCAATATTTCTAATTTTGACAATCAAAGACCGTATACCTTCAATCATATCATTATAGCTTTTCGAAAGTAATCCCACTTCATCTCTGGATCTTATGTCGGTACTCATTACAAGCTCACCACTTGCTGCCTTTTCCATCGTCTTTGATATTTTCCGTATCCCATTGGTTATATTCGAAATAAATATAAGAGCCAATAACAAACCCAACACCAAGCAGATTATTATAACAGTAATCATGGTGTTTCTTATGGCATTTGTGTCACTATCTAATTCTTGAATAGATGTAGTTACTACGCCGATCCATCCAAACTCATTTAACTTTTTAACGCTGGCAAAATTTTTTTTATTGTTAAGGGTATATTCAATCGTCTTGTTGTCCAGCGATAAAAGCTGTTTCCCAAAGCTGTACTTTGTCACTTTCGTAAACAACATGCTTTTATTTGGATGCGATATAACAGTACCATCTTTTGTCATTAAATAAAAATGCCCTGTATTCCCTATCTTTATACCGCTTATGGCATCAGAAAGTTTAGATAAGTCTATATCAACTCCCACAACCCCAACAATATTTTGGTTGTCGTCAAATATAGCTTTTGATAGTGTTATCTCAGGTTTCCCAGATAAGATGTCTTCGTAAGGCTCAGTTGAAGCAATGGCTCCACCTGATTGCAAAGCATCCTGATACCAAGGCCTTTTAGTAAGGTCAACACCACTTACATCCTGAACAGGATAAATGACTGTCTTTCCATCTGCCAAAGTAAAATATGCATTCATAATGATGGGGTTATTATCTTCTACACCTTTCAATTTGTCCAGTAAGCTACTACTGTCGCCACTTTTTATGTAATTTTTTAAATCACTGGAATTTGCAACATCGTTAAGTGAAATTTCTGCATTTTGCTTCACCATATCTACATAATTGTTAAGAACTTCAAGTGCCGCCTGATTCGACTTATCAATTCGATACTTGAGTATTGTCTGCGCTTCATTCATCGAATAATAGCCTGTGATTAATAGTGGTACAACAATAAATACAGTTAAAAGTATGAATATTTTGATCCTTATGCTCTTCATCTGCTTCATCACCTCATGTATTAATTTTGCTCATATTAAGTAAATCGGCTATTATTACTCTAATATTAAGCATTTTTAATATTTTTCTTATTTTAATTCCATAAATGCTGCCATGCTTCCGGTCTTTCCCTTGTCCCTTCTGTAAGAATAAAACTCATCAGCGCAACAAGAGGTGCAAAGCCCTGAAACGGTTATATTATCGTCTTTAATACCACATTTTATGAGCTCAAGGTAATTTGTCATCTCAAGATTTAACATCCACTGCCCATTGCCATTATCTATTAGAACTTTATCTAAATCTATGTCAAGTTTTGATACCTCATCTACCACGTCTTTGCCAACTTCATAACAGCATACACCAATCGCAGGGCCAATACCTGCAAGTATATCTTTTTTATTTGAGCCATAAGTATTTACCATAGCTTCTACCGTCTTAGGTCCTATTTCTTTTACAGTACCTCTCCATCCGGCATGGGATAATGCTATGACGTTTTTTACAGGATCTAAGAAATAAAGAGGCGTGCAGTCAGCATAAAATGTAACAAGGGGTATGCCTCTTTCATTTGTCATAAGAGCATCCGCATTTTTTATATCGCTTAAGCCGAAATTTTTACCTTTATCACTGCTGGTTACCATTCTTATACCATCTGAATGGACTTGATTTGAAAAGACCATGTCATCGTATTTAATATCAAGGACTTTGCATACTCTTCTAAAATTTTCATAAACGCCTTCTTTATCATCATATCTTGTCAAACTTAAATTGAGAGAACTGTACTGACCTTTGCTGACACCACCTATTCTAGTCGAAAAAAGGTGTTTAACCTTTCCTGTATTTTCAAATGCAGGTATTGTATAAAAAACAACACCATCAATTTCATTTCTTTTAAACCCCTTATTCATAATAATCATACCTTTCTAAATCTAATTATTTCTTCTAAATATGAAAAAAGGACATCAATGTCCTAATTTCAACTTGCTTTCTTGTTTTTATCTTCTTTTTTATTTATGTACTTGTCAGAAAACTTAATCATTGAAAGCATTATTAAAAATAACAGAGCTACCGTAAGCACCCCTGCAACCGGTATTATAATAATGTACTTTTCCATCTTTGACCTCTCCCTTTTCAACCTTATATATACATTATACTACAATCGTATACAAATTTCTTGATTTTTTTAAAAAAATAATACAGGTTTCCCTGTATTATTTTAATTCAATAAGTTCATAATCTGTAGTACCCATCCCAAGCTCTTCACCATATTTAAACTGTATATCGCCTCTCGTCTCTGGATGGACAGAGACAAATTTATCATCCCCTTCTTTAAGACCACGGCCTACATCCCCTAGTGCAGAGTGCAGATTCCCCGGCTGTCTATTTACAAGATCAAAGCTTGCCTTATCTATAGCAACCGGATCAAATGATGCTAATATACCTACATCCTGCACAATAGGTGCATCGCTCCATGGCGTACAATCACATAAAGGTGTCACATTCATTACAAAATTCATAAATGCTATTCTGCCTTTTTTGTTTATGTACGCTCCGTAGGCATATTCAGTCATCCTTTCAACAAATTCATCCATATCTGTTCCCCACTGAGGCTTTATAGCATCGTATTGACACATAGTTATACATTCGCCGCAGCCTATGCACTTATCAGGATCTATGTAAGCTTTTCCATCTACCAATGTTATGGCATCTTCTGGACAGTTTTTTATACAGGTCTGACAAGCAGTGCAATTTTTGCCTACTTTAGGGCTTACCGTTGAGTGCTGCTGCTGCTTCCCTGCTCTTGGTGCACAGCCCATTGCAAGGTTTTTTATCGCACCACCAAATCCAGCAATCTCATGTGCTTTAAAATGCGAAAGCACAATCATTGAATTGGCATTATTTATGTTTGAAGATATCTTAACTGTCTTGAAATGCTTCTTGTTTATCTCTACTTCATCAGCATCTTTACTGAATATTCCATCTGCTATTACAAGCGGTGCATTGACAACAGCATAAGCAAATCCATTTTCTATAGCTGTAATCAAATGGTCTACGCCATTTGAACGACTTCCCTTATAAAGAGTGTTAGAATCAGTTAAAAACGGTTTACCACCATTTGCCTTGACTTTGTCAACAACCTGTCTTACAAAGATAGGATTTATATACGCATTATTTCCCTTCTCGCCAAAATGCAATTTAATAGCGACTAAATCGTCTTTCTTAAAAATATTTTTAAACCCTGCAACGTCAAACAATCTGGCGACTTTTGAAGAAATACTCCCTGAAGGCTTTAAAGACCTCATGTTGTAATAATATACTTTCGATTTCACAGTCATCACTCCTTATCATTCCTTTGCTAATTTTCCTTTGATTATACTTGCACCTTTCTTCACATAACTTACCAAAGAATTGTCAGTCAATAAAATAAATACAAAGTATATAAAAGAACCTATAAATATCGTCATAACTAGAGATAATACATCGTATATCTTGCCATCAGGCAAATATTTTGTAATCATGTTAAAAGTAAAATAAGCAAATGTGCCCATAATGGCTGAGCCTATTAAAGCTTTTACAAAAGCAGATGCTATTTCATATCCGCCAATCCTGCCAATCTTTTTTCTCAAGGAATACATAAGCATCAATGATGTAGCAGTGGCAGCAACTGAAGTAGATAACGCTAATCCGCCTAATGCAAGGTACCTGACGATAGCTAAATTAAGCCCAATATTTATAAGTACTGCAATAGCACCGTTTATCATAGGCGTCCTTGTATCTTTCAAAGAGTAAAAGCCTCTGCTTAGCACATTTCTAAGTCCATTGGCAGTCATACCCAAGCTGTAAAACATGAAAGCAATAGATGTAAGATAAGTGGATCTTTCATCAAAAGCTCCTCTTTCAAATAAAATCCTTATGATTGGAACTCTGAAGATAATGGCACCTACTGTAACTGGAATCATTATATAAAGTATCGCCTTTACCGCCATCTTAATTCCTTTTATAAACTCATCTATGTTGTTTGATGCAAAATACCTTGAAAGCATTGGATATATTACAATTGCTATTGCCATCGAAAATATATCAAATCCAATAAGCCTGTTTGCATAGTTTAATGCTGCAATGCTGCCTGCCGGTAAATATGACGCTATCATCCTATCGACGTAGGTATTTATAACCTGTATGGAAGTTCCTATAAGAACCGGTATTGCCAAAATAATTACTTTTCTTACGCTTTCATCCTTTAAATTTAACACAAATCTGTATTTAAAGCCAAATTTTAAAAGAACCGGTAGCTGAATCAATATCTGCACTATAGAGCCAATAACAGTTGCAATAGCAACTCCATATATGCCGTACTTTGCGCCGTACATCAGTGCCGTTCCTATTATAATAATGTTGTATGGTATGCCTATCATGGCAGGAACAGCAAAGTGTTGAAGCGACTGCAAAGCACCAGTTATGATATTTGACACCGCTACAAATATCATAACTGGTAATAATATTATCGTAAGTTTCAATGTCTCATAGTAAACATCGCCTTTAAATCCAGGAGCCATGATTTTAACTATTATCGGCGATGCAATCGCGGCAATTACTGTAAATAATACCGTCATTAAAATTATGACATTTAAAAGGTTATTTATAAATTCAAATGCCTTATCCTTTCCTTTTTTCGTGAGGTATTCAGAAAAAAGCGGTATAACTGTAGTACCGATAGATGCAGCAATTGCAGCAAACAAAACCATAGGTATGTTCTGGGCCATATTATAAGCATCTACGTCTTTCGTTGTTCCAAATTTTGAGCCCAAAACTACCTCTCTTAAAAAGCCAGTTACTTTGCTTATAAATGTTATAACCATGACAAGCCCTGCGGCTTTAGCGGTATTCTTTGCTATTGACATTTATCGCACCTTCATTATCCATGTTAATCAAATTGCTTAATTTTTTTCAACTAGCATAAATGATATTTCAGCTTCTGCTGCTAATTCTCCATCAACTGTCGCAATGCCCTTCGCTTTCACAAGATTTAATTTTGATGATAGTATCTCTACTTCAATCTTAAGCTGATCCCCAGGCTTAACTACCCTTTTGAATTTACACTTATTAATGCCCGTAAATAATCCTATCATATCATTATTTTTCTTTCCATGCATAACTGTGATACCGCCCAACTGTGCCATAGCTTCAACAATTAAAACACCAGGCACAATCGGATTATCTGGAAAATGTCCTTGAAAATATGGCTCATTTGCCGAAATGTTTTTTATGCCTACAGCCTTTTTGTTATCATCAATTTCCAGTACCCTGTCAATCATCAAAAAAGGATACCTGTGCGGTATGACCTCCCTAATATCCTTATTCTCCAACATCCTTGTCACTCCTACTTTTTTGCTTTTTACTATGATTATACCATAGTTAAATAAAATATGAAAATTGCACGACTTAAAAGCAAAAAAAAATGGGATTAGCCCCATCATATCTTTTTTGACAATTGGTTGTACATGGCATCAGCTATTCCCAAGTCGGCGTTTTTCGCAATTGACTGTGCATAGTTGTCGTACATCATAGTAGTAAACACATCTGTTGCAAAGTCATCACCAGTAAGTGGATCTTTCGGTATTGTATTTCTCATTTCAGTTAACATCTGATTTACAAATACTGCCTCCAAGTCTCGGCAAGCTTCTTTCAACTTCTCTTTGTCTTTGCTATTCATAGCATCTTGTATGGCTTTTTGAAAAGCATCGGTATTTGTCTTAATGTTCAACTGATTTATTTGATTCATCTCTTCTATGCTGTTAACAGGATTTACATTCATCTAAAGCGTCCTCCAATTATAAAAAATCTCTCAATTATTATCTTCTTAAATTATTAGCAATGCTAAGCATATCATCTGCTGCTTGAATAGCCTTTGAATTTAATTCGTATGCCCTTTGAGCTGCTATCATGTTTACCATCTCATTTACAACTTGAACATTTGACGTCTCCAAAAAACCTTGAACTACATTGCCCATTTTGCCCTGAAAATCATCTCTCGTTCCAGGGGCCCCGGATGCAGCTGTAGCTTCGTAAAGGTTGTTGCCTTTATTCAATAGTCCATTAGGATTTTGAAAATTGTAGATTCCAAGAGTTGCTATATCCTGCTGAGTCCCATCAGGGTTTTTCACAGATATAACGCCAAGTGGCGATATAGATATATCTTTTTGTGTGCTGTCAAAAGTTATTGGATTTCCTCCGTCGTCTAAAACGGGATAACCATCAGCCGTAGTTAAAGTTGCTGTATTTTGATCTACGCTTAATTTAAAACTTCCATCTCTTGTGTAGTATGTATTCCCGTCAGGGCCCAATACGGCAAAAAATCCTTCACCATCTAGCGCTACATCCAGCGGGTTATCGGTTTCCTGCAAACTCCCTTCACTAAAGTCTTTAACTATTGCTGAAGGCCTGACGCCAACTCCAACTTGCATATTTACAGGCTTTCCCTGTCCGGCATTCACATCTTCTGTCTGAAGAGTCTGATACATTAAATCCTGAAATTCTGCTCTGTCTCTTTTAAAAGATGTCGTATTTACATTGGCAAGGTTATTTGAGATAACATCCACATTAAGCTGCTGCGCATTCATTCCTGATGCTGCAGACCACAATGCCCTTATCATATTTAACCACCTTTCTTATTTATATTCTTCCCACTTCATTTACAGCCTTATCAAGTGTTTCATCAAAGGCTGACACTGTCTTTTGATTTGCTTCATAAGTTCTCATCGCACTGATCATGGTCACCATCTCATCTACAGGATTCACGTTGGAGCCTTCTAAATACCCCTGCTTAACTGCCCCGCTAGCAGGTATAGCCTGTCCTCCAGTTGTGAAGAACAGGTTATTCCCTTCTTTCCTTAATGTACTGTAATTGCTGAAGTCAACAATATTCAGCTTGTTAACAGTTTGACCGTTCAGACTGATATTTCCAAAATCGTCAACAGATATATCGCCATTATTAAGCTGTATAGGCCCATTTTGCCCCATAACGTAATAGCCATCCTTCGTCACAAGGTATCCATTGCTATTCAATGTAAAAGAACCATCCCTGGTGTATCTTATGCCATTTGGAGTACTGACAGTAAAAAATCCTGAACCGTCTATGGCAAAGTCTAGCTTCCCATCAGTCTTTTCAATATTCCCTTCTGAGAAATTCGTATTGAATGTTTCAACTAAAACACCATAATCCATATTACCTATATAGCCATTATACGGTACATTGTCACCGCCGCTTCTTGTAACCATGAAATCAGGAAACGCCATTGTCGTTACAGTATCTTTTTTATACCCAGATGTATTTACATTTGCAATGTTATTTGACAGTACATCTACAATTTTCTGTTGTGCTATCATTCCAGATGAGGCTGTATAAAGACCTCTTAGCATTTTATAACACCCTCTTATTTGATTTTAAATGCATCAACTACCGTCTCATGATCCTCCATCAAAGGTAAAGAATCCAGTGCTTTTCCTGTTCCCAAAGCTACACAAGATATAGGATCATTAGCTAGTATTACTGGTACATCCATCTTTTCCTCCAGCAGCTTGTCCAACCCATGTAGCAAAGAACCACCACCAGTTAGTACAATACCCCGATCGCATATATCTGCTGCTAATTCTGGAGGAGTCTTTTCTAATACGCTATGAACTATATCTATAATATCAGCTAATGGTTCTTGAAGTGCTTCAGTAACTTCTTTTGAGCTTATATCGAAACTCTTAGGTAGCCCAGATATCAAACTTCTTCCTTTAACGGTCATAAATTCTTCCTTATCTTTTTCATAAGCAGAACCTATATTTATCTTTACCTCCTCGGCAGTCCTGTCTCCAATTATTATGTTGTATTTTCTCCTTATGTACCTTATTATTGCATCATCAAAATTATTTCCAGCTACTTTTATACTTTTAGACACCACTGCGTTACCAAGAGAAATAACAGCAACATCAGTGGTGCCTCCCCCAATATCAACTACCATATTCCCACAAGGCTTTTCTATATCAAGACCTGCACCTATAGCTGCAGCTATAGGCTCTTCAATCAAAAAAGCTCTTCTGGCACCTGCATGTACAGCAGCATCTATAACAGCCCTTTTTTGAACTTGCGTAACCTCACTGGGTATGCATATCATTATTCTGGGCCTCATTATAATTCCCCCGCCGCAGGCCTTTTGAATAAAATATTTAAGCATTTTCTCAGTTATATCGTAATCTGAAATAACACCAGCACTCATGGGCCTAACTGCTACAATATCCCCCGGCGTCCTGCCTACCATTCTCTTTGCTTCATCGCCTACTGCGAGTATCTTGTCTGTATTCCTGTCAATTGCAACAACAGATGGTTCGTTTAAAACGATCCCCTCATCCTTCATATAGACAAGTACAGATGCCGTGCCGAGGTCAATTCCTATATCCCTTGATAGAGCAAACATTTAAACACACCCTTCTTATGTTTTTCGACATTATTATGGCATCCATATTTTTTATCGACATATAAAATTAAATATTTAATAAATTAATTCGACATACCTTTTATAATTCCTCTTTTTAATATTAAATTTTATTTTCCTAACTTGTATTTTTTCTTGGTGGCATTTCCACCCCTTATATGCCTTTCTGCTTTATTTTTCTCAAGTACTTCTTTAACCTCTTTGTAAAGCTTAGGGTTTATATTCTCAAGCCTCTCTGTAACGTCTTTATGAACAGTACTTTTGCTGACTCCAAAAACTTTGGCAGCCTCTCTTACAGTTGATTTGTTTTTTATAATATATTTTCCTATCTCTAATGTTCTCTCTTCGATATAATCCTTCAATACAAAAACCCCCTTAAGTATAGACCTTTCAATATATTTATATGCGGGGATTGTATCAATAGAATTAAATGACAAGCATGAAAGCAAAAAAATAACAGGGTATTTCCCTGTTATTTTAAAAGTTAATTATTTAAAATATTGCATAGGGTCAATATAAGTGCCATCTTTCAGCAATTCAAAATGTACATGTGGATCTTCTGCGATTTCAAACTTTGCAGTATTTCCAACCTTACCTATGACACTTCCTTTTTCTACAGCCTGTCCAACTTTCACATGGATGTTTTCATCCAGATTGCTGTAACGGGTAATATATGTGCCATTTTTGATTTCTACAGTATTTCCCAACCTGCTGTCATTGTATACTTTAGTTACAACACCGCCCATAGCAGCAACAACGTCTGTACCAATACGGGCTTTCAAATCTACTCCCTTATGTGTCGTCCACTCATCAAGGGTCTTTGAATATGTAAGTTTAGTTACTGCAAATTCCATAGCTACATCGCCATTTACCGGTTTTATCAGTGATAATGTCGTATCATTCTCACTTTTTGCTTCTGTACTTACTGATACGTTGTTTGACATGGTATTTAAGGCATTGTTTTCCTGGGTTTTAGTTGATGCAGCATTATCACTTACACTGGAAGCATCACTTTTATTTGAAGATACCACACCTTTGGATTTTGTATTTTCCACTTTCGTCTTGCTTTCTTCTTTTACAGCACTGCTGCTATTATTAGTTGTAGGATATTCTGTTATTAAATTTTTTGAGATTGAATTAGCGTTTGTTGTGCTTAATTTTTCCTGAGCTGTGTTTAGCTCAGCCATTTTCTTTAAATTATTGTTAGTTACGTATACTGCTGTTACTGCAACGACAACAATGCACAAGAATAGAATTAAGTAGAAGCCTTTTCTGTCGAAAAATCTTGCCAAATCGTCCCTATTTATTCTCACAAAAATTCACCTCCTTCTGGTATTTTAACCAATATAATTTAATTTATACCAAAGGAGGTTTTATACTATAAACAAAAAACTTATTAAGTTCTTTAATAGGCTTAAGCTTTTGCACTTTTAATTTTTAAAAGGTCATCAATTCTCATTATTTCGACACCAGTATAATAATGTTTTAATATATCTTCAAAATTTTTACCGCCTTTCGCCATTGCATTAGCGCCATACTGGCTCATTCCTACTCCATGTCCATATCCTATCACATTTATTACCACATTGTTTCCTCTCATGCTAAAACTAAAATTCGTTGAATTTAGCTGAAATAGATCTTGTATATCTGTGCCAGTAAAGTCTATACCACCGATATTTAGGGACAAGACATGTCCTGCCTCAGTCCTCTTGATATTTTTTATGTACCCTAAAAGATTTTTAGTACTGATCTTAGCTTTTGGGGCTCTGCTTTTTATGCGGTTTACAAATTCATCAGATGATACTGTCACAGTCGTCTTAAATTTCTGAGCCACTTCCTCGCCAGGAGATGGAACACTTTTCAAATACGGGAGGTTTTCTTGCCAGACATTTTTAGCATCTTCCGTCTCACCACCACTTATGGCGTGATATGCAGGTTCAATCAGTGCGTCATTGTACACTATTACAAGGTCTTTTGTGTCATTTACAGCTTTTACTATTTTATCGCGATATAAATTATATTTATCACCCCATCGTGATCTCATGACATCATCCGATATCCATGCCTGACAATGCTTGTAATCTGTACAAACATCACTACCAGGGTGAAGATCACAACCTTTTCCCCCCACAGATATCTCCTTTGAAAGTGCATAAGTCCTTGCTGCCACAGCTTGTGCCTTCAGCGCTTCCATCTCAAAATCTGCAGGCATCTCTGCAGCCACAACGCCAACAAGATAATCTTCCAAGTTCATCTTGACTTCTTTGTTCTGATCCACGACAAAAACATTTATCGTATTGTAGTCATTAGAAGTTTTAACCTCTGCTGTTTTGAAATCTGCCATCTTACCATCTTTTATAAGCTTAACACTGCTATGTTGTACAGTACTGCTTCTTACTGGGATAAAACCAATTACGATTATTGTAGGCAGCACCAATGTAGCAAAAATAATTAAAATTACCCCGTACGCAATATACTTCATTTTATCCTCCTTAAAGTAAGCTAATAAAGTATATGCAACGGGGCTTAATATTATGAATCAATAATTGATTACTTTTTGTACATAATCTATTGAAAGGTCTTTCATCATAAAATCAATCATTCGCGATATCATAGCAGCGGCTTCTTCTCTTGTCAATGTATCATTGGCATTAATGTTTCCATTGCCATCACCTTCTAATAGGCCTATCTCATTCGCAACGTATATATCTCTTTTAGCCCATGAAGGTATGCTACTATCATCTCTAAATCCAGTACTAAAATATCCAGAAGGTGCTAAATTTGAAAGACCTAGTGCCCTTACAAAAATTACTGCTGCTTCAGCTCTCGTAAGGGCTTTATCAGGACTAAATTGGTTTGGGGCTGTTCCTGATATCAATCCTGCCTGGTTTGCAGCTTTGATATACCCGTAATCACTGTCTGCGGTAGAGACATCTATAAACGGTGATACTTCATTTATCTTATTTTTTGTATATCCTATTGTCTTTGGAGCTGTGTATGGTGCTAAATTTACAGCCTTTGCTACTGCCACCGTGAAATCGGACCTTGTAATAGGAAGTTTCGGACCGAAGTACTTTGATGTATTGGGGAAAATCTCCATGCTCATAAGCTTCAATATGTCATCATATCCCCATGTACCGTTTATGTCGTTAACATTTGGTACCACCAACCTTTTTTCCTGTGGTACTTCATCTAAGCTTGCACTGCTTGAACCAGTATTTCTGCCTATAACATTTCCACTGCTATCAAATTCAGGCAAATCATAAGAGTACTTCATCACATCCTGTCCTGTTTTGCTTAAAAGATATCCACCTCTAAAGCTTATGTAGTTTGGATCGTTTGTTACGTACTCGATGTCAGAATTTACTGTAAATGATACATCCACATCAGCGGTTCCACTCCAAGAAATATTAGTGCCGTTTGCTACTGTATTGCCTGTTATAAGATAGCTTATCTGCTGTGTCTTGACATTCCCATAGGCATGATCAAATCCAACGGTTTTATCCGTTATCTCCACAGTAATCGTTCCGTTGCTGTTGTTTAGAGTGTAAACTTTCCTTCCTGCAAAGTTTCCGGCAAAATAATTTACGCCCGGATTCAGCGATTTAATGTCGGAGCCGTTGAATACATAGGACGATAGCTTGTATATATTTCCACCTTCTGTAATGGTCTCTGAATACCTGCTTAAAGTTGTCTTTGACTGAACTTGGTTGTACTGGTCCTTTGGCGTCTCAACAGTAGAAAATGTGAGAGTCCTTGTAAGTTTTCCTCCATCATCAGATGTTAACTGATATCTGTATGTGGTAGTCGTTTTTCCTGACCTTGTTGACTGGGATGTCGTAAGTTTGCCGTCAAAAACAACAGGCTTGCCTGTAAGAAAGACCACCTCCTTGTATTCATATTCATTTGCAATTCCACCTTCATAACCTGCATCATTAGCATAAACATACGATGGAATTATTATTGAAATAAATACAGCTAGAATAATTATGAGTCTTTTCATTTAAGCTTCTCTCCTTTTGCTACTCTACCGTTATTATAATGCCATCTACCCCGTCTCTTATTATATAAAGGTTGTCTCCACTCTTTAAATCATTTACTGATATTACCTTGTTGTTCTTCACTATAACAGCTTTTGAAACATCGATAGAATCCAGTGATGTATTAAGCTCCCATTTATTATTAAATCCATTCCAATCCATAACATTGTCTAAAGTCAAGACATTTCCACTGCTACTACTTAATACAGCCTTGCTTACTCTGTCAGTGCTTATTAAATCATAGCTTTCAGAATCAGAACTGCTGTTTGTATATATATTTATTGCTATTGCATCATAATTGTCATTATCATATTTATCTTTTCTTGCCACTATGTATACATACCCATACTTTATCAAATCTTTCCCATATTTTTGATTGATAAAGTCATTATAATCTACTATAGTAGGTGTATTTCCACTATTATCTATAATATACGTCTTATCACCTACATAAAAAGTTTTATCATCAATTTTATTCCATTCATTAGCATCCAAAGCATAAGCATTATAGTTTTTGCCTATCGTTATAGAATCTGATGTGACTTCATCAATTTTTCCAAAGGCATAGTAGTATTCTGATGGAGCACTTGTATCCAATATCGATATAAAGTTTGCTGCGCCACCTCTTGAAAATGAAACATACGCCTGACTGGCTTTTGACAGCTGGCTTTTTGGCACCAAAAGCCCATTATCTAATATAATTGTACCATCATTTACGTTTACCTGGCGATTGTCATTTTCATTATCAAACGTTACTAACATGGTGTTTCCATCGTACGTAATGTCACCAACATAGCTCATATTAAATCCACTTTGTATTGATACAAGTGTTGCAGTTTCTGTGCCATAATGATTTTCCAACATTATGTAAGCATCATAACCTTTATATTTGCTAATATCACTTACAGGTATTTTACTGCCATCTAAATAGACAGAAGCACCATCTAAACTATACATAGCATAACTTGATGTGGCACTCCACTGTCCTTGCCTGTATATTTCAACATCCTTAAGCTGTATCTTAGGATTAAATCCAGATACCCCTGATATTGTTCCCCGTATTACCGCTACAGGTTTATTATAATCATCCTCCAAGAATATTTCATCAGGCGTTTTAGTATTTATACTGCTGAAATAAAGTTTTATATACTCTCCTACTTTTAAATCGCTGGCACTTATTGCTGCACCCGTCCCAACAACAGGCATATCAGCATTTACCGTATACGTACTTCCATTATCCAACGTTATTGAAACTTGGCTATTATCTGTCTCTATATCGACTATCTTTCCGCTGTCTTGCCTGTCTCCAAGGCTAACCTGACCATTTTCACTCAAATCAGTGTAAACTACATCTATTCTCGTTGCTGTGCTACCATAAACAGTGACTTTCGCTGTCTCACCATACTTCAAGTCACTGATGGAAGCATCAACTGAATTCATCGTAACCTGTGTATTATTATTGTAGTATATTACATAACTATTTCCACTGTCATCAACTAGTCTAAAGCTTCCTTGCCATATAGAATCAATTGTACCGCTTATGGTTTTTATGCTGCCATTATCAGTTTCCGCAAAGATAACATTGCTTCCATTTGTGTAATACGTCAATCTGTCTCCGTTTGAAATGATTGATGATAATCCTGCCTTTCCATTTTTTAAAACAACAAAATCATAATTTGCATTTGGTGAACTTTCCGCAACTAGCGCAATATCTTGTCCACTGTCATTTTTCAATACATAAGTATGTCTGACACCTCCGTCTACATTATCCCTTTCAATGTCTTCTATATAGCCTTCATCTTTTGTATAGCCCATCATTGCATATGAAACATTAAAAGCTCTGCTTAATACTGCTGCCATCTGCTCCCTTGTAATGCTGTCATTGGGGCCGAAATAGCCATTGTTGTATCCAGACATTATTGAGGATTCTATTGTAGCTTCAATGTAAGGCAATTTGTCAGCATCAAAAAGACTGCTGTCTTTGTACGAGTAAACGTACTGTGCATCTTTCCCATAGACAGGCGCCAGATTTATGCCTTTAGCGATCCAGTTGGCTATCTCCTGCCTTGTGGCATTTTTCGTGAAGTCCAAAGACTGCTCCTGCTTTGACAGAAGCCCTGCATTTTTGGCAACGGTTATAACCCCTTGTGCCCAGCTATCTACCATACCGCTGGAAGTAGTACCAGCAGCACCCGGTACTCCACCAGATGCGCTGTTTTGAGCCACTTGCACATCTTTCTCTTTCCCCATAAGTCTAAGTATCATAGCAAGAGCTTCTTCTCTTTTCAACTTGTTTTTTGGATAATAAAGTCCACTTCCATTGCCTCGTACTACAGACAATGCTGTCATTCTCATTATATCGCCTTTTGCAAAGCTACTATCTATATCATTGTAGGACATGTTTTTAAAAGTAGCTGTTGCATTGTTTACTCCATTGTACATTGTAGATCCTGATACAAAACTAAAATTTAAAATAACAATAAGTAAAAATACAACAATAAAACTTATGCTTAACTTTCTCATTTTACATACCTCTCTATTAAGTAAAATTCACAACAGCATATCTACCTGTATGTATAGCATTTACCAATGCATACTGCAATGCAGAATAAACATTCGGATAATATTCAGTAGTATCGTCAAAATTTTTGACAGACAATGTACCGCTTTTTACCACTCTATTGCCGTAGTAATTTATTTTAATATTTACAGGTTGCTTAAAACTACTCATATGTGTAACGCTGCTTCCATCTATCTCATCGTAGCTTATCTGATAGACGTCAGATACAATGCTGCCTGACTTCCCAAGGTTTTTGTTTAAATCATCTATTGTCTTGCCATCAAGTAATTTTACGGTAATCCTGTCAATGTTAGAAGTAAGGTTTAAAGCTTGTGGTGTAAAATCCATGCTAAAGTTAGGCGCCCTAAGACTTATTTTGCAGTTTTTATTGCTAAAACTTTCTGGCACATTTATGACCCACGTATTTGTATTTTTGTATTTGTAGTCTGTTAA
Source organism: Thermoanaerobacterium thermosaccharolyticum DSM 571 (assembly GCF_000145615.1). Classification (NCBI taxonomy): domain Bacteria; kingdom Bacillati; phylum Bacillota; class Clostridia; order Thermoanaerobacterales; family Thermoanaerobacteraceae; genus Thermoanaerobacterium; species Thermoanaerobacterium thermosaccharolyticum. Next base: position 2,531,707 of record NC_014410.1, read on the forward strand.
ATCTATTAGATATGCGCTTTTACTTGCCGCATCATCTCCAAGTGTTATATAAACTACGTTACCTGATATATTCATAGTTGTATTGCCTACTTTATCTGGCACACCAATATCGTACTCAGAGTTGTCAGAGGAATCGGTATATGCACTGTCGCTGGCTGTAAATTGGCTGTTCCCTTTGTCATTGATAGCTCTCATTTTAAAATCATAAAGTGTATTTGAACTTAGCCCATCAACATAGTACTCAAGTTTATCTGTAGACGCAATAAACGAATAATTATCGTCACTATGCTTTTTGCCATATATTTCATAAAGCTTTGCGCCATTTACAGCATTCCAATGTAAATATATTGTATGATCGTTTCCTCTAATTTCTTCAGCATAAAATCCGGATGGATTGTCTGGTGCTGTCTGAACATACGTAAATCCGCCTGCAAGCACTCCCTGTGCACCGTCTGAATTAAATACTATAATATCAACCTTTCCGGCTTCATGTGGAGGTGTAATAACAGTTATCTCTTTATAACTTTTAACAATTACACTTTCTGCTTCTTTACCACCAAATTTCACTGTAAGCCCACTTTTAAAATTGTCACCTGTTATTGTCACAGTATCACCGCCAACTGTAGAGCCTGTATTAGGCGTTATAGATGTTATTACAGGGCTGGCACCTGTCTTTATATATGTATATGCACCTTTCAATGTAAAACTTGCACCATCATCATTAAGCACCTTTACATCTACAGGTATATTTAAAAATTTTTCATCTGCGGCAGGTGTCTTCACAACAATGGTAGTTTCATTATTTGACACTATTGTTGCCTTATATTTTTCAAAATAAACTTTCACATTACTTGAAAATTGGCTTCCTGTAATTGTTACTATAGTTCCTCCATCAATACTTCCCTTAGATGGATCTACTTTAGTAATAACAGGTTTTGAAGCAGCTGAAACAAATTCAATGTTTGTCGTAGCTATGCCGCCATCTGGATTCACGATCTTCAAAGTTTTCGTTCCTATATCCCAACCAGCTGGTACATCAAATTTTATCTCACTGCTATCGAATATAGTTATATCCATCATTTCTTTATCATCAATATATACTTTAGAGCCTGGTCTTATAAGCGTATTGCCATCATATATAGGTACAGCAAAGTTAGAACCACTTACAATAACACTTGTAATACTATTAACGTCAACTTCTGGTGGAATTATGCTACTTATTGTAGGTTTAGATTGAACATATGTAAACCCATTGTCAATATATCCTATGCCCGTATCGTAATTTACCACAGAAACTCTTACAGGACCTGGAAGATTTGGAGGTGTAACGACCTTCAATGTACCATAATCAACATATATTACTTTTGTTGCTTTCACATTTCCAAAATATACATCAGGTCCTATCGGATTTCCATCGCTGTCTTTTAAGATATTTCCATTTTGGTCCTTTGCAATCCTGAAATCCTGTCCTATTATTGTAACAGTATCGCCACCATAAGTAGAACCTGTATTGGGGTTTATTTTTGTTATTACAGGTATGCTGTTTGGCACAACATATGTAAAGCCATCCTCCCCATCATGAAGACCATACGTGTAGTTGCCACCGTCGTAATTTATGACAGTAACATATGTCCTGCCCGGATTACCTGGTGGTGTCATTGCCTGTATGGTACTACCATCGGAGCTTACTGTTATATTTGTAGCAAGTTTTCCGCCGATATACACTTCCGCTCCTCTTCTAAAGTCACTTCCTGTTATAGTTATAGCTGTACCACCATTTACAGTTCCTTTATCAGGTGTTATCGCCGTTATAACAGGATTTGATTCAGGAATAAGGTAGTGAAATTTTTGCGGAGATTTTGCAGTAGCAGTATCTGGATTCACAACTGTAATATCATAAAGGCCACTATACTGTAAATCGGGTACAACTGCTGTTATAGTATTCTCATCAATTACGTACACATCATCCATGACTGTATTGCCTATATAAACTGTTGCACCATCGCTATCTCCAATCTTCCTTGAAAAATCACTGCCAAAGATGTAAACAAGCGTTCCTTTGCCGCCATAATTAGGTGAAATACTGGTAATTTTGGGCTTCGTCTCAATAAGCAGGTACTCAAAACCGTCAGTCAATGATGCCGTTCCGCCATCAGATGGATTTATTACTTGCACGATCTTTTTACCTAATGTCCCTGCAGGCGCCACCGCATTTATTACAGTATTGCCTGATGTAACGCTTGTCACTTTTGCCTGAACACCGTCGATGGTTACAATACTTCCACTTTCAAAATTGCTACCTGTTATAGTTATCTGCGTTCCACCTTTTGTAGGGCCTTTGTTTGGATTGACAGACGTTATTGTAGGTGTCTTCTGTGTGTCTTTTATTTCAAATCCATTTTTAAGTGTAACAGTACCGCCTTCTGTGCCATTCTGCCCATCGTAGTTTGTTATTGTTATATCCTGCCAGCCAACAGGGTAAGGATTTGAGGTTACAGGAACCATTGCCTTTATCTGTGTTCCAATATTTAACTTTTTACCGTCTATAATATTTCCGCTATTATCCTGTACACTTATAACTTCAAGATTTATATTCCCTATTGTAACTGTCGGGTATGAAGGCACATATACTCCATTCTGTACCGTCTGACCTACGTAAAAATCCATTCCTGTAATTGTTATTAGATTTCCACCGTATTTTGAACCAAAATTTGTAAATACGCTTGTGATGGTAGGAGCCGTATAGTAATAGTACCCATTTGCCATTGTTGTAAATCCGCGATTCTGATCTGCATCCTTATTGACAACTTTCACATCAACATAACCCAGCACGCTGCTCTTTGGAGTTATGACGGTTACTATTGACCTATTACTAGAATCAATTGTCAAATCCTTTACTGTGGCTAAAGCACCGCCAAAGTAGATGCTGGCACCAGGCCTAATATCAAATCCCTGTATCGTTACGGTATCCCCGCCTGCCCTGCTTCCGCTGTTAGGAGATATGCTCAAAATCTCCGGATTGGATGGAAGCGGATTATACGTAAATTTTTTAGGAGGTGAGCTTTGCTCAGAGTACTGCATGACGACATTCCCATTTGAATCCATTATAGTCGTTTCAACAGTTACAACAACATCAACAGGCATAGACTGCCCCGGAGGATTTAGAGTAATGCTGGGAGATAATACCTTTAAAATCTCCTGCCCTCCAGACGGCACAGAAACACTTTCTATTTTAGCTTTGTTGCCGCCAAAAGTTACGTATAATTTTCTTTCTCTTTTACCGGTTGCATTTTGCCCAGTTACAGGATCAGTATATGTATAATTGCTGTTGACATAAGTTATTTCAGTGCTGTCGGGATTGGCAGTATAAGTAGAAGGATCGTCGCTTCTTTGAAAATTGTATCCCCAAATTGTCACATCTGTATTGCCATTTTCGTAACCGCTGTATGGATTCATATCAATAGCAACTAAGCTATCTTCAACAGCAAGATAGAAAAAGCCATTAGATTTTGTAACTGTATATCCTGTAATTGGATCAACTATATCTACATTGACAGGCCCTGATTTTGAATAAGGTGGTGTTGTAACCTCTATTGCATCCATATTGTCTGTAAGTCCCGGCAAACTAACCATCTGAACATTTTGGCCCTGAATGCCGCCAAACTTGACTATAAGGTCCTCTCTGAGGTTTTCACCTACTATGATAACTTTTGTTCCACCGGACATTGTCCCTGCATTTGGAGTGATACTGTCAATTGTTATGGCAGAGGGCGTTGGTATAATTTTTAGCGCATTCACCAGTGTGACAGTTGAACCGTCGCTTGAAACTATATCTATATTTTGATATGGAAGTGTAGTATCTTTTGGTGCAGGTACTTTTACAGTCATTTCTGTATCGCTTACCACTGTAACATCGCTACTGTTTACAAGGTTTTCTCCCACGTAAACTCTCATACTGCTTCCAAGTGTCGAAAATCCGTGACCGTATATTGTTATCTTATCGCCTACTATAACCTGATACTTGGATAAGCTAGTTATATCTTGATTAACTGCAGATAGCTTAGGAGGACTATACATATTAGATTGTCCACCATATATATTAGTAACGTATATATTGTAAGTTGTGCTGGGATCAATCCTTAAACTGGAAGGTATATCTGAGATTAGCACAGAACCGCTCTGTGATACCACATTTGATGTTTCTCCATTTATATTGCCTAAAGCTATATCGCTCAAATTGCTTCCTTCCATCCTAATAAATGATTGAGGCTCTGATATTCCTGTTACATTTCCATTGGTGTCCCTCGTCACAGTCTTATAATTATCTAGTGCAGCACTTGTTACCTTAGGATTGTCGAGATATGTAAATCCATTTGGAATTGCAGCACTTTGTCCATCGCTTCTATGCACTATAATCATATACGGTTTATTAGGCGAAAGACCCGTTATATTTTTATCTGGAACTTTTGCATATATCTTGCTTTCATTAACGCTCAGTATCGTAAGCTTTGTGCTATCTGATATAGAATCAATATAGACTGCATCAACCTGCGATATCATATTTCCTGTGCTGTCGAATGTCATAAAAGCACTTCCGTCAATCTCTATGTCTGTAGTGGAGTTGTAAGGCCCTTTTGCAGGCGATGCCATCGTTCCGTCATACCGCAATGACTTAACAGCAGTAATATTGGGAGGGCTTGACGCATAAGCCTTCGACATATTTCCTGGGAAAAGCGACACCAATATGACAAATATCAGCAATAATGACAAATATCTTCTCACTCTCTACACCCTCTTTTTCTATAAATATACTTTATATATAATAAACATTAACTTTTATAAATCAAAGTAAAAATTTCGATATTACAGCCAAAAATAATCTACCTCACTTTTTATATCGGCATTTTGCTTATCAATTTTAAGCAAATAAGCAAAAAAAATGCTGCAATAAATGCAGCACACCATATTGGGTTGGGGGTGCAGAATATAAATTAAATTATGGGGAAAAGGGGAATCATTCTTACGAATTTTATTATATTACATTAAAATGTCTAAATAAATAGGACTTAAGACCCAAATAATCAAAATTTTATCAAGTATTTGTAATCTTTTTCTTCTAAATGCCTTGTTTTCAGCATTTTAATTCCGATGGATAAAAAATTATTTTTCGACAAAATATAATAGTATACTGCAAAATTTTTAAAATTTTCAATATATGATTAGCTAAGGAGGCATTCAAATGTCGATACTTGAAATAAACATCGTCCCTGTAGGAACCGGCAGCGCTTCATATTCAAGCTTCGTTCAAGATGCCGTAAATCTTTTAAACAAAAGAGGACAAAAGTACACCGTAACACCTACATCTACAGTTATTGAAGGAAACACGCCAGAGCTTATGAAAGTAGCCGAAGAAATACACAATATTCCTTTTCAAGACGGCGTAATGAGAGTCGTAACAAATATCATGATTGATGAAAGACGGGATAAACCAGATAATATGGAAAAGAGGGTTAATGAAGTTTGTCAATAGCCAGAATAAGCGCAAAAGCGCTTATTCTAGTTTAACTATAGCTTTTGTCAGCTCATTTATGGAATTTGTCAAGCTGTCTAACTTCCCTTCGATTCTCACTAAAAGATAAATGCTTATAACTATCGGAAAGCCCAGATTTGCAATACCTGCAAATATCTCACTCATATCGATCCTCCTTTGAATAGTTACAATACCAATGCTCACATAAAATATAAATCTACCATGATTTAAATTAATATATCACCTATATGATATTGTATCTGATTAATAATATAAAAGCGGGGATATCCCCGCCCTTTTACTTGACTGCAAATTCTTTTTCTGTCGTAGATACAAGGCTGGCACTGACTGCTTCTACTAGCTCGCCGCCACTTGTATCAAATATATTTTTTGAGATTATTGTCTCCATCGCTGTCTTTACTTGATCATCTGTCAATGTTTCAAGGGCATTATCCACATTGATTCTAAAGTTACTGCCAAGCTTATTTTTAAAATTCATCTGAAGTTGAACTGCCACACTAAAACCTCCTTTCTGTATGAATTAGTTTAAATTTTTACTCTTGCGACAAGTCAACTTGATTTATGCGTGTCACAGATTTTACAGGATATGTTTGAAGCCCACTTAAAATTGCAGCCACATCCATGACATCCTGATCCAGTGCAGAGCTTTTAATGTTGTTGTATGTCCTGCTTCTTATGACATCGACGCCTCTTTCGTCTTTTCCAGTGATGTAGGATATGGAAATCCTTGAGCCTTGTGGTGTAGATATAACTGCCATTTTAATACCTCCTTTTACTTTTTACACTTATAATATAGAAAAAGCGAAAAAATCTTACCCATAAAAAAAACAGGAAATTATCATAAAGATAAGTTCCTGTTTTTAATGCATTTACTTTGCCAGCTCGTATATGGCACGGGCATATATCTTAGCATTTAAGACGAGATCATCTATCTCAATGTACTCATTGGCTTGATGGTCAAGGTCCGGTTTGCCCGGGAAAATCGGTCCAAATGCCACCATGTTTTTCATCTCTTTGGCGTACGTTCCACCACCAATCGACAACGGCTCATCTTTCCTTCCTGTCACATCCTCATAGACTTTCATAAGCGTCTTTATGAGGAAATGATCTTTAGGGAAATAAAGTGGCGGCTGATGCATCATGTTTTCTACTCTCATGCCGTATTCTCCTATTTTCTCATTAAATGGATTCATCAGGTCTTCGTATTTAAATGTAACCGGATATCTTATATTTAGTCCAATGGTGCCTTTCTCCTCATTTAAATTAATTGTGCCGACATTAAACGAAAGCTCTCCTGTGTCATCTTTCAAATTTACTCCAAATGTCTTGCCATTTGTTTCAAGCCCTACATTTTTCGCAAAAAAGTCTATGAATTTCTTCACATCATCGTCTTGCTGATAAATAACATTTAAAAACAATATAAGCTGCATTATGGCATTCTTGCCAAGATAGGGGAGACTTCCATGTGCAGACTCTCCGTGAGACTTAATGACAAGCATGTCATTTTCAATACCGCAATCTATATCAAAGCCTGTCACATCTCTAAATCTTTTTACTTCATCTGGAATACTTTCTCTTCGCTTTTCATCTTTGACAACTATTGCACATTCACAATAATCAGGAACCATGTTTGGCCTATTGCCGCCTTTTATGTACTTAATAGCCAATTCATCAGACTTTTCTTTAAAATCTTTTACAACATTAAATATTGTGATGCCTTTTTCTGCATAAATGACCGGATAATTTGCATCTGGAGTAAAACCTATTGTAGGTGCTTCCTCATGCTTTAGATAGTATTCTATCTCTTTTGAACCCGTTTCTTCATTTGTGCCAAACAATATCCTTACTCTCTTACTTAATTTAAGACCGGAATCTTTGATCGCCTTTAAAGCGTAAAGAGAAGCCATAATTGGGCCCTTATCATCTGTTGCTCCTCTGCCGTATATTTTGCCATCGTGTATTTCAGCACCATATGGAGGATAATCCCATCCATCACCTTCCGGGACAACGTCTAAATGCCCAAGAACTCCTACTATTTCATCTCCTTCACCGTACTCAGCATAGCCCACATATCCATCGACATTTTTCGTCTTAAATCCAAGATTATCGGCAATCATGAGAGCTTTCTCTAAAGCTTTTCCTGGTCCTTCTCCGTACGGCATCCCTGGCTTCGGCTCCCCTTCAGTGCTCTTTATTTTTATAATTTCCTGTGTAGACCTCACCAACTCGTCCTTTAAAATATCTACATACTGATCTAATATCATAAATCAGCCCTCCTACCACAATATTCTAATACCATTATAGTCTCTTTCTCTTATGAAATAAAGCAATATGAGGTAAACCTCATATTGCTCAATCCATCTAATCATCATTTCTTAACAATCTATAAGCACCATTCTTATACCTTCTTGAATATCTCCTAAATAAAAGAAGCGCTGTAACAGAGAAAAATACAGGACCTATTACCATCCATATGGTAGACGCATAATCACCTGATGTCATAGGCTCTATAATAGTAAAGAAATTAGCAAATCCCACTATAGCAGCACTTAATATCGTGACTACCATTACAGTTGTTTTGCTTTTAAATACCTGATACCCTTTCTTTATGCTGCTTTTCCCTTTAAAATATGGGTATGCAATAATTAAAAAGAGATAAGGTATTGTCATTGCCACATTTGCCATTAAAACAAGCCTTGTAAAAAATACTTTTGCAATGTCTCCACCAAAAGACACTAAGAATATCATTGCCACTACAATGCCACACTGTACCCATATAGCCACCTTTGGAATTCCGTCTTTCACATATCCTATATTTCTAGGCCACAATTCCTTTGGGGTTCCTTCTATCAACTGTTTAAGAGGCGTATACGTCAATGTAAAAAACGCACCGATAAGTGCTAAGAACATTGACATACCAACGATTCTTGCAACCCAATTGCCTATGACAACAGCAGTTGCCTGTCCCATTCCGAGGCTTAGGCCAAGCTGATATCCCAAATTGTTCATAATGACATATGCCACGTTTGCCAGATTTATCTTATCAGAAGATAATACATCCTTCCAGTTTGTAAAAATACCTATCAAAAATATCCCCAATGAATATCCAATTGATATTATTGTAGCAGCTATCATCATACCTCTAGGAAATGTCTTTTCTGCATTCTCTGTCTGGTCAACAACGCCACCTACTACTTCTGTCCCACCGTATGCAAATATAGCAAAAACCACAAACGACAAAACAGAAAGAGGTGTCGTATACGAAGGATTCGGTGATGTTATAAATGATCCAATGCCTGTTATAGGCTCTTTAAACTTTCCACCCGTCGCTATAAAGACTATAACCGATCCAATCAAAAGAACAACGTTTAAGAGAAGTATAGCCGTCCCTCCTATAGATGCCACTTTTGAAACACCGCTTAAGCCTTTGCTTGCAACAAATGTTATCACGATAATAAGCATGATGCCAAGCATGCCCAATGTCTGCGTAGAATTAAGCCCTAAAAAATGAAGCTCAGATGTCTTATCACTTCCAAAAATAGCATTTGAAAGTGGAATCCATATTGTAGAGCATATGTTTACAAGCCATACAACATACGAAGCATACCACATGAATGTTCCTGTAAATGCGTACAATGGTCCCACTGATTTCTCCATCCATGTATATATGCCACCGCTTTCTTCTTTAAAGGCAGCACCATACTCTGCCATCATAAATGCATAAGGTATAAAAAATGTAATACCTGACAATATATACCATGGAATAGCGCCATAACCCATCAAATAGAAGGACCTAGGCATATTTGTAAATCCAAAAACAGATGTAAATATCATCAATATCAATGATATCTGCGATAACTTCCTTCTAGCATTTTCTTTTGTTGCCATCTGATTCCTCCTCTTATTTTTTAATTATTAAACTATTTTAATACATTCATTATAATTTAATTTCACAACTTTTGCAATGTTTAAGCCTTACCTAACATTTTACATTCAAACACAAAAGATCTATTGCTTCAAATATGAAAGAATAAGCTCAAAATATTTTCCTCTTTCTTTTTTATTATTAACAGTACCCACAGCGTTATTCTTTAAAAATAAAATATCTTTGCCAGTCCTCACCTTATAATGAAGGCAAGCTTTATACAGCATTTCTCTCAAGCTTTTTGTAAGCTTCAAATTGCAAGATATTTCGTCTATTAAGTCCAATTCATCTCTTTTAAATATCTCATTTTCGTTTTTCATAAAGTCTTGAGCCCTTTTTATGAACACATCGATTTTATCTAAGTTTTTCTCAATAAGGCATGAAACCACATTTTTATCAACAATATCAACACCTATCCTGTCAGAAACTACCTTAATCAAAAATATCCTGTGCTGTTCTACATACTTCGACGCTGAAAGATAAAAACCGCTGGATTCCATATCACACAAAGCTTCTTCTAACTCACTCGCATCTTCTATAGGTTTATCAAAAGTTTCAATAGAATTCTCATAAAATTCATGTTTTAATAATACATCTGTATAGTAATCTTTTCCTGTAGAAGCATCCTTTATCTTATTTATAATATACGCTGTACCTATTTGTACATCATTTTTTGCACCACATATACCCATGTTTATTACAATATCCTCATCAAAAAGAAGATTCCTGGATAAAATATGAGACGTAGCTACAGCACAGGCAATTTTGCCAACACCGGTTATTATTAATGTCATATTATCGCTTTTAAAAATTTGATAAAATCTATCATCCACGTCTTTTTTTAAGTCATAATATTCTATAATAGGCTTTGCCTCAACATACAAAGATACAGCCATGTAAACCATAATTTAATACATCTCCTTTTTTTGTTAGCTTCATGGGAAAAATGCTTATAATATTATAATTCTTTTACCATGACTGCACAAATAAATTTTTATTTTATGTTTACTTAAACTTATTTTATGTTATAATAATATAGAAGCAATAAAAGTCAGGTGTCAATGGTAATTAAAAAGGCGGGAGGTGCATTCCCGTCTTTTTCTGTAGATATGTACTCATTTTCGAATACCACCTAACTATTATTTCTAACAGCCTAAGCAGCAATTCAAAAATTTTGTACAGATCTACATAGCGGCTTTGTTTCCGCTTCTTTTCGTCAGATGCCAATGGTTTCACCTCCTTTCGTTGGAGGTCATGATAATTATACATAAAAAACATTTACAAGATAAAATAAAATTTACTTATCAAGTAAAATACATACAATAAAAAAGAAAGTGTACATAAGTACACTACGCTTTAATCAACTCTATATATAATTGCACCTAGATTTTTTAGCTTTTCCTCTATATTTACATAACCTCTATCTATATGATGCACATCATTAATAATCGTCTTTCCTTCTGCTATGAGTCCTGCCAAAATCAGTGCAGCTCCAGCTCTTAAATCTGTAGCCTTAACTTCCGCACCAGACAAATGATCGATTCCTGTTACTACTGCAGTTCTTCCTTCAATCTTTATGTCTGCTCCCATCCTCTTTAATTCGTCTACATGCATAAATCTGTTTTCAAAGACCGTCTCTATAATTACACTCGTCCCTTTTGCCCCAGCCATCATTGCCATCATCTGCGCCTGCATATCTGTTGGAAATCCTGGATATGGAAGCGTCTTTACATCAACAGCCTTATAATTCCTCTTCCCTTTAACTCTCACACCTGTACCTTCCTCAAATACATCAATACCGCATTCAGTTAGTTTAGCAATAATAGGTTTTATATGATCTACTATGACATTTTCTATAAGTACATCACCACCTGTCATGGCTGCTGCAACCATATACGTGCCAGCTTCGATCCTGTCAGGTATAACTGTATGTTCTGTTCCTTTTAGTTCTTTTACACCTTCAATCCTTATTGTATCTGTACCAGCACCTTTTATATTTGCTCCCATCTTATTTAAGAAATTGGCAAGGTCTACTACTTCAGGCTCTTCTGCTGCATTTTCTATCGTTGTAATACCGTCAGCAAATACAGCAGCCATCATGATATTTTCAGTCGCACCAACGCTGGGAAAATCTAAATATACCTTCTTGCCTACCAGTCTTTTGGCTCTTGCTTCTACATATCCATGCCCTATATCTATTTGAGCCCCGAGAGTTTGAAACCCTTTCAAGTGTAAATCAATTGGTCTTGTCCCTATTGCACATCCACCAGGTAACGATATCTTTGCATGACCCAGTTTTGCCAGGATTGGACCCATCACAAGAAAAGATGCTCTCATCTTTTTTACTAGTTCGTAAGGTGCCTCCACATCTTTTATATCGACATTTATCTTCAATTTTCCGTTCTTAAAGGTACAATGAGCACCAAGAAATTTTATAAGTTCTATCATGACATTTACATCTTTAAGCTCTGGCACATCGTCTATAAACACTTCTCCATATGACAAAAGCGATGCTGCAATGATTGGCAAAACAGAATTTTTCGCGCCACTTATCTTTACTGTACCTCTTAAAGCAGGACTATTCTCAACGATGATCTTCGTGTATACCACCCTCTAATGTTAATATTCTATTGCTATTATTGGTGTCGCAATCCAAATATAAGTTTTATCATCGAAACTACTGTATCTTAATGCTACGTTTAAATTTATTTTTTCACTTCCCATCTCAATATATTCCTTAATTTTATTTGTGTGAGCAGAAATACTGACTAAATTTTCATCGTTTAAACCTTCCACTTTGACAGCGTTCGTGTCTTTCATCACTTCTTCTAATATACTACTAATCTTATCCTTATTCAACAGTCCTTTGTATGCACCTACAAGACATGTAGCAATTTCTGGTGTAAGGCTTAATTTTGAATACGCCTTTATAATTTTTTCGTTTTCACCAATCACGTCCTTATTGCCTTTCAACAAATATTCATCTATCAAAATATATGTTTCATTGGCTACTTCATTTTTAACGCTTTGCATTACAATGGAAACTTTTTTGTTCCCTGTGTCATATTCAGCATCATATTGTCTGAAATTGTCCTGATCTAGTTTTGAAACCTTTACCTTTTTATCGTCAATCCCCATTGATTTTATAATTTTTTCTACAATCATATTCATTTCACTTATAGACGTAAATTTTGAATTCAACTTTGACCATGCATTAATGTTGGCATATTCATAAGATGCTCCACTTTTTTCAAAGCTATTTTCCAAAACAGCAATATCATTGCTTTTGGCTGAAAAAGCATCCATTTGAGAATTTAGCATGACAAACACGATTAATATTGTTACAATAATCAATGATAACTTATTAAACATATTTTTCCTCCAAAATTATAGTAAATAAAAAGTGGGCGGTATTATACGGTAAATTCACAAGGGGGATAATAAATTTACCATATCTTCCGCCCAACCTATTATAATTATTGACTATTTTAAATTTTTTATACATGAAAATAGGACTGTCCTTAATTTAGGATCGTCCTATTGTCTTAAATTCATCCGGTCTTTCATTTATCATACCGAATACATATTTTATAGCGGTCACTATACGCCTTGATGCATTGCCATCTCCATATGGATTTACTGCATTCGCCATCCTATCGTATTCATTTTTATCTGTAAGTAGAAGTTTTGCTTCACTGTACACTCTATCAAAATCTGTACCTATTATCTTTACAGTACCTGCTTTAACTGCTTCAGGCCTTTCTGTCACATCCCTTAAAACCAAGACAGGTTTCCCTAGTGATGGCACTTCTTCCTGAAGACCGCCTGAATCTGTCATAACCATGTAACATCTTTTTAAAAGGTTGTGCATTTCATCTGTGTCAATTGGATCCAGCAGCAATACATTTTCAATATCATCAAGAATACTAAAAACAGCATCCCTTACGATGGGATTTTTGTGAACTGGATATATTATATACGTATCTTTAATGTTTATGGCGATCTTTCTTAATGCATTGCATATATTCTCTATAGGTTCACCCCAGTTCTCTCTCCTATGTGCCGTTACAACAATTACCCTTTTATTTTCATAGTCTATATTGTTTAATCTATCATCGCGAAATACATAATTATCTTTAACAGTGTATTTCATGGCATCTATGACTGTATTCCCGGTTACAAAAATGTCTTTATCACATACACCTTCTCTTAATAAATTGTCCTTTGCCGTCTGTGTTGGTGCAAAGTGCAAATCCGCCAGGACGCCTGTCAACTTTCTATTGATCTCCTCAGGATATGGGAACCATTTATCGTAAGACCTTAATCCAGCCTCTACATGGCCTACCTTTATCTTCTTGTAAAAAGCCGACAAAGCAGAAACAAAAGTTGTAGTTGTATCTCCATGTACAAGAATTAAATCAGGTTTCTCCTTTTCTAAAACTTCGTCAAGTCCTTTTAAGACAGATGACGTTATAGCGGACAGTGATTGATTTTTCTTCATTACGTCAAGGTCGTACTTAGGATTAATATTAAAAAGCCTCAGCACCTGATCCAGCATGTCCCGGTGCTGAGCTGTAACACAAACTACCGTTTCTATATCGCTGGCACTTTCCAACTCTTTTACAAGTGGTGCCATTTTTATTGCTTCTGGTCTTGTACCGAAAATCGGCATAACTTTTAGCATGTCTTCAGCTCCTTATATTTACACATTCATATTTTTCGCCTTATGTCCATACAATCCCATTTTATCTGCTCCCCATAAAACTGCTAAAATGGCGATAATCAATATTATATAGCCTTTTGCGCCATTGGTAAAAGATATGAGTATTGCGCTTAGCCCTAAGAATAGACTTACACCATACATGACAAAAACAGCTTGTTTTTGTGTAAGACCCAATGCTAAAAGCCTGTGGTGCAGATGTCCTTTATCTGCCTCCATGATAGGCTTTTTATTTGCTATACGCCTTATTATCGCAAATGTAGTATCAAATACAGGAACTCCTAAAGCCAAAATCGGCACAGCAATAGCTATTGCTGCAGCAGATTTGACAGCGCCCTCAATAGATACTGCCGATAAAATAAAGCCTAAAAACATGGCACCTGTATCGCCCATAAATATCTTTGCAGGATTAAAATTGTACGGTAAGAATCCCAGTGCAGCACCTGTTACAGCAGCAGTAATAACCGCTGTTTCGTACCTACCGTTTAACAGTGATACTACAAATAGGGAACCAGACGATATTGATGCAATTCCTGCAGCAAGTCCATCAAGCCCGTCAATAAGATTCATAGCATTCGTAATGCCTACTATCCAGAATATACTTAGGGGTATTGCAAAAACCCCTATATTTATCATTCCATCTCCAAATGGATTCGTTAACCATTCAATCTTAACACCGCTTAAAACGACCACCAATGATGCCAAAAGCTGTCCCAAAAGTTTTACTTTCGCCTTTAATTCAAATTTATCGTCAAATATTCCAAGTACAACTATAATTGTACTTCCTGCAATTATTCCAAAATTAGTCTGAGATTTTGGCAGAAATAAAAGTATGCTAAGAATAGTGCCAAGGTAAATGGCTAATCCACCGATAAGTGGTACTGGCTTCTTATGAACACGCCTTTTATCCTTTGGTATATCAATGGCTCCAATTTTGTAAGCCAATTTCTTTGCCGCCGGTGTAGCTATAAGTGCAACCACAAAAGCCACAACAAACGACAAGATGTATATTCCCATTTTAACACTCCCCTGAATGTTTATACATACTTATATAATATGCCACAATCGACCTTATTGTCAACTACATCTTATCTATCTATTTTTACTACTTCAATAGTGGCTTCTTTAAAATACTCAAAAGATAGCTTATCAGGGTAATCCCCTTCATAAACTACCCTTTTTATTCCTGCATTTATAATCATCTTAGCACACATAGAGCAAGGACTTGCACTTACATAAATTGTAGCATCTTTAGTGCTGACACCATTTAATGCTGCCTGTATTATGGCATTTTGCTCAGCGTGGGTCCCCCTGCACAGCTCATGTCTTTCACCTGATGGTATGTTTAGGTTTTCTCTCATGCAGCCAACTTCTTCACAGTGTTTAAGGCCAGTAGGTGCACCATTGTATCCTGTCGATATGATATGCTTGTCCTTGACGATGACGGCACCTACCTGCCTTCTCAAGCAGGTAGAACGGGTCTTTACGACATCCACCACCATCATAAAATACTCATCCCACGACGGTCTCATCTTTTATTCCTCTCAAATTTCATTTAATATTTTGCAATACCAACGCTCACACAAAATTTAAATCTATTATGCCGTCAACTCAAAATGTTCATTGCGCTAACGCCGCCAATGCGTCATCCATGACGTTGGCGGCTGCTGATTTGTCCTAAATCAGCTACGCTGCATTTCACATTTTTCGTTGGGCATACTGACGATTTAAATTAATATGTTCGCTTTTGGTATTGTATCAAACACTTAATTATAACTGTCCCAACCATTGTATCAATCAAGTTACTTCGTTCCGAAAAGCCTGTCCCCTGCGTCGCCAAGGCCCGGTACTATATAACCGTGCTCATTTAACTTTTCGTCGATGCAAGCAACATAAATAGGTATATCGGGATGATCCTTGTGAACTGCTTCTATTCCTTCTGGTGCTGCAATCAGATTAACAAGTTTTATGCTTTGTGCGCCTCTCTCTTTCAAAAAGTGTATAGCAGCACATGCAGAACCGCCTGTTGCAAGCATAGGATCAACAACTATTAAATCTCTCTCATTTATATCTGATGGCAGTTTGCAATAGTATTCTACAGGTTTCAATGTCTCAGGATCCCTGTAAAGGCCTATATGTCCTACCTTTGCTGCTGGTATAAGCTTCATCATACCATCTACCATTCCAAGTCCAGCCCTTAAGATAGGCACTATACCTAGCTTTTTACCAGCGATGACTTTAGTCTTCGCCACAGCAATAGGAGTCTTTACTTCTATCTCTTCAAGCGGAAGATCTCTTGTTACTTCATATGCCATAAGCATAGATATCTCTTCCACAAGCTCTCTGAACTCTTTTGAGCCAGTATTCTCATCTCTTATCAAGCTGATTTTGTGCTGTATAAGTGGGTGATCTAGAACATAAACATTTTTATACATTTACTTACCTCCTATGTTATTTTGAATACTTTTTTTCAATTTCTGTAATCTTATCAAGTCTTTTCTGATGTCTTCCACCTTGAAATTCCGCATTAAGCCATTCATCAACCAAAATGGCTGCAAGACCTGGTCCTACAACTCTTCCCCCCATGCATAGCACATTTGCATTATTGTGCTCTTTTGAGTACCTTGCTGAAAATGCATCAGATACGTTAGCTGCCCTGATTCCTGGTACCTTATTGGCAGCAATTGAAATGCCTACACCAGTTCCACAAAGAAGTATACCTTTTTCAAACTGACCACTGGCTACTGCCTCCGCTACTTTTAATGCAAAGTCAGGATAATCTACTGATTCCTCGCTAAATGTGCCAAAATCTTTGTATTCAATTCCTTTCTCATCTAAGTGCTTCTTAATAGCTTCTTTAAGCTCATATCCACCGTGATCAGAACCTATTGCAATCATTAAAATGCTCCTTTCTACAATTTTTCAATTATGCGCATGATAGATGTATATATTTCTTCAGCCGTTTTCTTGTATACATCTTTTCCGCGGCCAAATGGGTCATCTATGTCACCTTTAAGATCTGCAAATTCGTTTAACGTAAAAATCTTGTCTGCAAATTCAGGATACTTTGTAATAAGAGATTCTCTCTGCATGTCAGTCATAGCAAACACAAAATCAGCATTTTCCAAATATTCTCTTTTGATGCTGCGAGATTTGTGATTTGATATGTCTATATTGTATTCCTCTTTTAAAACCTGGATTGCTTCATCTGTAGCAGGCAATCCATCATAAGTCATAATTCCTGCAGACTCTGCTACATGTTCTGTGCCTTTTTCTTTAGCAATGTGGTTGAATATTCCTTCCGCCATGCTGCTTCTACACGTATTTCCAGTACAGACAAATAATACCTTCATATTAACTATTTGCTCCTTATGCAATGATTTCCTTATATCCTGCAGCTTTTTCAAGCCTGTTCATTATGGCAAGTCCAATTCCACTATAGTCAAATCCCTCGGCGTATACTATGTCAACACCTTTTTTGTCGAATTCCCTTAGGCAGTTAAACAGATTTTTCGCTATAGTCTCAGGTCTTTCTCTGTCTCCAACTACCAAAACTACCCCATTTCGATATTTTTCGCATGTTTGCTCTGTTGCCATTATACCAACTTTTTTACCATTATTCAATTGAAATTCTGTCAACTCTTGTATTTTTTTTATAACATCCCCTAGATTTCCCTTGACTATGAAAACCTCCGCATCAGGAGAATAGTGTTTATACTTCATGCCAGGAGCTTTTGGCCTTAGATCTTTTGCAGGTTTTTTATATACTATGGGGTCCACCTCAACAGAACCTATGGCATTCATTATCATCTCTTTCGTTATTCCACCTGGCCTTAATATGATTGGAATCTCTCCCGTCATATCTACAACAGTAGACTCCACACCAACATCGCAGCTTCCACCATCTATTATCATATCAACACTACCATAAAGGTCATTTATAACATGTGAAGCATCAGTTGGGCTTGGTTTTCCAGACAGATTGGCGCTTGGAGCCGATACTGGTATGCCAGCCCTTTTTATTAGAGTATGTGCTATAGTATTTGATGGCATTCTTATTGCTACGGTATCCATCCCAGCAGTATTTATTGGCGGAACGATATCAGATTTCTCAAATATCATAGTAAGGGGCCCTGGCCAGAATAACTCCATCATCTTTAAAGCATTATCAGGTACATTTTTTGCATATTTAAAAAGGTCCTGAAACTCTGCAATATGCAAAATAAGTGGATTGTCTTGCGGTCTTCCTTTGGCGATAAAAATTTTTGCAACTGCATCTGGATTCAGCGAATTTGCTCCAATGCCGTAAACCGTCTCTGTAGGAAAAGCCACAAGACCTCCACTTATAAGTATATTTGCAGCTTCGTCTATCAATCCTATATCAGGATTTTCCCTATCAAGCTTTACTATCTTTGTCATTTGTCACTACCTCTCAATCTACATTATCATAAAACTCTAGTAATTATTATACCACTAATGATTCCGGCAATCATTCCAAAAACAGAAATCCTTCCTCTATATAAATCTCGCGATTCAGGTATCATTTCGCCGCATGTAACATAAAGCATAGCTCCTCCTGCTATTCCTAAATTAAGCGCTATAAAAAAAGGAGACACTTCTCCCATGTAAACGCCTGCAATAGTGCCCAAGCCTGTCGGTATACCGGCTAAAATAGCATAAAGCATATTTTTAAAAGGCGTAACACCTCCAATAGATAAAGGTGTAGACATAGCAATCCCTTCAGGTATGTCATGTAAGGCAATAACCAGTGCAATACTTAATCCAAATGAGCTTGATGACATGAATCCTGAACCAACAGCTAGCCCTTCAGGAAAATTGTGTATGGCTATGGCAAAACCCATGATTATTCCTTCTTTTAAATAATTATTTCTCTTGCCCTTCTCCGGCAGGATATCTTCGAAAAATACAACAATCAACACTCCCGCTATAAGTCCCAGCATACCTACATTTAGCCCAGCGATTTCAAATGCATGTGGAAGCAAATCAAAAGTTACCACAGATAGCATAATCCCACCTGCGAAGCCCAGTATCGTACTTAAAAATCTATTTGTAGGCTTTCTATAAAGATATGTAATTGCACCCCCAGCGCCTGTACCTATTATGCCGATAAAAAAACCCATCAACACAATATGAAAATTACTCACAATATCACCTCATCTCTTAAAATTTATTCAACAATTTAATTTAATATGATATAAGGCAAAATAAAATCTACCCGAATGGTAGGAGGTCCATCCGGGTAGAATAGCGTCCTCAATGAGGACAGCTGGGGGGCAATATTCATAATTTCATAATGTGAATTAATAAAGTGTTTTTATTATTATAAATGAGAAACCAAATATGGGTCAAGTTAAAAATGTTTAATAATTTAAAAAAATATATAAGTTATCTAAATAGCAAGATTGTATTATTTGTTATTCATTTCACATAAAAATATTTCAATTTAAAGTTGAAAATCAGAAAAATAAAAAGGCCTGATATACAAGCCTTACTGCATGCTTTCAAGTCTTTCAGCTTGGTCCTCAGCCAAAAGTGCATCAATTATCTCATCTAAATCGCCGTCAAGTACCATCTGCAATTTATAAAGAGTAAGTCCAATTCTGTGGTCTGTAACTCTGCCTTGAGGGAAATTATACGTTCTGATTCTTTCGCTTCTATCGCCTGTGCCTACCTGCAGCTTTCTCGTCATAGAAATTTCTTTTTCTTTTTCTTCCCGTGCCATCTCATAAAGCTTAGCCCTGAGTATCTTCATTGCCCTTTCCCTGTTTTGAAGCTGTGACCTTTCATCCTGACATGATATGACAATACCTGTTGGAATGTGGGTAAGCCTTACTGCAGAGTCAGTAGTATTGACACTTTGACCGCCATGACCTCCGGACCTAAATACATCTATCTTTATGTCATTAGGATTTATCTCGATATCTACATCTTCTACTTCCGGCAGCACTGCGACAGTAGCCGTTGATGTGTGAATCCTTCCACCTGCTTCTGTGGTAGGAATCCTCTGTACGCGATGAACACCACTTTCAAATTTAAGCCTGCTATATGCACCTTTTCCTGCAATATTTAATATTACTTCTTTAAATCCTCCAAGCTCTGTAGCATTTGAACTCATTATCTCGTACTTCCAATGCTTTTTCTCAGCGTACATTGTGTACATTCTAAAAAGATCATACGCAAAAAGTGCTGCTTCTTCGCCACCAGCTCCTGCCCTTATTTCCATTATAACGTCTTTCTCATCATTAGGATCTTTAGGAAGCAGTAAAAGCTTTATCTCATTTAACAACTTATTTTCTCTCTCTTCAAGGCTTTTAAGCTCTTCCTGAGCCATATCTTTAAGATCATCATCAAGCTCAATTATCTCTTTTGTAGATTTTATATCATCCAAGACTTTTTTATACTCACGATATTTTTGCACAATCTCCTCAAGACTGGCATGCTCTTTCGCCATCTTTTTCCATTCATCCATATCCTTCATTGACTCAGGATCGCTGAGTTTACGGCTAAGCTCTACGTATCTATCTTCAATTGTTTTAAGTTTATCTATCATCATCTCACCTCAAATGCTGATTATACCATATTAATTTAATTTTTAAAAGTATCAAAACAATCACAATCGCTTTCCCAAAACTACCCTATCGATTCCCTGCAAGTCCTTCACCACTTCAATATCGGAATAACCACCATCAACGAGAATATCTTTAACATCCCATGCTTGATCAAATCCCACTTCAAATGCTATAATGCCACCAAATTTTATATAATTTACTGAATCTTTCACAATCCTTCTGTAAAAGGTAAGCCCATCTTCGCCTCCATCAAGGGCAATTTTAGGTTCCCTTTTTACTTCCTCCTGCAATTCATTTATTTCATTACTTCTTATATAAGGTGGATTTGATACAATTAAATCAAACCTTATACCATCTGGTATTGAAGAAAATAAATCGCTTTTTATAAAGATAACTTTATCAGATACACCATTTATATCAGCATTTTCTTTTGCAACTTCTAAAGCCCCATCGCTGATATCTACGGCATAGACTTTTACATCTTTGTACTTTGCTATGCTTACTGCAATGGCGCCACTTCCTGTCCCTATGTCTAAAACAGTGTCTCCACTTTTAAGTCTCTTTAAGACTTCCTCAACAAGTATTTCCGTATCATTTCGCGGTATCAAAACTGAAGGGCTTACATTAAATATAAGCCCCATAAAGTGCTTTTCCCCCACTATATACTGATACGGCATGCCACTTTTTCTCAAATCTAAAACTTCCATGTACTTATTAAAACTATCATCTGTTAATTCCTTATCCCTGTTTATCAGTAAATATTCCTTACTTGCTCCTAATGTAAACGATAAAAGAGCTTCTGACTCTATGCGGGGTTCTGCTATAGAGCCTTTTAAATATTTTGTGCCAAAATTTACAGCATCAAATATCTTCAAATGCCTTTCCTCCTTCATCTTCAAGGACGCTTTTTAAAGATGCAATTGCAACCTCCAACTGGCTGTCATCTGGCTCTTTCGTCGTGAGTTTCTGGAGAAGTAAACCAGGATATACTAATGCTGCAATAATTTTGTTGTCACTGTGTCCTGCTACCTTTATAACTTCATATGATATACCAGCAACAGCAGGTAGTAAAAGTATTCTAGATATTATCCTTATATAAAGTGTAGGCCACTTTAAAAATGAAAATACAATAATTGAAACTATCATAACTATAAACAAAAAGTTAGTGCCACATCTGGGATGAAGTGTCGTATACTTTCTGGCATTTTCGACAGTAAGTTCCTCTTCATGCTCAAAACAATGTATTGTCTTGTGCTCTGCACCGTGGTATTCAAAAACTCTTCTTATGTCTTCCATGTGGGATATAAGTACAAGATATGCAATAAATATGGCAACTCTCAATACACCTTCGAATAAATTTATCAAAAACGTATTTTCAGTATATCTCTTTAAAAATCCTGCAACATATGTTGGACCAATAAAAAATATGATTACAGATATGGCTAGCGATAAAGCCACAGAAAAATACATGATTACGTCATCAAGTTTATCGCCAAAAACCTTTTTTAAAAAAAGTTCAAACTTAGTTGGCTCTTCTTCACTTTCACCTTCTACTAATTCTGCAGAGTAAGTTAAGGTTTTGATTCCTATAATTAAAGAATCTATAAGTGCCACCGTACCTCTTATAAACGGTACAGATAAAATCTTGTATTTTCTTGTCAAAGGCTTTACCATGTCTTTTTTTACAATTATGTCATTTCCACATCTCACAGCCGTCGCAATGCTGTTATGACCTCTCATCATCACACCTTCTATTACTGCTTGACCGCCTATATCAGTTTTTTTCATCGCTACACCTCCTATAAGCAATAAATTATACTACGTACGAGGAACTTCATGACACTTCCTGCACCTTGCTTCGTATGATTCCTTCGCTCCAACCATTATTATGGGATCATCGTAATTTGCCGGTTTCCCATTTATAAGCCTCTGAGTGCGGGTAGCCGGATTGCCACACTTCATGCATATTGCGGTAAGCTTGTCAACAAATTCTGCAATAGCCATTAATTCTGGTGTTGGTCCAAAAGGCTCGCCGCGAAAATCCATATCAAGTCCGGCACAGATTACCCTCTTGCCGCTGTCTGCTATTTCCTTTACAATGTCAACTATTTCGTAATCTAAAAATTGAACTTCATCTATCGCAAATACATCCGTATCTTCTTCCGCATAAGTTAGTATTTCAGATGCCTTTACTATGGCTATAGCATGCATATTATCGCCATTATGTGAAACAACTTTATCTATGGAATACCTGTCATCTATGGCAGGTTTAAAGACTTGGACTTTTTGTTTAGCAATCTTAGCTCTTTTTATCCTTCGAATCAGTTCTTCGCTTTTTCCGCTGAACATTGGGCCTGTAATAACCTCTATGTATCCATGGTCTTTAGGACCGTAAATCATCAAAATCCACCTCTTAGACAAATAGTTTAAAACAACAAAAAGCTTATCATGGAAAGATATTATAAAAAACTATTATGGAAAGTTATCATGAAAAATTTATCATAAGCGAACGATTAATGGAGCTTTCGTAATATATCACGATGAATGTAGCGCAGTTTGGCGTATGAGCGAAAGCGAAAGCCGTCACAGCGCATAGACGGCGTTAGCCAAACAAGCGAAATGAATCGCTGATATATAGAAAACGAAATTTGTGAGCGTTGATAAATTTTTCATATTATGAATTTAATTTAGAATTTTAGTGTTTCCCCACGTTCCATACAATAAAAGGTTAGAGCAACAACTCTAACCAGTTTATTATTTTGCATCAATGTTATATTTTCTCTTAAATCTTTCCACTCTTCCACCTGTATCAACTAACTTTTGCTGTCCAGTAAATAGTGGATGACATTTTGAGCATATTTCAACTCTAAGTTCTTTCTTTGTAGAGCCTGTCACAAAAGTATTGCCACATGCGCATCTTACAACTGCATCATGATAATAAGTTGGATGTATTCCCTCTTTCATCGCCTTCACCTCTTTCAAACCGAAATTGCACTTAAATGATTATAACATACATAATTTATAATATCAAGATTTATAAAGTTGAGATCTTATGGCCTCTATAAACTCAGCATTTGTCCTTGTCCTCATAAGTCTATCGATTAATACTTCAGTCACTTCATTAGGTGCTATGCTGCTCATTGCCTTTCTAATCATCCACATAGCTTCCAGCTCTTTCTGTGAAAGTAGCAGCTCTTCTTTTCTTGTACCGGATTTGTATATATCAATTGCAGGGAATATACGCCTTTCCTGTAATTTTCTATCAAGATGAAGCTCCATATTACCTGTCCCTTTAAACTCTTCAAATATGACATCATCCATGCGGCTTCCTGTTTCAATAAGTGCAGTTGCAAGAATAGTCAAGCTCCCACCTTCTTCTATATTTCTTGCAGCGCCAAAAAATCTCTTAGGTGGATGAAGTGCTGATGGATCAAGGCCACCAGATAAAGTCCTGCCAGATGGTGGTGTAACCAGGTTATAAGCTCTTGCAAGCCTTGTTATACTGTCCATAAGAATCACAACATCTTTACCGTATTCTACAAGTCTTTTTGCATATTCCAATACCATCTCAGCCACTTTTGTATGATGCTCTGGAAGTTCATCAAAAGTAGAGTAAACAACTTCGCCTTTAATTGACCTTTTCATATCTGTAACTTCTTCTGGTCTTTCATCAATCAGAAGAACGATCAAGTGAACTTCGGGATGATTTATAGATATGCTATTGGCTATTTTCTTTAATAAGGTTGTCTTTCCGGCCTTTGGCGGAGCCACTATCATTCCTCTTTGGCCTTTGCCGATAGGCGCAATAATATCCACAAGCCTCATGGCAAGTTCTGTTGGAATCGTTTCAAGTTTTAATTTTTCGTCCGGGAAAATAGGTGTAAGCTCGTCGAACGGAATCCTCTTCTTTGCAAGATCTGGACTCTCGCCATTTATCGACTCCACATATAGAATTGCAGAATATTTTTCCCCTTCTCTTGGAATCCTTGTAATTCCTTTTACTTTATCACCGACTTTAAGCCCAAAACGCCTAATCTGTGATTGTGATATATAAATATCTTTATTGCCCTGTATAAAATTTTCAACTCTTAAAAATCCATATCCATCAGGCATTATATCAAGTACGCCTTCTGCGACGACGTCTCCCTGTGTCTCTATGAGTTCTTTTAAAGGCTCAGATACATCGCTTATAAGAGGAAGGCCTTCTTTAATAAATATGCTGTGGCCTTTCTTTGTCTCTTTTTCTTTATCTTCAACCCCTTTTTCTTTATCTAGAGCCTCTTTTTCCTCTTGTACGTCTTCTCCTCCTAAATCTTCAGCCACATTTTCTTCATCTTCAACGGCTTCATTTTCATGCTTAACTTTTAAAGCCTCATCAATGTCCTTTTTCGCTTCCTGAACAGTTTCTGTAATATTTTCTTTACTTCTAAGACGCATCCTTAGCTTTCTTCTAAGCTCTTCATAATCTGCATCCGACTTTTCCAGTTCTTCAACAGGTATGCTAATCTTCCCTAGAGTTTTTTTCTCTTCTTTTTTTTCTTCTAAATCACTTTTTTCATTCGCTTCATTTGTATCTTCTGGAGCGTCTTTGCTTTCTTCTTCTGAGGTATTATCACTTTTCGCCTCAGTACCACTCATCACATTTTCTTCAATATTTTCATCACTTTCATTATCTGATACTTCTGGCTCAATTTTTTTGTCAGCAACTTCTAAATTTGATGATTCGTCTTTCTCGTCTTGATGTTTTTCATCAGACGTTTCATCTAAATGTAAATCTTTGGCTTCATTTTCTTTATCAATTTTTTCGTCAAGCTCAATCTGTTTTGACTTTTCTACTATGAGCTCCTTTAACTCCTGCTTTCTGTACTTAGTAATGCTTTTAATCCCGTATCTTTTTGCTATTTCCCTAAGCTCTGCAAGGGATTTCCCTTCTAAATCATTAAAATCCAAAAAAAGGCACCTCCTGAATGCAATAATTATTTATATTTTAAAATGGGATTTTATTAAAAAATTTATAAACCAATATTTTTAATAAAAAGAATTTGTTTAAGATTGGTCTTAGAATACACGGTTTTAATATTTGTAAATGTTAATGATGTATTCCTGAGCCATTCAAACGTTACACACTATTTATATTTTATTATACATATTTAAAAAGTCAAGTAATATAGTGCAATTTTAATAATTTTTTAACATCTCACTTATATTATCGTCATACTTTATAAAATTATTCAACAGTTGTAGATTTTTTTCTTAAATTTTATAAAAGTATTTTTATAAATGATGAGATTTAATTCAGATAAAAAAAGTCAGAGGAAAAATCCCCTGACCCTGCTTTATTTCTTTGGAACTGTCTCCCAATCCTTTAAGAATCTCTCAATACCTATGTCTGTCAATGGATGTTTAATCATCTGCATGATTACTTTATATGGAACTGTTGCGATATGTGCTCCAACTTTTGCTGCTTCTAAAACATGCATTGGGTGCCTTATGCTTGCAGCGATTACCTCTGTTTCAATTCCATATATATCAAAAATTTGCACTATATCTGATACAAGTTGCAAACCATCAGTTGAGATGTCGTCAAGTCTTCCAACAAACGGGCTGACGTATGTAGCACCTGCTCGAGCTGCTAAAAGTGCCTGCGTTGCTGAGAATATAAGTGTGACATTTGTCTTTACGCCTTTTTCTGTAAGTATCTTAACAGCCTTTAGACCTTCTGCTGTCATAGGTATCTTTATTACGATATTCTTGTGTATTTTGGCAAGCTCTAAAGCTTCTTTTACCATTCCGTCATGATCTTCCGATACAACCTCTGCGCTTATAGGACCATCCACAATTGTTGTGATCTCTTTCACAACTTCTATGAAGTCTCTACCTTCTTTCGCTATAAGGGAAGGATTAGTTGTAACACCGCATATAACCCCAAGCTCATTTGCTTCTCTTATCTCATCAACATTGGCAGTGTCTATGAAAAACTTCATATTGCACATCTCCTTCATCACATATTCATCCCATAGGGGCAAAAAGAGTCCCTACTTTATCTAAAACTTAAGCTCTTCCTTCTGAGCCAAACATCCTCATCTTACTCTTTACAACTTCTTTCATTGCCTCTTTGCATGGACCTAAAATCTTTCTTGGATCGTAGACTTCTTCATCTTCTTTTAAAAGTTCTCTTAATCTTGCAGCAAAAGCTTGTCTTATGTCAGTATCTATGTTGATTTTATTTACGCCTAAACTTACGGCCTTTCTTATGTCAGCTTCAGGAACTCCCGATGCACCGTGAAGTACGATAGGCATCTTAAGCATCTCTTTTATCTTTTTAAGTCTATCAAAATCAAGTTTAGGCTCACCTTTGTAAGGACCATGAGCAGTACCTATAGATATAGCAAGGTAGTCAACACCTGTCTCTTTCGCAAATTTGTACGCTTCATCAGGATCCGTCATAGCAGCTTCTCTTTCATCAACAGTTACGTTGTCTTCTGTACCGCCAATTTTGCCTATCTCTGCCTCTACAGATACACCCATGCCGTGTGCAATAGTTACAACGTTTTTCGTCACTTCAATGTTTTTCTCAAGGGGTAACTTAGATGCGTCCATCATAACTGAAGTCCAGCCATTTCTCAAGCACTTCATGACGTTATTAAAATCTGTACCATGATCTAAATGCAATGCGATGGGAACTGATGCTTTAGTTGCCAGTGTTCTTACGATTGCAGAAATTGTCTCAATGCCAGCATATTTTAAACCGCCTTCACTAACCTGAATTATGGCAGGAGATTTCATCTCTTCTGCAGCCTCGACAATGGCTTGGGTTATCTCAAGATTGTTAGTATTAAAAGCACCAACTGCGTAGCCTTCTTCATTGGCCTTTTTTAATAATTCTATACCTGTTACTAACATCATAACACCTCCTTAATATATTTTAACCAAATAGCGTACATAAATCAAGAAAAAAAGGTACCATGAGGTACCTTTACACTGCCAATTTGTCACCTAAAATTTTATTTATATACTCCCTGATTTTAAAAATGTCAAAAGGCTTTTTAATGAACTTTTGTCCTTTAAAACACTCTTCAGGGTCATCCGCTGACATGAAAATGATTTCCATCTGTGGATACAACCGCTTTAGGCTTTTTGTAAATTCCAAAACATCGCACTTACCAATATGTATGTCAAAAATGCTTAAATCCGGCTGAAAATTTTCCAGTTTCTCATGGACTTTTTCGATTTCATTGCATGTCTTAGCATAGTGGCCTTCCATTGTAAAAATTTCTTTCAGCAGTGAACACACACCTTTGTTGTCATCTACAATCAAGATCCTCCCCAATTTTACACAAGCCCTCCCTCATTACTAACTTCTAAGGGCAATAAAACTAGCAATTCATTCAAACGCTTTCCCCTTGATTACATACACAAATATATATATTCTACATAAATCTAAATATTCCTTTTTTTATTTGAAAAAAATTACACAATTATGCGTAGTAAAACATAATATTTTTTTGAAAAAGGTTTAAAAATAAAACAAGGGCGATATTAATATTATTGATATTAATTTCGTCCTTGTTTTATAAATACGCTTAAACATTATTTTTATTTTATTTGTCAATATGTGTCATTATGAAATAGTCGACTTAATAGTTCCATTCTTGAGCTCCGTAAAATATTGAACTAAGCCATTGTAAATGCCCTGCGCAATTTTCCATTGAAAATTATCATCTGTCAAAAGCTGAGCGTCTGTAGGGCTTGTGACAAATCCTGTTTCTACCAAAACTGCTACCATCTTAGTCTGATTTAAAACTACCAATTTAGGTCTTTCAGATAAACCTCTATCTGTGGTATTTATTTCTTTCATCAAATTATCGTGTATGATTTGCGCAAATGTCTTTTCATCTCTCGTATCGCCATTATATCCATTCGGGTAGTAGAGGACTGTCGTTCCGTTTGCAGATGGTGAATCAAAGGCATCGCAGTGAATACTTACAAATGCATCTGCACCTGCATTATTCGCTTGATCTGGCCTATCATAAAGTCCTACGTACGTATCAGTAGTCCTAGATATCATCGTCCGAAATCCGCCATTGTCTAAAAGCGTCTTTAACTTTAATCCAATAGCAAGAGCTATGTTTGCTTCATGTATCCCGCCAACACCAATAGCTCCTGGATCAGAACCTCCATGACCGGGATCAATATAGATTAAAGGTCCGTTATTAGAGCTGGAACTATTATTCCCAATGTTAAATGATATATCAAATTCTTTTTTATCTTGTGATTGCGTAATTGTATATGGCAGACTGGTAGTCATGCTTACAACAAGCCTTGTGATAGCTGGCTGAAGCTGGTTCTGTCCAATATAAGCCATATTAAGTCCACCTTGATTTATGGAGATCTGCTTATTAGTAACTGCATTTATAGCATTGCTAAAGTCAAAATAGAGTCTTACACCAGAGCTATCATTTATCGTACCCTGCTTGTACGTCAATGGACCATCTGCTTTTACAGTTATTGTGTACTTGCCATTTGCATAAGAAGAACTGAAATCCGTAATATTGACATTACTGGATGTGGGAGGAACCGTCACCTTTGATGTAACTTGTATAAGGTATTTATCTCCTATCCACTTTACATCATAGCCTAAGCTTTCAAATAAAAATCGCATAGGAACATAAGATGTATTATTGTTTATAAGCCTTGCAGGTGCTGGAAGCTGAACCTTATTGCCATCTACAGTCGCATAATTTTTCCCTATAAAAAATTTGAAAACTTTCCCTTTCGTAACAGTTATAGTCTGGGTCGATCCATCCCAGTTAACGCTGGCACCTAATCCCTGCCCAATTGATCTTAATGGCACAATTGTATTTCCATCCAATATAAGCGGTGGATTATTACCTGTATCAAATTTATTCCCATCGATAGTTATAGTGATATCTGGTACATTGTAATTTACTACTTTGCCATCTACAACGATATTTCCGCTGTACGCATAAGAAGTAGCATGAAGTGCTAAAATAAAAAGCAAAATAGATAGAATTGCAACGGCTTTCCTCAATTCTCTACCCCCTTTCATCACAAATTTTATTATTTATAAACATATTTACATGATAGCTTAATTTTATTACAGACAAGTTACAAAAACATTACAATTTATTAACTTCTCATGACAAGCTTCATTTTTAAGCTTTTGGCTCATCCTTAATAGACATTTTTTTACATCATATTACAAAAAAAATACCTGTCTCCAGGTATTTTTCTAGCAGCTTATTTATTAATGTAATTATATAATGACAGTGTCATGTCATAGGCATCCTGCCATTTAACATTTCCACTTTTCAAAACATCTATATATGCTTCTTTAGATACAAGCCCTTTTTCATAAGCCATTTTAAAAAGGTCTCCACTATTGCCATTTGCCTCATTTCTGTATCCTGCATATGTCAAAAGTATGTCTGCGGCTTCTTCCTTTGTAAGCGACTTGTCTACAATGTATTTTTGCAAATATTGATAGTTATCATCTATAAGCTGTGATTTATCTGGTATTGACCTTTTAATCATGTTTGATGTCATATAGTAAAATGATATGCTTTTTATGTTTTCATCAAGTTTGTAGTCATTTGTGTAACCAGGTACTATAAGTCCCCAGTGGAGGACAAATTTTAGTCCGTCAAAAGCCCAGCTTTTCTCTACACTTTCTTCTACTTTAAACGGCGTAAGGTATGCTCCCTGATTTACTAAAATAGATTGTATATTCTTTATATCTTCTTCGCTTCCTATTATGTCAGCAAATGATTTATTCTTGGCTATTGAATATGCAGATGCTACACCTGCAGCATCTCCTTCTGCCATCCCTATCGGTATTGTCCTGGCTGATCCTGCTGCTAGATGGCTGTAGGATGCTGACCGTCCAACTACCAAGAGGTTGTCTACATTCTGTGGTACTATGCACCTAAAAGGCACTGCATATTCTACTGGTTTTCCATATACAAAGCCTGTGTCCTCTGGCGATGTGGCTTGTACATCTACAGGATATGAGCCTATTGCAATTCTATCATAGAAATCTCTATTAAATACAACATCGTTTATGTCCAGTGTGTAATATCCTTTTATATGCCTTGTTTCTCTTATATAAAGTTCATCTGCTGTGCCATCAAGCTCTGCTTTTTCAAAGCCCGGAATATTTGCTCTAAAAAATTCGACTATTCGTGGAAGTTCTTTCTTTGCTAATTGTGTTCCATTGTCGATTGACTCTTTATTAAGTCCGTCTACGCCGTATATCAAAAGGGCATTTACTAATACTGTGCCGTCATCTTGCTTTCCTAGGTTTAATCCTCTTAGCCTCAACATCTGTGTAGATGGCTTGTACTTTTTCGTAATTGATAAAAATCCATTTGCTGATGTGTCGTTTATATACGTCGCTGGTATCTTCTTCTCGTACTTTATTATTTTTATAAGGTTGTCCCAATCTAATCCTTTTAATCTGAATACAAGTGTTGATGCCTGTACTTTGCCTTTTACACCCATGTCTTCAGCTCCAACTGTGTATGGAACACCTGCTGAGGCTGCAACGTCAGCATCCTGTGTTGCGTCGATTATCCTTTCCCCATAGAAATTTACTTGTTTTCCATCTTTTAGTGCGGTTATGCCTATTATCTTTTTTCCATCCATTATGGGTTTCTCAAATACTGTATTGTAAGACTGTGTTATATTTGGCAAACTTAAAAGCTTTAAAAATACTTCTTTTGCCTTGTTTACATCAAAAGAGTTTTTTGAGCCTATGCCTTTAAAAAATTCTTTAAATGTACCTTGAGTAAGCAATATTCCATTGGGGCCCTTGCTCATATCAATTGTGTTTAACATGCCGTACGTCATAAGGCCACCGGGACCATTGTGCTTATCAATTATTAAAACTTTAGCATCATTTTTAGCTGCAGACCTTGCAGCAGCTACACCTTCCGGTTCTGCTCCTACGACTATCACATCATATTGATTGCCATCATCAGGCAGATTAAGCTTAATTGGCTTAGGAAGGTTTTGCTTTTTTTCAATTACTTTAGCTGTGGCATTTTGCGGTGTTTTTTTGTGCTTTTCTACGTAAAAGTAGCCGCCTATTACTGTAATTATTAATGCTGATACTATGAAAATGAGTATTGTAGTTTTTAAATATTTTTTTTGCAAAATCATCACCTCAACATATTACTCATATGTTGATTATATCATGATTATGTTGATTTTGAATATACATTTTTTATGAAAATACGTGTTCAAATGCATCATTTACTCATAATGCAAAGCTTCAATTGGCTTTAGTCCTGCTGCCTTGTTTGCAGGGTACATCCCAAAGAATAACTTTTCGACCACTCCACCATGTATCATTGTCTTATAGACAATTCAATGAGAATACTTAATAAATTACCATTAATTCTCATTGAATTGCTCAATATATAAGCACATTATTTAATATTTCTTATCTAAGCACCTTCGCTTAAAAATCTGTACTGGGACATGTAAAGATCGTAATAAAGGCCTCTAAGATTCATAAGCTCATCGTGCGTCCCTACCTCTACAATTCTGCCTCCATCTACCACCATTATCCTATCGGCATCTCTTATAGTAGAAAGCCTGTGAGCTATGACAAAAGATGTCCTACCTGTAAGGAGCCTTTTTATACCTCTTTGAACAAGCCTTTCTGTTTGGGTATCGATATTAGACGTAGCTTCATCAAGTATCAATATGCGGGGATTTGCCAAAAGTGCTCTTGCAAATGATATTAGCTGCCTCTGTCCCACAGAAAGCCGTGATCCTCTCTCATTTACTTCTGTATCATAACCCTTTTCCATCTTCATGATGAAGTCATGCGCATTTACCGCTTTTGCTGCTGCTATTATATCTTCATCTGTAGCATCGAGCTTTCCGTACCTGATATTTTCCTTTATTGTAGCTGAAAACAAAAATGTATCTTGCAGCATGATGCCCATCTGACTTCTTAGTGACTCTAGCTCTACGTGTTTTATGTCTTTGCCATCTATTAAGACAGCCCCCTTGGAAGGGTCGTAAAAACGACTGATTAAATTGACAATCGTCGTCTTGCCTGCCCCCGTAGGACCTACAAGTGCCACAATCTCTCCTGGATTTACTTTAAAACTGACATTGTCTAAAACTACGTTTCCATCGTCATAGCTGAATGTAACATTTTTAAATTCCACTGCTCCTTTTATCTTGGGCATCTTTATCGCATTTTTTATATCCACTATATCCGGCTCAATGTCCATAATCTCAAATATTCTTTCAGCAGACGCAAAAGACATGACCAAGCTGTTGTAGAAATTGCTTATATCAAGTATAGGTCTCCAAAACATGCCTATATACATTGTAAATGCAATTATTGTCCCTATCGTAAGTCCACTTCCAATAAGCTTTGCACTGAAATAGTACAGTATAACCGCACCAAGACCGTAAGATGCATCTACCATCGGCCAAAACAGATCGTTTAACTTCACGGCATGGACAAAACTTCCCATCATGTCTTTTACAAGCTCGAAAAATATATATGATGTCTTATCCTCATTTGCAAATTCCTGGACGACTTTTATGCCAGAAAAATCTTCGTGAGTGTAGGCGTTAAATGTGGATCGCTTTCTCCTAAAATTTTGCCACCTTCTTCTCGATAAAGTCTCTATAGAAAAAAGCCCAATCACAAGCAGTGGAAGCAGTGTCATAGATGCCAGTGCTAATTTATGGTTTAAATAAAACATCATAGCTCCTACGCACACAACTGTCAAAATCTGTGGAATAAAGTTTGTAACGCTGTTGTTAAAAAGATCCTGCAGTGAATTTACATCCCCAATAACCCTTGCCAAGATTTTACCTACAGGCCTAGAATCAAAAAATGAAAATGAAAGTTTTTGTATGTGGCTATAAAGTTCATGCCTTATCGTCACCAGTATATCATTTGTTACAGATGCCATCTTCACTATTCTAACTTTCGATGCCATCATAGCCATGAAATTTAGCGATACCATCAAAAGCCCGATTATAAGAAGTCCCTTAATATCGCCATTCCTTATATTTTTGTCAATGGCCGTCTTCATAAGAACTGGATTTATAAGACTTACAATCATCTCAAAAATCAAAAGCATTATTACAAGAAATACTCTAAATTTATGTTTCTTGAGGTACTTAAAGAGTCTCTTTAATATCACAAAGTTTGACATGCGCCTCAAATCTTCATCCTGCTTTACCATATTTCTCGCCATTTTTATCCCTCCCTTGCAAAATCATACAATTATCATTTAGTTGCACACATCAGTCTCACTGTATTCAACATCGCTGAAATTCTTAAACTGTTCTAAGTAAATTTCGTAGTATCTTCCTCTCTTCTTAAGAAGCTCCTCATGGGTTCCTTTCTCAACGATGCGCCCATCCTCCATATAAAGTATCATGTCTGCATTCTTAACCGCCGATATTCTATGAGCAATGATAAATGTTGTAGCATTCTTCCGCCTTTCGCTTAA
This sequence comes from Thermoanaerobacterium thermosaccharolyticum DSM 571, assembly GCF_000145615.1. NCBI lineage: Bacteria > Bacillati > Bacillota > Clostridia > Thermoanaerobacterales > Thermoanaerobacteraceae > Thermoanaerobacterium > Thermoanaerobacterium thermosaccharolyticum. Next base: position 2,566,004 of record NC_014410.1, read on the forward strand.
ATTCTTTAAAAGCCTAAACTCTGTATCCATATCCAGTGCAGACGTTGCATCGTCCAATATCAGTATCTTTGCATCCCTTATAAGGGCTCTTGCAATTGATATCCTCTGCTTCTGTCCACCAGATAAGCCTATGCCCCTTTCACCGATTATCGTGTCATACTTGTCATCAAACTCCTCTACAAAATCATCTGCACAGGCGAGCCTTAATGCTTCTTTCACTTCTTCAAACGTAGCATTTTCCTTTCCAAACCTTACGTTTTCTTCAATGCTTTCTGAAAACAGAAATGTATCCTGCTGTACGACAGCCATCTGGCTTCTCAAATCATGAAGGTTTATATCTCTAACATCGTATCCATCGATATAGACAGCACCCTCCGATACATCATAATATCTGCCGATGAGATTTACCAGCGATGACTTACCGGAGCCAGTAGTACCCATTATAGCAACCGTCTTTCCTGCATCAACTTTAAAATTAATATTCTTTAAAACCAATTCATCATTATATTTAAATGATACGTTTCTAAACTCCACATCACCTTTTAAGTTTTTTATCCTTATTGATTCATCGCTGTCCCTTATAGACGGCACCACATCCATTATCTTCATTATCTTCTTTGCTGATGCATCAGCTTGAGCTATTAAGTTTGTCAAAAATCCTAGCATCCTCATGGGCCATATAAGCATGTATATATAACCGCTAAAAGCCACCAATTCACCAATAGACAATGAATTTTTTACAACAAGTATGCCACCCAAAACCACCAGTATCACAATCGAAAAATTTGTGAGAAAATCGATAGGTGGAAAATACTTTGCCACTATCTTGTTTTGTTCCATACTAAGCTCAAAGTTTTCATTATTGAGGTTTAAAAATTTCATGATCTCGTACTTTTCTCTCGCAAATGCCTTTACAAGCCTCACGCCTGCTATATTCTCCTGTGCGGCTGTATTCATAAGCACTCCTTGGTCGCTTAACTTGCCGTAAGATATGCCGATCTTCTTTTCAAACTGCAGCGCAAGATAGCCAATAAATGGCATACCTAAAAGGCTTACTACTGTAAGCTTCCAGTTTATAAGAAAAAGTATCACCGATGCAGTTATAAAATATATCATGTTTTCAATAAACATCCGTATCCCAAAAGAAACACTTCTCCACACATTATCAACGTCTTCGCCTATCCTTGACATAAGCTCCCCTGTATTCATACTGTCAAAGTAGCTGAAAGGAAGACTTTGTATGTGGTCGAAAAGGTCCTTCTTTATATCTATGCTTATCTTTGCTGAAAGTACATCAAATATATACTCCTTCACATACCCAAGCACAGCCCTTAAAACCGTAATTGCAATAAATCCCCACAGTATAGGCCATAATAAGCTTTTATTTCCGCCTATAAATACTTTATCAGTTATAAGCTCCTGAAGATATGGATTAAACATATCAAGAGCAATTGCAAGTATCATCGCAATAGTTGGTATTATAACGTGCCACTTGTACCTTAAAACATATTTTAAAACTCTCCTCAAAAATATCCCCCCTAAAAATTAAAAGACTGCACAAGAACATAGTCTTATACAGTCTTTTGCGCAAACTTTGATACACAATAATTATAGATACAATCATCGTGTATAAAGGCAAAGATCGTGTTGGACTGTGTTCTTAAATTTAAAGTACAGCAAACAAAGCCAATAAATTGCCATAAATTTACGGCTTCAAAATAAAATGCCATACTTATCACGCCATTTTCAGTCTAATGGCTTATTTAAGAACACCCTTAATCATCACAATCTTTCCTTTCAAAGAGAAACTACAGATATTATACCATTCAGGACAAAACAATTGCAACAAATTTGTGAAAAAAAATCCTTAATGATCAGCTTTCTTTATATTCAAAAACTGGAACTTCAATTGTTTTTACAGGTTTTTTCTCATAAAAGTACTCATCAAGTTTTAGTGATGTATCTGCATCAAAATACCTTTCACCACATTCTACGCATTCAAATACCGGCACATGCTCAATAACAATAAGCTTATCATTTACCCATTTTTCTATTCTCGTCTCTTTCTTTTCTAATTTCCCACCACACTTAAAACACCTGTCATTCATGATATTTACCTCCTCTTGTTCTTTCATCAATCCATTTGGGTAATTCTGGAATATATGAAGTTATTATAACCAAACTTTTATTCTGAAAGCCGCAAACCGTATGTATATATTTATTATCTTTCTTCCCTAATATAAGGCAACTATGACCTCTTGGATCATCAGGATAATCCTCTAAAATTTCACCATTTAATATAGATGTTAAAACATCAACAATCCTTAAGTTTCTCTCAAGCAGTTTATCTAAAGCATGCTCACTCAATAACCATTGACCTTTTAATATCAACTTCTTGATCATTTTTATATCAAAATCATTCATATATAAATCACCTTTAATTTAATTATATCATATCAAGCAACTAAATTATGCTTTAATTTATACGCTAAAAAAAAATCGCCCCGTATTTTGGAGCGATTTTTTCATCATCACGATATTTTCTTTTTCAGTAGTCCAATCATCAAGGCTGTCACAACCATGCCAATAAGTATTGCTACGATGTACAAAAGCGGATTTGATATAGCGATTGGTATTACGAATATCCCGCCGTGGGGTGCTCTAAGTTCAATGTGGAAAAGCATCAAAAGTGCACCGGTTACTGCAGACCCCACCATGATGGATGGGATTACTCTAAATGGATCTGCCGCTGCAAATGGGATAGCACCTTCTGTTATAAATGAAGCACCTAATACCCAAGCTGCTTTTCCTGCCTCTCTTTCTTCTTGTGTAAATCTATTTCTAAAAAGGACTGTAGCAAGTGCCAAGCCTAAAGGTGGTGTCATACCAGCTGCCATTACTGCTGCCATAGGCATAAATACATTTGATGCTAAAAGACCTGTTGCAAATGTATATACTGTCTTATTGACAGGGCCACCCATATCAAATGCCATCATCAGTCCTAGTAGTGCACCGAATATGACTGCGTTTGTTGAACCCATACCCTTAAGCCAATTTGTAAGTCCTGTCATTATCGTCTTCATAGGCGTACCAACAACGTATATCATAAGAAGTCCAACGATAAGAGTCGACAAAACAGGCAATATGAGTACTGGCATAAGTCCTTCCATCGTCTTAGGCAATTTTATAGTCTTCTTTAGATAATACACTGTATAACCAGCAAGAAAACCAGATATGATACCGCCTAAAAATCCTGCACCAGTTGAAACTGCCAACATACCGCCTACCATACCTGGTACAAGTCCAGGCCTATCTGCTATTGAATATGCCAAAAAGCCTGAAAGAATAGGAACCATCAGTGCAAATGCAGCACCGCTTCCTATCTGCATCAACGCTGCAGGCAGAGTGCCTTGCACCTGAAATGCCTTGTAGCCCCATAGAAACGAAAGTGCTATTGATATACCACCAGCGACGACAAATGGAATCATGTAGGATACGCCTGTCATCAAGTGCTTATAAACACCTGTCCTTTGGCTGGCCCTCTCTTCATGAATTTTTTCGACTTTATCAATATAATCTTTTGGCTTTTCCATCTTTAAAGCTCTTTCAATTAGATCCTTAGGATTTTTAATAGCTTCCTCTACAGGGACCTCCAGTATAGGTTTACCTTCAAAACGGGACTTGTCAACTTTTGTCGCAGCAGCAATTATTACTGCATCTGCTTCTCTTATGTCGTTTTCTGTCAGTTGATTTTCAGCCCCTATTGACCCCTGTGTCTCAACTTTGATTGCCACATTTAACTCTTTTCCTGCCATTTCAAGATTCTCTGCAGCCATATAGGTATGGGCAATACCTGTAGGACATGCAGTTACGGCAACAATCTTTTTCATCACAGAATCCCCCTTACTCATATTTTTTAAAAGCATTTACGACATCTTCGTAAGTCTCAGCCTTGTTAAGTTCTTCCCTCACCTCCTCATGCATCAGTGACCTTGAAAGCTTAGCTAAAATTTTTAGATGTAGATTGTCTGAATTCTCAGGTGCTGCAATCAGGAAAAAGAGGTGTGCTGGTTTTCCATCCATCGAATTGTAGTCTATCCCCTCCTTCGACTTTCCAAATACTAAAGAAGCCTTTTTCACCAAGCTGCTTTTCCCATGAGGTATAGCAACTCCCATACCTATTCCAGTTGAGTACTCTTCTTCCCTCTTTAACACCACATCCAAGAATTTATCTTCGTCATCAATTGCACCTTTTGCTGCCAACGGTTTTATAAGTTCTTTCAAGACAGATAATTTATCCTTTGACTTTAAGTCGAAAATCATCATATCTTTATCAAGTATCTCTTCTATCATTATTTATCCCCTTTCAATTATTCCAATTTCAACTTTTTCTTTCAGTTCATTTACATCTTTTAAAGAACACGCTTTTGTACCTTCCCGCATGACAACTGAGGTAGAAGCAGCAGACGCCATCTTTATCGTTTCTTCTATAGCCAGATTATTGTAGATGCCATGAGCGAATCCAGCAACATATGCATCACCTGCACCTACTGTACCTTTTACATCAACTTTTATAGGCTTTACAAAATATATCTTCTCGTCTGTCAAAACAAGGCTGCCTTTGCCGCCCATTGATACAGCAACTATTGAAACACCATTTTCAATAATCTTCATGCCTTCTTCAATTATTTCATCTTTTCTTTCGAGTTTTTTTCCTGCAATTTGTGAAAGCTCATGTACGTTAGGCTTTATCATGTAAGGTTTTGCTTCAATGCCGTATTTCAAAGCATCTCCATCAGCATCCAGTATAACTTTTATGCCTTTTTTCTTGATTTTTTCAATAACATATCCGTAAAACCTTTTGTCGACACTTGGTGGTAAACTACCAGATAAAACAATCACATTTGAGAAATCGACATGCTCATTTATGCTCGAAATTAACTTCTCCACTTCGTCACGAGAAACATCTGGCCCAGCTTCATTTATATCTGTATACGTGTGGTATTTCTCATCAATTATCTTTATATTTATCCTTATATCGCTTTCGATTGGCACGAAGTGAGACTCAATTCCTAATTTATTTAGTACATCTTCAATGTATTTCCCATTTGGCCCCATGAAGCCAAGGCACACCACATCATTGCCCAGATTTTTTAAATTCTTAGCTACATTTATCCCTTTTCCTCCAGCATCGATGATAGACCTTGATACCCTATTTACCGCACCAACCTTAAAGTCATCAATTATCAATGTTCTGTCTATCGCCGGGTTTATGGTCACTGTCGTTATCATCTGCTACATCCTTTCCAAAATTTAATACATCCACATTTACCTGCTCATACTTCTTCACTATCTCATAGTCCAGTTCATCGTCAGTAATAATGGCTGTTATATCACCGATATCGGCAAATTTCACGAAAGATTTCTTGCCAAATTTCGTATGGTCAACAACAGCGTAAACCTCATTCGAAACATCAATCATGGCCTTTTTTGTATTTGCTTCTATAATGTCAGGAGTCATAAGGCCGTTTTCATAAGATACCGCATTTGCACCAATAAAAGCCTTATCTACTTTGAAATTTCTAATTACCATTTCAGCTATAGGTCCTACAAGCGCCTTTGTATTAAGCCTCTCTATACCACCTGTTACAATAAGTTCAATATTGTGATAACTTGATAATTCTATCGCAATTAACGGCGAATTCGTAACAACCGTAAGATGTATGTCTGGTAAAGATTTTGCAATCATCAATGTGGTAGTGCCAGCGTCCAGTATTATCGAGTCGCCTTCTTCGATTAGAGACGCAGCAATTTTTCCGATTTTCATCTTCGATGGAAGCTCATAATCCTCTTTTTCCACGAAAGATGGCTCATAATGTGTATGCGTATTCAATATGGCACCGCCGTGTGTCCTCTGTATAAAGCCGTCAAGTTCCAGCATTCTGAGATCTCTTCTTATGGTTGACTCTGATACACCTAATATTTCGCTAAGTTCTGACACTGTCATGCTTTTATCTTTGCTTAAGAGCTCTGCTATCTTCATCCTGCGCTCTTCGCCAAACATTTAATCACATCCATTCAAAATAGATGATAATTATTGATTATTTATGCTCACTTATGATTATATAATGAAAATGTTTTTTTGTCAATCGCCCATATATAAGATTTTCACTTTTTTACTATATTATAAATGTGAATTTGGAAAATATTATTATAAGCGAACGATTAATGAAGCTTTCGTAATATATCACGATGAACGAAGCGCAGTTTGGCGTATGAGCGAAAGCTAACCCTAACAACGCATAGACGGCGTTAGCCAAACAAGCGAAGAGAATCGATGATATATTAGACAAGCGGAATTTGTGAGCGTTAATAATATTTTCCATGACAATTATATTAAAAATGAAAATGGGGGAATAAAAAATGATAAATGGTTTTGAAAAAGAATGTGGAATAGTCCCAATGAACTTTTTTGAAAGCCTCGCTTCAATTAGCGGCTCACAGTTGAAAGTCATAATGTACATTGCAAAGCATACAATAAAAAATGGAAATATAAGTCCTGTAAAACTGACAATAGATGAAATTCAAAAAGGGAAATATGAGAATGGCGAAAGAATAGACAGCGGCACAGGTTTATCTACAGGTATAATAAGCAAAAGTTTGAAAAATGCCATAAAAGACGGATTTTTGGTGTGCTACGTCGATAATAAGGACAAATTGCGGCAAAAGAAATACTACACATTAAGACAAAATACATCCATTGAAGGCACCACGTATAAATATGACGAAACAGGTAGAATAACAGAATTCGATGAATGGCAAAAAATGACATCTACAGATTTTTCAGGTGTCGAAAATGTCGGCACAGATTCTTACGTAAATTCAATAATTGAAAATGGGAATTCAAATATTAAAAAAGATGATGAAAGCTTAAATGGTGAAACAAGTCCATTTTCAAAAAGTGAAGACAATATGATCATATCAGATATGAATGATATGATAGATATTAATATTAAAAGTAAATCTATCAATCATATCAATGATATGACGTATACTAAAAATGAAAATCAACCTAAATACGTAGATAAAGATATGCTTAAGCAAAAATACAATCTTACAGATGACGAGATGAAAATATGCATGTCCAGAATGAAGGGAAAAGATATAAAGTATCCAGCAAAGTTTTTAGAGAAAGTGATACAAAACTACCTTAAAGATAAGTCATTATTAAAAGATGCTGCAGTATCATATGCAGCACCTAGAAATTATTTTAATTCATATCCACAGAGAAAATACGACATCGATGAACTTGAAAAGAAGCTTTTAGAGGTTTCAAGAAGAAAAAGCACCCCTTGATTAAAGATTTTTATCAAACAGCAACTTATCAATGACGTACGATGAAAGAAGGATCAATAGAGGCATGATGGTAAATGCATACCTGTTTGTCGGAATAAACATGAGCTGAATCAATGTCAAAATGATAGCATATATGCCTATAAAGCGTATTTCATCTTTCCTAAGAGAATAAAATGCTCCAAGCCAACCTATCGCCATCAAAAAGCTGTGGAGAAGATATAAATTCCTCAAATATTGATACTTTAAATCAAGATCGTACCACATGCTGCCAAAGATTATATTAAATTTGCCGATGGTATACCATTTAAAGTAGTAAATCGGGCTCTTCTCAAAACCTTTGACGATAAATTTGATGACATCCATGGTAGAGCGTATATTCTGTGGCACATGATCAATTCCATTAAAGTAAGGGAATGCGCCACCCAGCATGGGATTCCAGGTCTGCGACGCAAGTAAAATCAGCTTGTGAAGCGTAACAATATTTCTAATCCACCACGGCATCATTATAGCTGTAAATCCAAGCAATACATACAAAAAGTTTTTCAGTGTATACCTTATATCTTTAAACTTAAAGTACATTAAAATATATGGTATCACAATAATTGGTGCAGCTGCAGGTCTTATTAAAATGGACAATCCAAAAAAGACACCTGTCATGACATTTACAAATATCCCGGGTTTTTTATACGCTATAATCTGCAGATACAGATACACCATAAAAGTAAAAGTATATACAGTCTCTGTAAGTATAAGAGTGGATGCCCATACAAATGTTGGATAAATCGCTGAAAAGAATGCAGCTATAAGCCCAACTTTATTGTTTTTAATTTCTCTGCCTATGAGATAAATAAAAAGAACCGTCAGCACGCTAAATATACTCTGTATGATTCTCACAGCCTGAAGCGGACTTCCATTAGAAAACCCAAATATCTTATATATCAATGCAAGAAATAAAGGATATCCGGGAGTAATATACGCATTTGGCGTATTTGACATATACCCTAAAAAACCTTTTGTCAAAAACTGCTTCACCATTATATCGTAGTTTTTGGCATCACCTGAAAGGGGAGGCTGCACAACTTTGTAGACAAAAAGAAGCCGAAGGTATAAAGCAACGATGATGATTATAACTAATGAAGCGATGACAAAAAACTTCTTCGATACATATTTCGCTTTACTATCCATAATTACCTCCTATCGTAGCGCAATTAATGATGCTCCAGCAAAAATAAGTACTACACCAATCCACCTAGTTATTGGTACTGTCTCTTTAAAGATAAGCCATGCCACAAAAACTCCAACAGCATACGCTGTACTTTGGAGAGGATAAACAATGCTGAATTTTCCCTTTGCTAGTATATAAAGCCACAAGACGGTTGCTATCGCATAGATTATTATTCCACTTATAACATACGGCGAAATTAAGGACATTAATACACCTTTTAGACTACCTGCATTTCCAATGCCGATTTTCCATAATACTTGACCCGTCACCAGAAGCAACACATTTACTGCAACAAGGACATATATCACTTATCTTTGCCCCTTTCTAAATCCTTATTTTTTTCTGATTCAATCATATTTTTTAAAATAGCTACCTCTTGCGTCAGCTTCACAATGCTTTCAGATTGCTTTGATATTATCATAGTAAGGTGAAAGCAATATGAGATAATAAATAAAAGTCCTAGCAAGAATAGGACAGATGGGGCGTAATATATGTGGAGCAACCTGCTTAAGAGATTCAAAAATCTCAAATTTGCTGAGATTACAATCATAACTATCGAGAAGAATATCCAAAATAAGCTGTACTTTTCTAATAGATTGCCTCTCACAATCTCTCTCACAATTATTATTAAAAACAGTATGCTAAAACCAAGAGAAAAAGTATATACATTGAAAGACACAAAAAGACCTCCTATGCTTTTTGATGTTCTTTGCGGCTCATACAATTCACAAGTATGGCAAGCGTCACCTTTACCATATAATAAATTGATCGTTTAAAGTTTATAGAAGACTGACCGCCTAGCCTCTCATGCATCTCTACAGGTATCTCCCTCATCCTAAAGCCCATTTTGCTAAGTTTAGCTATTACCTCCACTTCAGGATAGTCCTGCGGATAACTTTCACTGAAATATTTGATGACTTTTCTGTTGGCAGCTCTAAAGCCTGATGTAGAGTCATATATTGCATAGCCTGTCAATATTTTTAATAGAAATGTAAAGAAGCGAGAACCGGTACGCCTAAGGTATGATCCTCTGTAATTTGTCTTTGCAACATAGCGTGACCCGATCACCAGATCAGCTTCATCATTCAATATGGGTTTTATAAGTTCATCTATAAATCTGGCGTCGTGCTGTCCATCAGCATCGATCTGTATCGCTATATCATATCCATTTTTGTAGGCGTACTTATACCCTGTCTGCATACATCCGCCGATCCCTAAATTAAAAGGGAGATCAATGACTATGACACCATTATTTTTTGCAATCAAGGACGTCTTATCACTTGAGCCATCATTGACAACTAGTATGTCCACATCCTTATTCTTCTTTATATTGTAAATAACGCTGTCAATCGTCTTTTCTTCATTGTACGCAGGTACAATGACAATTATTTTTGGCAACTTTTTCAACTCCCATAATATATATTCACATATATTATATCATACATTTATTCATAATCTAATTTTTGTAAAATTTTTACTATAATGTAACAAAAAGCGCTGCTCAATAAACAAGCGCTACTTAAGCCCTTTTAAAGACCCAAAGCTTACTACCTAAGAAATTTACCATCATTGAAAACAATGTAGCAATTATTTTAGCAGAAAATACACCTAACTGTGGCTTTAATGGATAAAGGACAGTAAGGGATACCCCCAGTGACACTACATTTACTGCGATAAACTTCAATATCTCATCTCCATGCGGCGTCGACTTTGCACCAAACGTCCAATATTTATTCATGATAAAACTGTTTACAACACCGCAGCTATATGATATAACTTGAGATAACATATAGTGCATCCCAAAAAATGTAAGGACTGTAAAGACTGCAAAGTCAACTAAAGTATTTACAATGCCGACTAAATTAAACTTTACAAACTCCAATAAACCGTTTTTCCTATTGTCTCTTTTATCTTGTTTTTCCATCTTCATCATCAAACCCTACTTTCTTCGTAATAATGTATAACGGTCTATCCCTTACTTCGTCATATATTCTGCCGATGTACTCTCCAAATGCGCCTAAGACTACAAAGTTTATGGCACTTAATAGGATATTTACTGCTATGACTGTATTAACGATGGATATTTTTATTCCAACAATTCTAAGTATAAGCTCAACTATAAAATAGATCACGCTTGCTGCTGTCAAAAAAATCCCAATATATAGTGGAAGCTTAAGTGGTGCATAGGAAAATGATGTAATACCATCCATAGCAAGCTTAAGCATTTTCTTCAATGTATACTTAGTCTCACCAGCAAACCTTGGGTCTCTTACATATTCAACACCGATTTGCTTAAAACCTACCCAGCTTACAAGTCCTCTTATATACCTGTTTTTCTCTTTTATGGATGTCATGGAGTCCATTACATCGCATACTTTTCTATCTATCAAGCGAAAATCACCTGTATCAACAGGTATATCTACATTTGTAAGGCTTTTTAGCAATCTTGTATATGATGTAAGATGACGCAACATCAGCTAAAATCGATGGAAACTTCAAAAACACATTGTAGTAATGTGATAGATTTCCGATTGAGGCTATCTTGCCTATTAAGTAAAGAGCGTAGATGTAAAGTGGCGGATAATCACAGCTTGGAGTATTTTTATAAAAGTTTAAGATGTCCTGTGATGCAGACTGTGCCCAGCTTCTAAAAAGCCCTATATCACCTGAATAACCTTCAATGGTTGCAGCTATGTAAAGCCGCATGAAAAACCCTATCAAAAATAGTGCCACTATGATAAATTTATCGTTTTGAAAGTCCAACTTCAATTTTTTATTCTTCAAAGCGTAGTAGCTTAAAATGAATAGCAAAAAGACGATCGCCGAGTATGCCATTATATACACGCCGTACTTTGATGATGTCCCCCTAAATCCCCCAAAATCTCCTCTACTACGAGGCATCTGCCATTGGGACTGCCCACTTTGTCCATTACCTTGAGGCGGATTGCTCCTCTGCCAAACACCTTGATTTGTGTTTCCACTGCCCCAACTTCCGTTTGTGCTGCCTTGTGTGAAACTGTGTTGGAAATTTCTTCTAAACCCTTCCGTGCTTCCACTGTAGTGGTACAGTGAGTATACACTTAGAATCACTGACAAAACCAAGACAAACGCCAAGCTGTACTTTACCACGTTTTTGCCCATAGCCTTTTCTCCTTTTCTTTTAATGTGTCTATAAAAATTATAAGACTTAAATGTTGCAAAAAAATTAAAAAAATGTGTGATTTCTGTGTGAAAAAAAAAGCAATCAGCATATGCTGATTGCTTTTTTTCACACAAAAACCACACCTTACATTTAATTCTGAAAGATATCCTTCAATTGAATTTCCAATGATTTAAAAATCCTGACCTTTATATTATCTTCTTCTGAATATACTTCAGGTCTTTTGTATTTGCCATCTTCACCTAAATAGTAAGACAGTACAGTTTTTTCATCAGCAAATACGATCCAATACTCTTTTACCCCTGCTTTTTCATACAAATAGAATTTTTCCTTTAAGTCTCTCTTTAATGTTGAAGGAGAAACTACCTCTATAATCATATCTGGGCTTCCTTTACAGCCTTTATCATCCAGCTTACTTGGATCACACACTATCACTATGTCAGGCTGAACTACATTTGTCACATCATCATCACTAACGTTTTCAGCAAACAATCTTACATCAAATGGAGCGCTGTAAACTTCACAAGTTTTTCCTTTTAGATAATTATGGATAGAGGCAAACAATTCTCCTACAACTTTCTGATGTTTCCGCGTCGGTGATGGACTCATATTATACGGAACTCCATCTATAAGCTCCCATCTCTCATCATTAGCCCAGCTCAAATAATCTTTATATGTGTATTTTATATGTTCATCTTTATCTGCAACTGCCATTTTTTTCACCTCTTTTAATAACAAAACTATCCGAATACTTTATAATAATTATACCACTTATCGTAAATTATATAATAAAAAAGCATGATGATTTCTTACCTATTACACATCATGCTTTGTGAACCTACTCCATCCTATAGAGGATGAAGCTTCCTACTTCATAGACCGTTGCCTACTGTTATTCACAGCAGGTCTTACACAATCTCCATAGGCGTAATTTCGGGAGGAACCTTCCCTACAAAAATATTATTCTTAGGCTGTTATGCCTAATTGTCTTTACTTTTTACTCCTGATAATATTATAGCATATAATGTTATGGAAAACAATAGAAATTCATCTCCCACCTATAGAGGATGGGAGACTTCTTTCAAGCCTTCGTTAAAAGCATAGTAAAATATTTCTAATTCATCAATTTTTTTATCTCATCTTCTGATAATTCTGTGATCTCTGCTATCTTGTCGATAGGCATACCATTTTTTAATAATTTTTTAGCTATTGCAATTTTCTCTTCCTTTGCACCCTTTTTAATACCTTCTTCTATACCTCTTTCAATGCCTTCTTTGATACCTTTCTCTATGCCTTTTTCTATGCCTTTCTCAATTATCATTTTGTATGTTTCTGATTCTTCAATCCTAAACATCTTTACCACCTCCGAAAAAACTCTCTCAATAACTTCTTTTTTAAATATTATCCCTGACAATATCTCTGCTTTAAACGCTATGTCTTTCTTCTTGTTTATATCTATAGGAATGTCTTTAATTGCTTCAACACACTTTTCAAGATATTTTCTCCTTCTTCCTTCCTTCTATTTTGGTCCATCAATGGTAGAAGTGAATATAAATCATAATAATCTGTCTTTAAAACATCAGTAAATTTAATGTCACCAACGTTTATTATCTTGTATTTATAGTCTAATGTGTTTTGCTCTCCAAAGTTGTAGCTTAAGCCATTTTCCATTTTCATATTGTCTTTTCCTATATATATGACTACTTGATATGGTAAGAGATTATGCTTTTCCATTATCTCCAGGGAATATCTAAGCATTCTGTAAGGCATTTTTCCGTCATTTTCTGATTGAAATTCTATGTGCACAGCCACATTTCCTTTGTCAGTAGTGCATTTGAATATCATGTCGCTGTCTCTTCTCTCGACTCTTGCAAATTCTATATTTAGTTCATCAATCTTTGTGTATTGTAGCCCCAGAAAATAACTCATTATGTCATCTGCCATATCCGAAAAAATATTTTTCATCGTAATATCGTATTTTTGGCTCATATTCTTCCTTCCATTTCTTTAGTTTCTCATAATCATTATATCATATAAAACTAAAGAAGAATAGATTTGCATCAAACTCCATTTTTTATTTTAGAGGATATTTTATTATGAAGCTTACACCTTTTTCTCTATTTACTGCTGTAATCTCACCTTTATAAAAATCAACTATCTTTTTCGATATGGCAAGTCCTAACCCAAAATTTCCCGTCTTGTCCTTGTACATTCTGTCAAATATACGGCCTACATGCTTTTCATCTATATTAGGTCCATCGTTGTATATGTCCAGCACCGCATACTTATTATCTTTCTTTAAAGTTATTCGTATCAACTCATTTGCATACCTTATAGCGTTGTCAAGTATGTTTTCGATGCATACCTCAATCTTATCCCCGTCACCTTTTATTATTATATCATCTACGTCCAAATCCCACTCTATACTGCTTTTTATGACTTCAAACCTGCTTATTATTTGCGTCAAAAGATCCCTCATATTTATATAATCATTTCTGCTGTTATTTTCCAGTACATAATCAAGTGTATTCAGGTAAAGCATCTGATTTATTTTCTTCTGAAGCCGTATCGCCTCATCTTTTATTATCTCAGCCGTCTTCTCCAAAGACTCTATATACACACCATCTATTATGGCATCCGCATGGCTCATTATAACCATTACTGGCGTCTTTAGATCATGTGATATGCTTTGCAAAAACATCTTTTCTTCTTCGTCTGCCCTTTTTAGCTCTTTCTGCATCATATTCATGGAGTTGGCCAACATACCTATCTCGTCTTCCCTATCTAAGTTTATAGGCTCCTTCCAATCTTTGTGAGCTATCCTCATTGTGTACTCTTCAAGCTTCTTAAGGGGTTTTGCAATGTATCCAGCCACAATTATGGATGTAAAAAATCCTATTATAATGAATATTATTCCTACAGCAATTACAAGATAAAGAATAGTGTTATCAACGATATTTGGCACATACGATACAAGATAAGCTTTATTAGACGAGTCGTAATTTACTGTGCTTATTATAAAGAAGTACTCCATATTGTCGTAGACTTCTCTATAAAGCTTCTCATTCATGTTTCCGCCTTTTATAAAGCTGGACATCCAAAGCTTAACCCCAAGTGAATTAAACGATGGCGAATGAATATCTGGTGGTGGTTCTCTGTGATTTATGTCTATGATCAACGGTCTATTAGCTGTATCAAAATCCACAATGAAGTTGTCTCCACCCTTTAAATTTTTAAGCCTGCTGAAATTATTGAAAGGATTATCGAAATTCTCATTTTTCATAAGCATCTCATGTGAAACCTTTAAATCCTGTATCTTATTGTTTTCCTCTACCCTCCTGTAAGCAAAGATGTACAGCATCGACAAGCTGCACACTATGATAAGTATGACAGCAGTAAATGTCATCCATATTCTCATTGCCAGCGAACGAAATCTAAATATCTTTTTCATGATTTACACACCAGTTTATAACCGTAACCATATACGGTCTCTATATTTAACTTATCTACTTTCTTCCGAAGCCTTCTTATGGTGTCGTCAACAACCCTGTCAGAGCCAAAGTAGTCTTCACCCCAGACATTGTTCAAAATCTGGTCTCTCGACACGACGATATTTTTATTCTTCACAAGGTAGCAGAAAAGCTCATATTCCTTATTTGTAAGCTGTATCTCGTCTTCACCTAAATAAACAGTCCTTTGCTTCTCACTCAATGTATAATCGCCTACTTGTATAATGTCATCGCTGCCATCCTCTTCTATTCCGTGTATCCTCTCCATAAGCTTGTTTGTCCTAATGACAAGCTCACGAGGCAAAAAAGGCTTAGAAAGGTAATCGTCGCTTCCAAGCTCTAAGCCTACTACCCTGTCAAGCTCTTCATTTCTGGCAGACATGAATATGACAGGCGTCGATTTGTTATGGTCCTTTATAGCTTTTATAAGCTCATATCCATCTACATCAGGAAGCATTATATCAAGTATCCATAGATCTGGCAAATCTTTTATCCTATCCATAGCAGTACTTCCATCAAAAAATGTAGTAACACTGTAACCTTCCCTCTCAAGGTACTTCTGCAAGAGAAGGTTTAGGCTCTTCTCATCCTCTACAAGATATATATTTCTTGACAATTTTACCACCTCATGACTATAAGCCATATCTGTAAAGACACATTACATCTTATTTTAATTACTATTTTATCATAAAATTATTGAGAATTTTTAAAGAGATTATGTGAAAGATATGTGAAACATTAAAACTCTCAAAATTTAACGTTAGCTTATCACCCTTTTTAAAATATGACTTATGAAATTTAGCGCCTCTTTTAAAACATCAAACTTTGATGTATCTTTAAAATATCTAAAAGCTAAAAATGTCACCATCATTAGAAATAATAGCCCTAATAAATTATCTACAATTCTCAATTTCATTTGCTAATCCCTTTCTCAATATATAAAATTTCGATGATTATCTTATTTAATTAATCTATAAACATCATGTTGCTTACCATTATATACTAACGTAAACTTTCTGTCATTTCTTAGGTACTTATCATAAATTGAGCCTTTAGCAACTATTGCGTAATCAATTTTATTTTTATCAATGTATTCTTTAAACGATGATTCATTTTTAACATTACCTAGATAGAAAAGGTTATTTGAAAGCCCTTCACCATATAATGGATAAATATATGCGTGAAGAAAATATGCAATATTTTTGTTTCTCACGCCTTTTAAAAATGACATATCATTCCCATAAAATGGGTTTGCCATATAAGTGCTTCTATCAAGAATAGGTGTTTTTCTCAATTCATAAAATGTCTCTCTTGATGATATATTTACTGGCAAATAACCTTTTATAGAAACTACAAAGCTAAACGTAACTAGCGCAATGATTATCGGCACAACAATTCTCGTAAATTTAACATTTTGTACAATGTAAGATATAGCAACATATCCTAGTGCAACAATAAATATAACATATCTAGACCACCAGTTTTCTGATGAAACTAAAAATAGTATTCCGGTAGAAATGGCGAAAAAAATATTAACCCATTTTCTATCTATTATTGATTTTAAAATAAATATCAAAATGGCAGGCATCGCTATAATGTACCATATCGCCCCAAACCCTCCTATACGAGTATCGTAAGAATATCCCTTTAAAAAATTGAAATTTTCATACCAAGAAAAATAAATTTGTTTAAAGTACCCCATATTTTTCATCTGAGGCAAAAGATTTGGGTCAAATATGATTTGCTTAGCTGTGCCAAGACCTTTAAATATCGTTATCCCGTGAAAACTTAGTGTAAATGGATAAATAGGATTTTCGTAAAAATACCATGTCCTGTAGTACCAAAATGCACCAAGCGTTATTGAAAACAATATGTATATAGATAGACCGTATGCTAAGTCCTTAAAGCTAACATCATATCTATGTTTGATTAAGACCACAAATAATAAAGTCAATAGAATAACTGCGTAAATAGGTCCAGAACCTTTCATGCCGCTCATAAATGCAACAGTCAGTGAAAACAAGTATACATACTTTAGGCTAAATTCCTTATACAAATGTATAAGAAAATTTAATGACAAAATCACCATAACCGAAAATGCAACATCAATATAATCCGTTTTTGATTGTATAAATACAATCGGTGTCAAGAAAAATAATAACCCTGCACATAATGAGTAATATTTATTAAGTCCAATTTTTCTTCCTATCCCATAAATTCCTATAATACCAATCAGTGCAAATATTAGTTGCGTTCCATCAACAATAACATCGCTTTTAAAGAATATCATATTCCATAAGAATAATATCTCCGTATTTTTTGGATACCAATTTATCCACTGAGATATGTAATCTTGATGAATATTGAATATCATGCCGTGTTTCATCCATTCAACAGGACCTACAAGATGATACATAAGCTCATCTGTGCCATATGGCGGATAAATCAATGTAATATAAACCACCCATATCACACCGATTATTGTCATAAATGATAATATTATTAGAAGAGGTCCAAATTTGACATCCCTAAAAAAATTTATTATGGATTTTAGCTTTATATTAAAAGACCAATCCTTCAAATAGAAGCATGTAGCTATAAATAAAACTGCAACAAAAATAAATAAGTATATGGGATAAAGCATTTTAAGCAATATTCCTAGAACTATATTTATTAAAAGAATTTCTGTTATTGAAAAAAGAAAAGACGTAAGTATTTCATCAGAAGTATTACTTAATTTAATCCATTTCGTCCATTTAACGGATGTCATTATTACCAGCAACGTCGAAACAATGTATAATATAAGACCTAATGTAAAGCTCATGATATCCTCCTTTTTAGATATACAATATCAAAATAACAGTAATGCAATATAAAATCCCATTTATAAGAAAAGGTTTGTCCTCAAAAAATGCCAATTCTGGACTGCCTCCAAATGTTTTACTGTCAACAAGATACTGATATCTGAATATACCATATATCACAAAAAGTATCGTTATCATCATGTAATAACCCTTTTCAGCATAAAAAGTATAAAGGGAATACGCTATTATGGTTGATGACGTCACTATAGATAACATATTGTCAAGAAGTTTCACACTGTATTCATCAAGAACATTTCTATGGCTTTTTGCATTATTATCAAGGACGATAACCTCATTTTTCCTCTTGGTAATTGCAAGAAATAATGACAATAGAAGTGTACATAGCAGCAACCACGGTGAACTTGCAACGCCTATTGCCTCTGCACCAGCAATTACTCTCAGTACAAATCCTACAGCAATAACCATTACATCGATTATGATAATATTTTTTAGGTAAAAAGTGTATGCAAGATTTATTATGAAATAGCTTAAAACAATTATGCCAAAATTTGCATTAATCAGAAATGATAAAATCAATGATGCCAAAGCAAGTATAAAAAACAATATTGCTGCATGTCTCTTTTTAACAAGCCCTGACGGCAATGGCCTAAATCTCTTTTTAGGATGTTTTCTGTCTTTTTCAAGATCGGCTATGTCATTTATTATATAAACGCTGGATGATATTCCGCAAAACAGTATAAATGCAAATAAAGCCTCCTTAAGTGATAAAACGTCAAACATTTTTTTGCTGAAAATCAGAGCCGCTAAAACAAACACGTTTTTAATCCACTGCTTTGGCCTCATAAGCTTTATTAAACCCTTATATTTGTCTATTGTAGAATACTTTACAGTATGTTCCAATCTCATTTCACCCTTCTTTTAACTTAATAATTAATAATGCACATATTACTATATATGCAGTGAACATAAGGTTACGGCATTTAATATATAGGCAAAAAATATTTCGGTATTTTCATTATGCTATGAATTGAATCTAATTATTAGTCTTAGATCTAAATAATTTATTATAATACTTCTTGCCCTTTGTAAAAAAGTGTACATAAATGCCACTTCTTTTAAAATGCAATTTTGCATCTTTCAGACTATTTATGAATTCCTTTGAGTCTTTGAAGTCCTCCAATTCTACATAGGTATGGCCTATCTCAAATAAAGTATGTGCATCTGTCCCACATATCTTTAGTTTACCGTATTTGTCTGCAAAATCAAGTGCAAGTTTATCATCTTGTGGATATATATTCCGAGCATTAGAAACCTCAACAATGTCTATCTCATCAATTATTCTGTACAATGCATCTAAGTGTATCTTTGACTTTCTCATCCTGTCAAATGGATGCGGGACACATACAAGTCCTCCCTGATCTTTTATGCATCTTATCGTTTTATCCATAGGAAGAAGCGGTGGTATCTCTTCACTTAAAAAAAGCCCTATAATTTCACCTTCTTGCGTCTTTATTTCCTCGCATTTGATTACTCTGACATCATCGCCAAATAATTTTTCCGCTTCTACTGCACCCTTTAATGTATTATGATCACTTATTGCAACTATATTAATACCCTTCTTCATAAGGCTTTTTTTTAAATCTGGAACCTTTGAAAAACCATCATTTGAATAATTTGTGTGAACATGAAATTCCAGCTTCATAATGGACATTCAATCCTTTCATAAATTGCTGATTCATCCGCATGAATAGTATAGCACTAAGCACATCTTACCTGCCTCTTGCAATAAGTACAATTCCAAAGCTTATCAGCAATGTACCTATAATCTTTAATAGATTTACATTTTCGCCAAATAAAAGTATACTAAAAAGCATCACTAAGACAAATCCGAGGCTCGTAAATGAATAAGCATAACCTACATCCACTTTTGTAAGTACATATAGCCATATAATCATACTCCCAATATAGCTCATTATTCCCAATAATACATATACATTGATATATTGTACCAATATATGAAAAACGCTACCTGTTATGCTTATATTTTTTACGCCATATTTTAAAAGGATCTGTGCCGATGCGCTTAATATAACGCTTATTATGATCAAAATAGTTACCATGATGCCCTCCATCATATCAATGTTCAACATATATTAATATTATATCATATAATAATAAAAAAAGACTTACATGCATCAATATTGTAAAACAATGCATGTAAGTCAAAAAATTTATGTCGTACCATTTGTCACTAAAACTACAGACATAGGGATACTCACCTTCTGTCCATTTTTCGTCACTTCTATATCGTATATATTTGAAATAGGCGTCAAATTATTTATCTTTTGTGATGTACCTTTATTAGTAATTTTAATCGATATATATCCATTCACATTATCAATATTTAACAAATCTTTTAAGATTGTGATCTTCAAATCGTCTGTATTAATAACCAAATTTCTTTGAGCCATCTTTAATTCATTTATGACTGACACAGGTATGATAATCTCTTTTAGACGTGTATTCTCATTGCTATTAAAATTAATCACAACATCACTTTCCGCATTTTTTATTACATCTAATGATTTCGCCTCATCTACTCTATATAGTGCAATATTCCCATATGCACTAGCAGTGCCGCTTAGATAAATATAATTGTTTTTACTATCATTAGATTTTGTCGTGACACTTATCATATTGCTTGTATCCAATATTCCACCAGATGTATCAAATGCTTCTATTTTGTAAGTATAAGATTCTCCAGGTGCGCATGTCATATCTTTATAGCTCGTATTGTTGACCCTTGCTATCTCTTCGCCATTTCTTTCGACAATATAACCTGCTATATTCGGATTTACAGTACTACCGCTCCAATCTAGCAATACGCCATTGCCATCAAGATTTACTGCTCTTAACCTGCCATTTAACGATATGGTTGATTGATTTAGTGAACTTGTATCAATAACAAAATCAAATTTTGTATTTGTCCCAGGTTTAATATTAAGATTATCTTTTATTTTAACACTTATATTCGCTTTACCATTTCCATTAATTCTTAAGGCACCACTTGAAACTCCTACTACAGCAGTATTATCTGATGATATATCGTATTGAGACGGGTCAAGATAAACACTGTCAAGTTTATTATCGCTATATGAAGCTTTCACTTTTATAGGAACAATATTGCTCTTACTTAAATCTACTGTTGGTATTTCCACTTTTATATCATCTATTACATGATTCAACTTAAATTCCTCATCTGCTGCAAAGCTGCTGAGAATATTTTTGCATCTCTCTAAATCATTTATCAATTTAGATGCAACATTCGCATTAAGACTTTTGTCACTATTTGTCTTATTTATGGCATTATCAATACTGTTTATAACATTTTTTGCATTCCCAAGTGTCATAGAAGATTTTGCAATATCAACTATGCCACTAATCAAGTTTTTATACGAATATGCTTGATTTTGCGTCATTCCACCGAATTTGACATATATTCCATCAATATCTGCTAAAATATCATTAAGTATAGTTATAGTTGAAACAGCCGGATCTTTATCAGGAACCACTGCTGGTGTACTAAAAACACCAGATTTAAGTGCAGTGTCATACCCATTTTTAAACAATGATTCAAATTCAAAAAGTCCGACGCCACTTGCATTGTTATCCCTTATTGCCTCTATCTGTTTTAAAAGTGTTACATTATCAGTACCAATAAATGTACCAATAGCTGGAATAACATTGGAATGACCACTAGCAAAATCCAATGTATTTTTTAAGTCGTTAGCAACAAGAGAAACCGACATATTGTATGACATTGGATTCAATGTATCAATATAGTTCTTTAGCGTCCAATCCTTTGAATCCTGAAAAATGTCTGATGGAGCGGTGTCATAATTTGGCCATACGTCTGCAGCTATTTTAATCTCTGGCTTTATCATTCTTAACTCTGATACAACACTATACACAAATGTATTGACAATATTCATCCTAAAATAATTCCACAGCTGCCACATGTCACTATTGACATTAAGATATTTGGGATCTACTCCTGCATATTGTTTAAAAAGATTTCTTGTATAATCATCATATCCGAAATCGTTAGAATAATCATTTGAGTTTGGAAATCTTATATAGTCAAACTGTATTCCATCTATATCGTATTTCGACGCTATTTCTTTGTATAGTTCAGACAGAAAATCCCTCGCTTCTGGAATCGCAGGATTAAGATAGTAATATTTTATCCCATATTTATCCAATGTATAGTTATAGCCTTTGCGACTTACCATTAGCCATTCAGGCTTTTCTTTTTTTATAGGTCCACCATCAGAAACATCAGATGTCCCTATTAAGAAATTTTCTGTCCAAGCATATACAACCATACCTCTTTTATGGGCTTCTTTTATATATGCGTCAAGTACATCAAAACCGCCATATATAGGATTCTGACTTGTATATTTACTGTTTGTAGGATATATGGTATATCCAGACCAAAATGTATCAAGATATATAGTATTTATGTTTATACTCTTCAACATATCGAGATTTCTCACAACTTCATCAAGATTTTTCTCTTTTGGCCTTATCCAGACAGCTCGACTCTCTACTTTCTCTGATGCAAACGACATATACATTGCTTTATTGATGTCATCATCAAGTGATTTCAATACATCTTCTGCTTCTTTATATGATCCATTGTTTAAGTAAGTCCTGGCATTATTTAACTTTATTTTCGCATTATCTATTATTGTTTGTACATCATCATACGGAATATTTTTAAATTCCTTTTTATCATCGATTAGGTTGTTTTCAACCATATTAAGCTTATACTCGGCTTCGTCCACATATGACATAGGCATATGCTTTATTATTACCTCTTTGTTTGTTTTATCTATCGTGACAGTAGAGCCAAGTAATGCATATTTCATAAGCCATTCTGCACTTGTGCCATGACCTGATATAACAAAGCCACCATCTGGTATATCAGAATTATTTCCTCCCACAGATACAATTTCCCCATTTTTATTTACTGTAACTTCATAACCATAGTCATTAGTTCCTGTTTTTTCACCATATAAGCTATCATACACAATGAGCTGATTAGTTCCTCTCATACCAGGAGTACCATATCCAGAAGGATTATCATTATATGTCCTAGGATCTATTGCGTCATATTTTATCTTCCATACCACAGTAGTATTAAAATTATCTAAAACAACCTCAACTTTGTCTCCTTCTTTTACTGTATCAAGAAGTTTATTGAACTCAGGATTAGAAATATGTATTGATACAACTAATCCATTGTCAGGTATGCTTGAATTGTTTGGAGTAACATAATCAGGTTTTGTGACTTTTTTAACAACGTTATTTACTACTGTTATCTCCATACCCCACTGATTAGTATTTGTCGATTTTCCATACGATGGTGTATAGACTATAACTTCCCCTTCCTGTCTATCCTTATTTACACCATCTATCGGCACTACTATATCATCAACCTTAAAATATTTTTCAGGTAGATTATATACATCATTCGCTACAGTATTTGTATTTACTCCTGATGGTGTATTTGAACCAGTCATATCCGTCATAGCTCCAGCAGCAGCAAATATGTGACTAATATTAAAACTTAGAAAAAATGCTACAGAAAATATTAGTGATAAAGTTTTTCTTTGCATAGTTAAATAGTTACTATACCCCCTTTTATTAGTTTAAAATACAGTTCGCACTGCAAATTTAAATACAATTTAATCCATATAAGTAATTATATCATAAAATCATACATTTGCATTTATTTTGTCGAAAAATAAAAAAAGAAAAAACAAGATTATGAAAATTGATCATTTCCATAATCTTATGTAACATGATAAATCAATATCTTATTTTATAATTGTTACAGCCGCTTTATCATAAAGTGCATTCACATTAGTAACTGCCACTCGTTCTCCTGCTGATAGGCCCTCCAATATAGTTACATATTTTTCATTTTGCAATCCCAAAGTAACAACTCTCTTCCTCGCAATGCCTTTATTATCTATTGTAAAAACATATGTCTTACCGCTTTCATATCTTAAAGCAGAAACGGGCACCACGATACCTTCATATCCAGTAAGGCTAAGCATAGCTTTAGCAGTCATACCAGGCTTTAACTCCCCTGGATTCGTTACTGCAATCTCAATCGGAAAGATCTGGCCTGTGGTTGTCGCTACAGGACCTATCTGAGAAATCACGCCCTGAAATTGCTTATCAGGAAATGCATCTATTACAACTGGAACTTTTTGTCCTACACGCAGAAGTGGAACTATGTCTTCATTTATCGTTCCTTCAATTTTAAGAGTAGAAGTCTCAGCAATTGTCAAAAGTGGAGTTCCAGCTGTTGCTAACTCTCCTGGCTGTATATTACGATTCGTCACGATTCCATCCAATGGAGCATATATATCACTATTTGTCATTTGTACTTGAACAACATTTTTTGCTGCTTCCGCCTGTTGCAATGCAGGTCCTGTATATATTTCATACTGTTTCTGAGCATTATTCACTTGCGTCTTAGCTGATTCATACTGGTTTAAAGCCGCATTATATTGATTTTGAGCTTGCTTAAGTTGAGTATCTGCCGCATCCAATTGACTCTGCGACGCCGCACCAGCATCGTACAAAGATTTTACTCTGTCATAATTTTTCTGTGCATCGTCCAAACTCACTTTCGCAGAATTAACTTTTATCTCTGCAGCTTCCACATTCTGTTGAGCTGCTTGAATGCTTACTTTTGCAGCTTCTGCCTGCTTATTTGCCATTGCTATAGATGCATCAGCTTGTTGTAACTGAGCCTTAAGCTCCTTAGTATCAATCTGAACCAAAAGCTGTCCTGCCTTTACTTTATCACCTACATCTGCATTTACAGCAATAACTTGGCCTGCTAATTTACTGGAAACATCAGCATATTTATTAGGCGTTAATGAACCATTTACAACAATAGTGCTGTTAAGCTTCCCACTGGAAGCAGCCATGACTTTTACAGGTATCTTATCACTAGAGCTTTGCGTTTTTATGCTGCATCCTGACAAGTCAAATGCTAAGCCTGCCATCAAGACAACAGCCAAAAACCTTTTTATATAACCTTTCATTTTTTCCCCTCCTCACAAATACAGAAAATTAAACATCTACCTGACATGAAGCTTTACAGTTGCATTCATTCCAGGCATTAGTTTCACATTTTGTCCATCAGTAAGCACTATTTTTACTGGAATTACTTGTGTCACCTTTATATAATTTTCACCTGAATTTTGACTTGGCAAAAGCGAAAAAACTGAATTCGTCGCATACCCAATGCTTGCCACAGTTCCATCAAATGTCTTTCCTGGATATGCGTCAATATTTACATCGACTTTCTCACCTATTTTTACTTTGCGTATTTCAGTCTCTTTTATATTGGCTTTTATATAAGCATCATCCGTATCCGCAATTACCGCGAGAGATGAACTAGGACTTACAAGCTGACCTACAACAGCATTTGACTCTATAACCTCTCCCTTAATTGGGGATTTTATTTCAAGTTTTGATGCCATTACACCAGCAGTAGAACTTAGTGACTGTGGATTTGTTGATGAAGATGTCAACGTACTGTCTAAACTTTGCCTACCAATGACTTGACCAGAATCAACAGTATCTCCTTCTTCTACATTCCATTCTACCAAACGACCCGTTATTTCTGGTGTGATTGTGACCATATCTGCTGTCACCTGTGCATTATCAGTAGCAACATAGTTCAGCGATTCATAATAATAATAGTAAGCAATCAATCCGCCACCTAAAAGAGCTAATATTAATACTATTATAACAACGATTGAACGCTTATTCTTTAAAAAGCTCATTTTAAACCCTCCTCATCAATTTTACTCGACACTCATATGAGCCGATTTTTTATTTCCCTTCTTTAAAAACAGTGAAAGGAAAATTGCAGGTATTGTCATGATGCACATTATAATAAACATATCATCAATTGCTTTCACGTAAGAATTTTGACTGACTAAGCCTTGCAATGCTTCATATGCAAGAGTAGATGAACCGCCTAATTTATTTAGCAAATTTGACAATGCCATATTGTTTGAATTTATGTGCTCTGCTAATCTTTCTGCATACATTGTTTGTCTATTGTTAATAATAGATGTCAACACAGCAATGCCAAAAGAGCCTGAAACACGTGAGATAATATTGTTAATAGCAGATGCTTCACCAGCCATCTCAGGCGGAATATCTGCCAAGGCGGCAGTCTGGGCAGGCATCATGCCAAATGACATTCCAACACTTCTAAATATGAGCCAAAGTCTAATGAGATTAAACGGAGTATCTAAACTCAACTGATGAAACAAATACTGTGCATACAAAAATGCAGATAATCCTGCAAAAGCAATGAACTTTGGTCCTATGCGATCATACAACGCACCAATTACAGGCATCAATAGCCCCGATGCGAGAGCTGCAGCCATCTGCAGCATCCCTGCCTGCATTGCACCTAAACCTCTTATATTCTGAAGGAAAAGAGATACATAAAAAACACCAGCATTAAGGCTTATTGTAACTGCAATCAGTATAATATTTGCCATTGTAAAATTTCGGTATTTAAAAACTCGCAAATTCAAAAGTGGATGCTCACATGTAAGCTCAAGATATACAAAAAGTCCTAAAGCTACAACACTTGTGTACAAAAGCAATACTGTCTTCTCATCTCCCCATCCCCAATCACTGCTTTTACTTAAAGCTAAAAGCAAACAAAAAAGACCAATACTGGATGTAATACCACCGGCTACATCTACTTTTCCAGCATCATCATTTCCTTTGAATTCTGGTAAAATAAAAAATGCCAGCAACACTCCCAACAAACCTATAGGTATATTTACTGTAAATATCCATCTCCAATCAACATATTCTACTAGATAGCCTCCTAAGGTTGGCCCTATAGCAGGTGCCATCATAAGGGAGATGCCAAATATCCCCATGGCGCTACCAAATTTCTCTCTAGGAACAGCTTCTGATATCATGGCCATAGTAGTAGGCATTATCATACCACCGCCTAAAGCTTGGATTACTCGTGCTGCAATCAGAGAATTGATATTCCAACTTAAACTACATAATGCTGATCCTAACGTAAATATAGCTAACGAAAATATGTAGATTTTCTTAAGGCCAAAGCGATTTCCCATCCATCCGCTCCAAGGCACAACCACACCTAAAGTTAACATGTAAATGGTAACTATCCATTGAACAGTAGTTGTATTAGTACTGAATACATGCATAATAGTAGTTATCGCCACATCAACAATGGTTGAATCTAAAATAGACATAAACGCGCCTATTAGCGAAACTAGAGCGATAAGTACCCACGAGCTAGAACCATTATTATTAGCTTCAATGCCCATTTTTACACCTCCTCATCATTTAAATATTCATTTAATGCATTTAATACATTAAAAATTTGATGATACGTATCCTCCGATAATTCTTTAAATATTTCTTCCATTTTCATTTCAATTTTTCTTTCGATTTTATCAAGTAATTCAAGCCCTGAAGATGTGCTAATCACCAACATACTGCGTCGGCTTTTAGGATTTGGTATCCTCTCTATAAGCCCTTTCGATTCAAGGCGATCTAATACTTCCGTAAAGGTGCTAAAAGGCACTCCTAAATAATCTGCCATTTTAGTAATAGCACATTTATCCTTTTTAGATACAAGAAGCATCACAACCATTTCTGTCGGCGTCAGATTCTCCTCTTTAAAAAAAGGCACAATTCGCCTTCCCAATTTCCAATTTACACGCTTAAAAAGTGCTAAGAGAGCCACCCATTTCATTTGCACCACTCATTTCTAAATAGTATATTTCTATATAGCAAATTTCTAAACCGAAATATTTAATTACATTGTAGAAAAATATAGCATTTTTGTCAAGATAGTTTACTAATGGGTTAATCTCATTAATATAATTTGACTAGTTATACTTCAAAAAATTTAATAAATATTTTATTGACACTCAACTTTTTAGCAATTATACTAAATTTATGTAAAATTCTAAAATAATCTATATTTTTTATTTATAAGGGGGTTTTTGATGAAAAAAACATATCTGTCTATCTAAAACGTTATAGTAAAGGCAATTATGTTATTGAATATAATTACAAAGAGGTGTGTTTAATGTGGTTTAACAAGCTAAACACAAAAAAGATAATTTTGTTCACTTTTGTTTTTACATTATCAACGTCAATTCTTAGCGGATGTGGAAACAGTAAAAAAACAACTTCTAAGGCTCCACAAGCAGTATTAGTCAAGGCAACGAAGGCAGAGCTTAATAAAATCGAAAATTATTCTACATATACAGGTGTGATCACATCAGAAGAAGATATTAAAGTTTCCAGCAAAATTTCTGGCAAAGTAAAAGAAGTGAATTTCCAAGTTGGCAGTTATGTTAAAGAAGGCGATCCACTCATAGTCCTTGACACTAATGAATTAAATATTCAACTTGCACAAGCTAAAGCTTCTTTAGATGCTGCTGAAGCAAATTTAGCTGCAAATGAATATGGAAATCTCCCTCAAGAACTTGCACAAGCAAAAACTGCATATAGCCAGGCAGAATCCAACTATTTAAATGCCAAATCAAACTATGACAGAGTAAAATCTTTGTACGATGCTGGCGCAACATCAAAGCAATCTTTAGACAGTGCACAATTGCAGTATCAAACTGCAGAAAGCCAATATGAAAATGCAAAGGAACAATTGGATATCATACAAAAAAAACAGCCAGAAAACTTAAAGGCATTGCAATCACAAGTGGAGCAAGCACAAGCACAGGTAGAATTAGCTGAAACAAATGTCCAAAACGGAATTATTACAGCACCAATCTCTGGTATTATTACATCAAAACAAATAGATGCCGGTGAGATGTGCCAAGCTGGAACAACCCTTCTTACTATAGCAAATATGAATAACGTAAATGTAGTTATAAATGTACCTGAGGATGATATAAATAATTTAAAAGTTGGTCAAGACGCTTTAGTAAGCGTTGATGCCATAAATAACGGAAACAATTTAAAGGGAAAAATAAGTGAGATTTCTCCATCATCACAGCAAAGCGGAATTTTCCAAGTTAAAATATCATTAGACAACAAAGATAACTTGCTAAAATCAGGCATGTTTGCTAAAGTCAGCATAGTTACAGAAATCAAACAAAACGTGATTACGATTCCTAAAGATGCAATAATGATTAAAAAGTATGGCAATACCGTCTATGTTGTAAACAATGGAAAAGCAGAAGAACGCCTTATAAAACTAGGAATTTCTAATAGCGATAAAGTGGAGGTAGTAAGCGGGATTAAAGCTGGTGAAACAGTTATTGTAAGTGGTCAAAATATGATTACAGAAGGAACTCAAGTCAAGACACAGTAAGCTGAAAGGGGTGAAAACATGGGTATTATTGATGCAGCAATAAAAAGACCAGTTACCGCATTCATGGCAGTAGTTTTAGTTTTTATTTTGGGCTTTGTCTCACTTACCAAAATGAATGTTGATTTGCTTCCTGATATTAAGTATCCAGCAGTAGCTGTAGTAACAACATATACTGGAGCAAGCTCTGAAGAAATAGAATCCCTCATAACAGATCCAATTGAGAATCAACTAGCAGGCTTGCAAAATGTTCAAAATATATCGTCTTCCAGCCAAACGAATGTATCTATCGTGACAATAAACTTCAACTGGGGGACTAATCTTGATTCCGCTGTCACAGATGTAAGAGACAAAATAAACATAGTAAAAAACTCGCTACCTGATGGTGCCAGCGATCCAACCATAGTCAAATTCGACATGTCTTCAATGCCTGTCATTACATACGGTATAACAGGCAGCGAGAACCAGCTTTTGATGAAACAAGTAGCAGAAGATGTAATTCAAAAAAAATTAGAAACAGTAGCTGGAGTTGCAAGTGTAAATATATCTGGCGGTGTTGATAGACAAGTAAGAGTGCTTGTTTCACCGGAGAAAATGAACGGGTATGGCATAAGCTTTACCCAAGTTACGCAAGCACTTCAATCAAATAACGTAAATTTGCCTGCTGGAACTGTCGACTATGGCAGTAGAGAATTAATGGTGCGAACAATGGGTGAATTCCAAAGTGTAGATGACATAAAGAATATTCCTATTGCCAATAAGCAGGGTAGCATAATAAGACTACGTGACATCGCCGACGTAGAAGACGCGACAGCAGATGTTACAAGTTACTCGCGAATTAATAAAAGCCCAGGTTTGGTAATACAAGTCCAAAAAGCAAGTGATGCAAATACCGTTACTGTGGCAAACAATGTCAAAAAAGAATTGGAATCATTGCAGAAACAATTGCCAAAAGGCATGACATTATATAAGATATCAGATGAATCAGAATACATAAATGATTCAATTAATACTTTAATATCACACGGCATAATCGGAGCCTTATTAGCTGTAATAATTATCTATTTATTTCTACACAGCTTCAGTTCGACTCTTGTTGTAGCGACATCTATACCTATTTCACTAATATCCACATTTATCTTAATGTACTTTAGCGGAATGACATTAAATATTATGTCGCTAGGTGGCCTTGCCATGGCTATAGGCAGGCTAGAAGATGATGCTATCGTTGTACTTGAAAACATCCACTATCATCGACAGCAAGGAATGAATGCATTTGAGGCAGCAACAATCGGCGCAAAGGAAATGTTTCTTTCAATCACCGCATCTACTTTAACTACCGTCGTAGTTTTTTTGCCTGTAATATTTGTAAATGGGATCTCAGGAGTATTATTTAAAGAGCTAAGCCTTACAATTACATTTGCATTATTATCATCTCTTGTATGCGCTATGACAATCGTACCTCTTTTAAGCTCACGTCTTGTAAAAGTATCTACTGTGAATATTGAAAAAAGAAGCCTTTTAGGAAAAATATTCTACCCAATGGATAAAGCATATAGTACTGTAGAAAAAAAATATGGTGCTTTACTCAAGTGGAGTTTAAATCACAAGAAAACCGTAATACTTTCGATTATCGGACTTCTCATAATAAGCATCGCCGCAATACCATTGGTGGGAACAGAATTTTTCCCTACAACAGACGAAGGGCAAATTTCAATAAGCATACAATATCCTATTGGGACAAAATTAGAAAAAACTGATCAGTTAGTAAAAACAATTGAAAATAAGATAGCATCGATAAAAGAAGTTAGTATGTATTCATCACAAGTTGGAACAAGTTCATCAGGTGGCCTTTCCGGTTCCAGCTCATCATCCAGCGAAAGTGCCAGCATATCTGTAAGATTAGTGCCTCTAAGCGATAGAAAAAGATCAACTGATGAAATAGCTGAAGAACTTAGACAAAAAATCGGCCAGGTTCCAGGGGCAAAAATTGTAGTAAATAGCGTATCACAGACAGGAAGTGCGGGAGGAAGCAGTCATCCAATCCAAATTGCACTAAAAGGAGATGATTTCGATACACTTCAAAATCTAGCTGACAGAGTCAAAACGACAGTAGAAAAAGTACAGGGAACAAGAAACGTTGAAACTTCATTTGAGGAAGGTAGACCTGAACTAGAAATAATCATCGATAAGGATAAAGCCTCCAGCTATGGATTAGACGCTAATCAAATTGGGCAGCTAATAAGAACATCGATAGCTGGTGCAACTGCAACCAAATATAAAGTCGCAGGAACAGAAATCGACGTAAATGTCCAACTTGATGAACTTTCAACAAAAACTTTTGAAGACTTAGAAAATTTCTCACTGCTGACTGCATCTGGTGTAAATGTGCCTATTAAAGATATCGCAAAATTTAATATAACGGAAGGACAAAACGTGATTCAGCACGAGGATAGAACTCGTATTGCTTACGTTACCGCAGATATATTTGGAAGAAGCTTAGGAAGCGTAATGAATGATATTGAGGCATCAGTTTCCTCTATGAATCTGCCGGAAGGTTATACCGTAAGCTTTGAAGGCCAAAACAAAGACATGCAAGATTCATTTGCACAATTAGGTCAGGCTCTATTGCTATCAATCGTATTAGTTTTCGTTGTAATGGCTGCAGAGTTTGAGTCCCTCATTCATCCATTTACCATCATGTTTTCAATTCCACTATGTATAATAGGAATTGTTTTCGGTCTCTTGATAAGCGGTTGGGCACTTAGCATACCAGCTTTCTTAGGCATCATAATGGTAGTCGGTATCGCTGTCAGCAACGGCATATTACTTGTAGACTATATAAATAAATTGAGAGAAAGAGGTAAAAACGTCACAGATGCCATACTTGAAGCCGGGCCTAGAAGATTGCGTCCTATTATCATGACTGCTACAGCAACTATACTTGGTATGTTGCCAATAGCACTTGGCGTAGGCTCAGGAAGCGAAATAGAAGCTCCTCTTGCTGTCAGTGCCATAGGTGGCTTGACTACATCAACACTTCTGACACTAATACTTGTGCCAGTACTTTATTCACTGTTTGACAATATGCGCAATAAAACTAAAGATAGATTTTCCACTTTAAAGGCTAGGTTTTCCAAAAAAGCCGTTTAACCCCACCTATATAATGCCTTACACAATATCCTGTGTAAGGCATATTCTTATTTATTTAATTGGCAAGAATGCTTCTCAATGTCAAGCTCAATATGTGCTCTAATCGCTTTTCTAAGTTTTCTGGCCGTGTAGGATTATCTTTCCAAAGTATTGCTAATATATCCTTTTGAGTAAATGAAGAAATACACAGAACATGAATACTTGTCAATATCTGCCGTGAATCTAAGTCATCTCTAAAAACCCCTTTTGATTTGCCTTCATCGATGATTGCTCGCAATTGTGGAAATGCCGCATCCCAAATAGGTGGTAAAACTTTCTTTGCGTAAATGCCTCCCTCTAAGGCTTCCCAAGTCATGAGCCGTGGAAAATTGGGATTTTCTTTCAAAAAGTAAAAATAGCTCTTTATAGCTTCTACCAATTGTACTTGAGGATTGTTCCTATCCCTTGTGGCTTGACTAGTAACATCCCACATCCTCTCAAAATTGATCTTAAGAACTTCTGCATAAAGGTCATTCTTACTATGAAAATAATGATAAAGCATCCTTTTATTTATCTGAGCCTTTTCTGCAATCTCATCCACACGTGCACCGTGTAATCCCTTAGTTGCAAAAATTTCTTCTGCCGCAGCTAATATCCTTTGCTTACTATCATGTGCTAATCCATCCATCAAATGCCTCCTTATCACAATCTGTTATTTTTAAATTTTATGACTGTGCATCTGCTGTTGCCTCTCTTTTGTCGAAATACTTTTTCTTAATGACAAATACAGCAAGACTAAATAATACAATTGCAGCACCAGTCAGCACCATCAGATCAGGTAAAATAGTCTTGAATTCCACATCCATTAAAAAGATTTTTCGCACATTATCTGAGTAATAAGTTAGAGGCAAAAGCCTGGCAACAATTTTAGCTACCAAAGGCATTGCCATAAGCGGCCACGTATAACCTGAAAATAGAAAAGATGGCACTGCAACAAGCATCGATATTTGTGTCGCTTCCAATTCTGTACGGCATATACTAGAAAGCAGAATCCCTAAACTAAGAATACAAATTAGAAAAGCTGCTGTCAATAGCAATATATACATGTAATTGCCATAAAGCGGTATTTTAAAAACAAATATGGCTTCTAGTAAAAGTATATTTAGTGTCAAAAAATTTACTATAAAGTATGGTAGCATCTTACCTGCCGCTATCACAAAAGGGCTTTTACAGTTTTCCTTTAGCTCCCCTAACGTATCCTGCTCTTTTTCTCTTATAATAGATACTGCTATATATAAAAGAGCAACTTGCTGAATCACTGTCGTCATAAGGCCCAACAGTAGAAAATTATTATAGTTAAATGTAGGATTATACCAAAGACGAAGTCTATAGCTTATTGGCTGTATCAAAGCTGATGCAGCACTTTCTGAAAGGCCTGTTGCTTCCATTTTTTTAATAAGCATACCTGCTGATAACGTCTGGACTATTTCACTGGCAGATAATGTAACTGCATTTCCGATTATCATATTTGCTCCATTGGCTACAACCATCACTTGACTGCCAATACCCCTCTTTATATCTTTCTCAAAATCTGGAGGTATAACTATGGCAGCAAAAATTTTACCTTCTCTCATGGCATTTTCCATATCTTTTTGACTAGTAAGCTCAGTTGTATAATCAAACCTGTCTGAATCAGAAAATGCCTGTATCACTGTACGGCTTAAAGCCGTTTTGTCCATGTCAAGCACACCTAAACTTATATGATTTACTATATGCTCACTATAAAGTGTACCAAATAGTGTAATATACAGTATAGGTATACCTATTAAGATAAGCAACAATCGCTTATTCTTAAGCATGTACCTCCATTCTCTCTGGAAGACATATAAAAACTGTGATGCCATCTATTTTTCCTCCTTCGATCCGCTGAAATCCACCGTTACAGACATCCCAGCTTTCAACTTTTCATTGTTTAACCTTACTTTTACATTGTACGCAACAATATCTTTATCGTCCCTCTCATTTGTAGAGCGCTGTGCAGCATAATCGGGTTTTTCATTTATCGATTCTACCACACCTGTAAATACTTCCTTTGGAAAATCTGCACTTGTGACTTTTACTTTTTGACCTACCTTTATTTTTCCAACCTGTGTCTCTTTAACTTTTACATTTACCCAATTATCTTTAGGCTGTTGAATAGTGAAAATAGGCGTACCGGCACTGACTATTTCTCCTTCTTCAACATTTTTAACAGTAATAATTCCATCACAAGGTGCTTTTATTGTAGCATCTTCAATATTTGCTTTTACCTCATCTAAAGCTGCCTTTGCAGCGTTTAGGTTAGCCTCCGCCATTTTCACTGCATCACCTGCAATCGCCGTTTGAAGCTTACCTGCTTCAGCTTTCATGATAGCTGCCTTAGCTTGCTCTACAGCCGCTGCAGCAGCTTTTATGTCCTCTGGCTGTGCCCCTTCTTGTATGAGGCTTAATGCTTCTTCTGCATAATGAACGTCGTCGCTTGCTGCCTGATACTTAGCCTTTACTTCATCCAATGTTTGCTGAGAAGCCGCACCAGCTTCAAAAAGTTGGCTTGTACGCTGATATGATTTTTCCGCAACATCAAGTGCTGCTTTTGCCTCATCTAGTTTAGCTTTTGCCTGCTCTATTTCTTGAGATCTGGCACCATTTTTAACTTTATTATATTGTGCAGTTGCTTGGTCTAAAGCTGCCTGCGCCGCTTGTATATCTGCGTCATTGACCTTTTGCTGCAATTGATATGTATCTTTTGCATTATTATACTGCGCTTGAGCCGCTTCAACTGCTGCTTCTGCCTGTTTTTCCTTATCTTGTAATTCTTTTATTTCCATATAAGCTAATACCTGTCCTGCTTTTACTGTATCCCCTTCTTTAACTTTGACTGTCTCTATCCGCCCTGGAAGTTTTGAAGCTACATCCACTTCCTGATTTTCTACAACACCGTCTATCAAATAGGAATTAGAAGAACTTGTCTTTGCACCATTGCTGCATCCTGATAATACCAATGAATAAATCAAAACTAATATGAGAAAATAAATAGACGTTTTATTTTTTGCTAATGAAAAGTTAGACTTAATCATAAATTATGACCTCTCCTTTTTTAATAAAAATTTTTTGTATTTAAGACCTTCTTTATTTAATGATAAGATTTCATATTGCCTAAGTAACTAACTATTTAGTTACTTAGGCTTAAAAAAATTTGAAATATATTTAATTGCTACTTGAGCTTGTAGAACTGCTGCTTGAACTAGTGCTTGACACAGCCCACGGCTTCTCAAATGCAAGCTTTAAGTATGCATGCTGACGGACAAGCTCATCTAAAGCTTCATTCGCCTGAGCTAATGCTACCTCAGCAGCAACGACATCGGCTTTTACACCCGTACCAGCACTATAATTAGCATTAGCTACCCGCAGTTTTTCCTCAGCCATTTTTTGCGCTTCTAATGCTGCATTATATCCTTCTTCTAATTGCTTAACTTGGTAATATATATCACGAGTTGCCTGCGCCATTACTTTCTTTACAGTCTCATAATCAATTTTTGCCTCTTCTAATTCTTTCTCTCTTGCATCATAAGGCGTATAAGTCCCAGATGAGTACATCATATTGAATGCCCACTGCTTTAGATCTATAGCCTGCTGCGCTTGCCAGACATTCGGTGCTTCCTCCAGCACTTGAGATACAGCAGTGTCTAAACTTGCTACTTGCAATGGTTCAAAAGACACTTCATCTGTAAGCTGTGGTCTCGCGCTCGGATCTAAACCTACAACTTGATTAAAAGCAGTGTACGCATCATCCAACGCATGTTGTGCTAAATTATAATTATTTAAAGCTTGATTGTACTGTGCTTCTGCCAAAGTCAATGTTGACTGAGCCACAGCACCAGACGCAACCCCTGCTCTCGCATTTTGAAGATTGACAAGTGCCTGCTGTTTTAATTTATCCTGAACGTCTAATTTTTCTTGTGCAACCTGTACATCCCAGTACTTCTTGCACACATCTAACTCAACTGTATCTATCTTTGCATCGTAATTTTTTAGACTTGAGCGATACGCTAAATCTGCCCGCAAAAGACCTGTCCATGTGACCTCAATCTGTGGTCCGTAGACATTGCCAGGTGCTGGTGTAAACTGAACTGCATCTTGGGCATTATCCCTTAATGACTTTGTCCTGTCGATTTCTGCGGAAGCTTTTTTGATCGTCTCATCATGAGCTAATGCCATTTTAGTAGCATCGCTTAAAGTAAGTGATGCAACAGTATTAGTTGCATTGTCATCCGCATAAGAAATGATAGGAGTAAGAAGCATAGTAAGCCCTATAACGCAGCTTACAATAATTTTATGCACTTTTCTCATGCACAACACCTCCTAACATAGATTAAATTCCCAGGCCACTACGACCTGGGAATTTTACTTTACTATGGCCTATTATTGAGCCTTTAATGTCATTGTAACTGTCTGGTTTGTAGCATCCCATTGTACTTGAGCACCGAATGCTTGTGCTATCCAACGGAATGGTACCATTACACGGCCATTTACTATTTCTGCAGGAGCATCCATTGTTACAGGTGCACCGTTGATAGTCAATGTTGTGCTACCAGGTGTCACTTGAACAACTCTGTTACCTAAGATGAATGTTGCCTTTGTTCCATCCCAGAGTACATTATCAGATGAAACGCCAAGTGCATATGCAACATATCTTGTTGGCAAGTACGTGCGACCATTCTTAACGTATGGTGCTGAATCTAATGTATTTTGAACGCCATTTACTGTGTATGTTGTTGAGTTGATTGTGAATACTGCTGTCTGATTTGTAGCGTTTGGAGCAGGTGTAACAACTGTAGCATTAGCTACTTTTGCTACATAATTATCACCTGAGAACCAAACATCTGCATATTTCCATGTATCATAATTACTATCACTTTGATAATTATCTAGATCATTAGGCACTGTTATAAGCGCTTTGCCAGCAACTTTAACTTGAATATCACCTTCGCCTACTGTTCTGTCAACATCATATTTGATGCCACTAACCTTAATTGTGCTAGCTGTATTACTATCATCTTTGAAGTATATCTCTAATGTATTGTCGTCATTTGTCAAAGATACATGATCAACTTCGATATCACCTGATGTAACAGTTACTGTTGGTTTTGCTGCAAATTTCACACCATCAGGTAAATCTAACACAACTGGGCTTGAACCATCATTTGTATCAATAGCACCATCTTTGTATTCACTTATTGTTATATCACCTGCAGCCTGAGCTGATACACCTAACTTAACATTAGTTTTATCAGCAGTTACAGTTACAGGATTAACAACTTTTGCAAGTGTTATATCTCCTGATAATCCAGCACTGCCTGATACAGTAGCTACAAGATCACCAGTTATACCACTATCAAGAGCAACACTTATATTTTCAATCTTTAGATCAGCAGGTTTATCTTTCCCAGTAGAACCTCCTTTTATCTGGAATTTAGCTGTTCTATTATCTGTTCCCTGCAAACCAACAAAATCCAACTCAACACCATTATCATCATCTACTTTGTTATTTTTTTCTTTATCAACTACTGTATCATCGATTTTAAACCATCTTGCATTTGATGGTAATGTGATGAGTATTGTACGACCTTCTATCAAACTACCTTGAATAGCTTCTTTAATCTCTATATCGCTAACACCTTGGTCATTTTGTCCTGCATAAGCCACTGTTGATGAATCTACAGCTTTTACAGTTGCACTGTAATCACCATAAGTACCAACTGTGATCTCACTTGGTGTTGCAGTATAATCACCTTTTACCTTAGCGATTATATCGCCATATTTAGCTTTATCTGTATCTGTTACATTAATGCTTGCTACAAAATCGATAGAAACTTTATCTGTCGATTTATATTTATCATCTGCTAAATTTATCTTGAGAGTATCTCCATCTACTGTAAATACAACATTGCTTATATCTCCACTACGACCTAAAGTACCATATACTATTTTTTTATCAGTTACAGTACCCCACTTAAATCCGTCTGGCAGTTCAAGCTTTAATTGATCCTTCGCATTCAATTTG
This sequence comes from Thermoanaerobacterium thermosaccharolyticum DSM 571, assembly GCF_000145615.1. Classification (NCBI taxonomy): domain Bacteria; kingdom Bacillati; phylum Bacillota; class Clostridia; order Thermoanaerobacterales; family Thermoanaerobacteraceae; genus Thermoanaerobacterium; species Thermoanaerobacterium thermosaccharolyticum. The sequence goes on from NC_014410.1 coordinate 2,604,748, forward strand.
CCAGATGTGCTTTCAGCGATACGTAACTCCACTGGCCCACCTGCATCTGAGAATGTATTTGTATCAATTGCTGATACTGTAATATCACCACTGCCAATTGTTGCAACCACTACACTACCACTTGTTAATTGTCCTGAAATATTTGTTATAGTAGCTTTTATATCACCACTTGCACCTGAAGGTACATTTACACTCTTAAAAGAAACAGGTATCTTTAATTCCTTATTTGTACCACTTGAAGTTAATGATAACTTAAAGCCATTGCTACTAGTTTTAACAAGCGAAAAACTAATTGGGTTACGATCATTATCATTTAAAGTACCATTATAAACGGCATCAGAAACATTATTAGGTATCTTATCAAAATTAGTATATTCTCTACCGTTAGTACCATTACTATCTGTAGGATTTCCTATTACTAAATCATAAATTTTATAGTCTGTATTTGGCAATTCAATTAATGCCTCTGATTGTGTTGCATACGGGTCTATATCTATCATAAATGTGCCCAGTTTTGTTGTAGAATCATCCGAGATGCTCGGAACTGTCAATGAAGTGTATGATGTACCTGCTGCAAATGCATTTGTCATACCCATTGGCACAAACATACTAACAAGCATCGCAAATACAAGTACAAAGCTTAACCATTTACTTTTTACCATTGTATTCCCTCCTGTAAATTTGTTATTTTTTTAAAAAATTTGTTTCTGCTGCAACTTGCAGCACGATATCATATTATGACTTTCCCGCATCCACTAACTACTTGCCACGCCAAAAAGCGGTAACGATTTTAAATATATTAAGATTGCCATGCGGGTCTGCATCCCCCCTCTTAAAGGTTTAGACTACAGAATCAAGCTTAGTATTAAGCTTATTTATAACAACACTAGAACCTCAGTCTAGTTGTTATTATAGCAAATCAAATATTTAAGGTCAATAAGTATTACCAATTTGTAATAAAACTGTAATATTCGCTTAACATTAGTGTCATTACTACAATTCGCCATAGATCATTTTACCATATTTTTATTGAACTTTCAAAAATAAAGCTCTATACATTATTACAGCAAGATTTTCCCTTGTTATGACATCATCAGCTTTGTAAGGCATATCTTTCGTAAGACCAAGCTCATCCGCTTTTTGCATGACGCCATTAGGCCACTTCAGATCTTTATAGTTAAGTGCATTTAAGATAAACCCCAATGCTTGTATGTATGTGACATTCCCCTCTGGGTTGAATAGATTATTCCCAACACCATGTGTAAATCCAAGCTTTGCAGCTAAATTTATGTCCCCCAATGCCCAATAATTTTTGGGCACATCTTTGAAAGTCGATGAGGTTGTCTTTAATTTCTCTGCTGAGCTGCTGTATCCCGTAAGTCTATTTATGAATACAGTCATCATTGCACGTGTAACAGGCTTGCCAACACCAAAAAGTCCTCCGCCTATGCCTTGTGTTATATTGAGATCTGATAGATAATTTACAGCCTCTGCATAAGGTGCATCTTGCTTGACGTCTGAAAAAGACGCAGCATATAAGGTACCTGCAAAGCAAATATTTATTACCATAGAGGCGATAATTATTGATAAAAGAAATTTTTTAAAAAACTTCACATCTTTCATCCTCCTTAGCTACCTAGTTCAACATGAGGCATGACTTCTATCTCAAACATCCTGTCCCACGGATACGTGACACTGGCTTCAATCTTTTTTATTTTCTTTCCCAATACCACTCTGCCTTCATATGTTTTTGATAGCATTTCTAATACTGGCTCCATTTTATTTGACAATTCATTATTTGATGATTCTGCCTTTATATAGTCTTTATTTATGCCATTTGCTTCAGCCCACTTATACATCTTATTTCTAACTACTGCCTGATACCCATAGTCATCAGCCATGCGTATGAAGGAAAAAGACACAAAGCTTTTTACAGCTTCATCTTTTTTGTCATGAGATATTAGCTTTTTATCAAGTATCTCTTTAATAGGCATCTCAGATATAACTGTACCTATGGCATTGCTGGGGGTATTCCATCCCGCGTACATTATATCAATCGGATCATCTTTAAGCACAGCATCAACAACATTTGCATCCGCCATATTTGTATACGCCACATCAGCTATCCCGAAAATTTGTCCTATATTTTTATATTTTTCTACGTCGCTTTTTATTCCTAAATTTTTATTTGTATGTATGTATAGTATAGATTCGCCATTACTATCCGTTTTTCCTCCTATAAAATTAATTTTTTCTTCAACGATTTTTTTAAGATCCGCTCCTTCATACGGCAGTATGACATTTTCAGGATTTGAGACGTCATAAATTACGCGAAATCTAGGTTTTTGCTTATAATACTCATTTGCAAGCCTTGCTGTTATCTCCATGCCAATCTCATCTGCTCCATGAAGCATATATACTTTATCAGATATGCCATGACTTTCTACGTATTGGCTTAGCTTCCTTGATACCATGTTTGTCATGCTGTATTGTGATGTATCGTCATTACCTATCACCAATGTCTTTATATATCCATCTTTTGTCCAATCAATAAGTTTTTGGTTTATTACATCATTTATCTCAAAAAGATTATTGTAGTTCTTTATCAAATCTGTCGGTATACCACTCTCTATCTTCTCAAGCTTTTTTACATCGCTTTCTCTATGATAAAGGTCAACGATATCTTTTAACTCCGAAAACTCCACAATTTGCTGATTGTATTTTATATATTGGTAGTCACTGAATTGTGTTGGTTTAAGCCTAGGTATTACAGAAAAGATAATTATATTTTTATCTTTATTCTTTTTTATAAAATTGTAAAGAGTCAAAAGCCTTTTTTTATAATCATTGTAGTTTTTAATATCGCGTGATGCTATAAGTCCGCCATTTATGTACTGCTGCACCGATATAACTATGGCATAAACATTATTTTGAGATACCTCTTCATTAAGCCATTTTTGAAGCCCCTCATAATCACCGGGCTTCGTATAATCATCAAGGACATTTTTGGGCGGCAAAATCAAGTTTTTGCCCCACATCTTTGTAAGTATTGAAACATTTTGTGTATTTACAGGTCTACTGTCCAATGGAACAAATATTATATCATCCAAAGCAAAACTCTTTCTAATATAGCTACAACCAGATGACAAAAGCAAAGTGCTCAGGATGAGTAAAATTGCAATTATCTTTTTTAACACGCAAATCCCTACCTATTTTTCCCTTTATTATAATATCATGAAAGAGAAATTTCAACAACTTTTATTTAACATCCAATATCATAGCATCATTTGCCTATGACAACAGTCGCAAATTTGTGCTTTTTAAGAAACTTCGCAAAGAAATACGATATTGCATAGATCATAATAAATATAAACAATATATAAATATCGTATAGATATTGATTGCCTGTATTTAAAAAGTGGTTTAGCACATCTAAAAAGAGCGGATGGGACAGATATATACCAAACGAAAGCTTACCTGTGCTTGCCAATAAACCGCTTAAAGCATGGTAATTCAATATTTTCGTCGATAGAGCGAAAAAAAACAATGATGCTAGAAGTGTAAAAGCATAATAATAAATATTGTACAGATTAGAATCTATCTGTTTATTTGCAAATGCCTTAAGTGATATATCAACAAAAAGATAGCCAAATACAATTACGGCAAAAAACAAATTAAGCAATTTTTTATCGTAATATTTTCCCCACTCACGCATATTTTCACCAATATACATACCTGCAATTATGAATGATATATATGTTATAAAAAGAAGGCTAGAATTTTGGTAATATCTACTTATGACATATTTAAACAAAAATATATCTGCTATCTGAAATATTACAATAGACATTAAAATTGTGTATCTGTTTTTGTTTATAAGCTTGTATATATAAAGCAGTACAGGAAACAAAACGTACAGTTGTACTATTATGACTATAAAATACAGATGGTAGAACATACCTCCAAAGAAGAGATTTTCTACTGTCAATATAGATTTCAAAGGCTCATTATATATTACATACAAGTAAATGCCATATATCATTGTCCAAACAATATATGGCAATAATACGTTTTTAAACCGTTTCTTGTAAAATAATTTCCAATTATCCCCATCGCTATAATTGTACATAAGAAGCATAGATGACGCAAATATAAATGCTGGGACAGCAAACTGTGAAAACCTATTTAGCACAGCAAATACGATATAAGATAAAGATGATTTGTCGAGATCAGATACAGCAATGCCTGTCGTATGTATGATAAGTACCGCTATAATGGATATACCTTTCAATACATCAATCTCGTCTATCCGTGATTTTGTCATTAATCTCTCTCCTTGATTTTTATCTCATTCAGTCCTTTCAAATAATCGTCGTAAAAAAATTTCATTGTTATTCCATAATCGCCGTAAAACTTAAAAACATTTTCTTTAAAATCAGCTAATTTTAAATAATCTCTGCAATACAATAGATCGCCTGTATAGATTACTTTATGTTTAAACTCAAGAGATGCTTTGTTCAGGTTTATTAAATCTATATCATCTGTGCCTAATATTTCTGAAAATTTTACTTCTAATGAAAGCTCATCATTAAGGCTTGGCATACGTTCATATAAAACAGCAAAATCAATGTCACTATTGTCATTTTGATATTCCGTCCCATACGATCCAAAGATATACAAAGCTAATATATTAGGATTTTCTTTTATATAATCTACAAGTAAATCAAGCTGTTTTTTGATATTTGTCAAATTTCTCATAATTATCACCATTTATTAATTTTCATTGTCATTATATCACAAAAAAGGTGCAAATCAAAAAAGGACCCGAAAGCGGATCCTTTTATTTCATCGATAATGCTGCAGTTATAAAGTCGCGGAAAAGTGGATGTGGTCTTAGTGGCCTTGATTTAAACTCTGGGTGAAATTGTGATGCAACAAAGAATGGATGATCTTTTACCTCTATTATCTCTACAAGGCGGTCATCTGGCGATAAGCCTGACAGCACAAGTCCTTTTGATGTTAGAAGCTCACGGTATTCGTTGTTAAACTCATACCTGTGCCTGTGGCGTTCATATATAAGCTCGTCTTTGTAGGCTTCGTAAGCCTTTGTGCCTTCCTTTAACTTGCAAGGGTATACGCCAAGCCTCATTGTACCACCTTTTTCATCTATATCCTTCTGCTCAGGCATAAGGTCAATAACAGGGTAAGGTGTGGCGCCGTTGAATTCTGTAGAATGGGCATCTTTTAATCCTGCTACATTTCTTGCAAATTCTATAACTGCACACTGCATGCCTAAACAAAGGCCTAAGTACGGTATCTTGTTTTCCCTGGCGTACTGGGCAGCCCTTATTTTTCCTTCTACACCTCTATCGCCAAATCCGCCGGGCACAAGGATGCCTTTTGCACCTCTTAAAAGCTCATCAACCGTATCGTCATTTACATTTTCAGAGTTTACCCACCTTATCTTGACATTGGCGTCGTTGTATATACCGGCATGTCTCAATGATTCTACAACGCTTATATACGCGTCGTGCAGCTCAACGTATTTACCGACTAAAGCTATCTCTACTTCTCTTTTTAGATTTTTCTCTTTTTCAACAAATGCTCTCCATTCTTTAAGATCAGGCTCACCTGCTGGCAGATTAAGCCTATTTATGACGTACTCATCTACTTTCTGCCTGTCAAGCTCCAATGGGACTTCATAGATGGAGTCTACATCGATATTTTCGATGACGGCATCTGGTTTTACATTGCAAAACATGCCTATTTTTTCTTTTATATCTTCTGTCAGAGGAAATTCTGTCCTGCAGACGATCATGTCAGGCTGTATGCCAATAGATCTCAATTCTTTTACGCTGTGCTGCGTCGGCTTTGTCTTAAGCTCACCGGTCTTGCCGAGATGTGGCACAAGAGTTACGTGTATAAACATGACATTGTCTTTTCCTTCTTCAACGCTTATTTGTCTTATTGCTTCCAAAAACGGCAGGCTTTCTATGTCTCCTACAGTGCCTCCAATCTCCACAATGACGCAATCCACATTCTGTTCTTTTCCTACTCGCCTTATCCTGTCTTTTATCTCATTCGTAATGTGTGGTATTACCTGAACTGTAGCTCCCAAATAATCGCCTTTTCTCTCCTTTGATATTACTGACCAGTACACCTTTCCTGTCGTTATATTGCTGCTTTTTGTAAGGTTTATGTCGATAAATCTTTCATAATGCCCCAAATCTAAATCTGTCTCTGCGCCGTCTTCTGTGACGAATACTTCGCCGTGCTGGTATGGACTCATTGTCCCCGGATCTATGTTTATATACGGATCGCATTTTATCACCGCCACACTAATTCCGCGGCTTTTTAACAGTCTTCCTAATGACGCTGCTGTTATTCCTTTCCCTAAGGATGACACAACACCGCCCGTTACAAATATATACTTCGACATCGTCTCACCTCATCTTTTATTTTAACTTATATCGAACACAAAATGCGTTTAATTAAGTGAAAGGCATTAAAAAAATCTCTATTTCTTAAAAATAGAGACTCTTATCCCTTTAATTTTTTGATGGCTTTTTAAATTTTCTTCGATAATGACTCATTCAAAACACCCCAAAAAAATAAATACTTTTTTATTATATATGAGATTTTTTTGAATGTAAAGGGGGTTGAAAAATAAAATAATGTGGTATAATATAGATAGACAAATTTAAAACCTGTAGACACTTTGCCACCTCCTTTCTTGGAGGCTATCATTATTATATCATACGTTTTTACCTGTTATTGCAATGTTTTTACTGAAAAATGTTTGAAAAATAAAATAATGTGGTATAATATAGATAGACAAATTTAAAGCCTGTGGTCACAATGCATAGAAAAAGGTGAGGACGCTACCCTCACCTTTTTCTCGACTATGTACATATCACTTTGTGTACCACTTAATTATTATCTCTAATAATTTAAGCAGTATTTCCGTGATTCTATACCAGTCTATTTGGCGGCCTCTTTTCCGCCTTTTGCTGCCTGCGGTCACAACGCTCACCTCCCTTCTTGGAGGTTACCATTATTATATCATACGTTTTCGCCTGTTATTGCAATGTTTTTACTGAAAAATGTTTGAAAAATAAAATAATGTGGTATAATATAGATAGGCAAATTTAAAACCAGTGGTCATTGTTTATAGAAAAAGGTGAGGCTGCTACCCTCACCTTTTTCTCGACTATGTACATATCACTTTGTGTACCACTTAATTATTATCTCTAATAACTTAAGCAGTATATCTGTGACCTTGTACCAGTCTATTTGGCGGTTTCTTTTCCGCCTTTTGCCGCCAGTGGTCATTGTTTCACCTCCCTTCTTGGAGGCTATCATTATTATATCATACGTTTTCGCCTGTTATTGCAATGTTTTTACTGAAAAATGTTTGAAAAATAAAATAATGTGGTATAATATAGATAGGCAAATTTAAAACCAGTGGTCATTGTTTATAGAAAAAGGTGAGGCTGCTACCCTCACCTTTTTCTCGACTATGTACATATCACTTTGTGTACCACTTAATTATTATCTCTAACAATTTAAGCAGTATATCTGTGACCTTGTACCAGTCTATTTGGCGGTTTCTTTTCCGCCTTTTGCCGCCAGTGGTCATTGTTTCACCTCCCTTCTTGGAGGCTATCATTATTATATCATACGTTTTCGTCTATTATTGCAATGTTTTTGTTTTGATATTATAATTAGTTTATCAATGTAAAGGGGGAAAATATATGCCATCAGATTATCACGTACACATAGAAAGAGGACCTTACGCAATTGATTGGCTTAAAAAGTTCGTAGATACGGCATTAGACAAAGGCCTTACAGAGATAGGCATATCAGAGCATGGATACAGATTTGATAAAGGATATGCCGCATTTGGAAGCGACGGCTTTAGAGGAGAATGGATCAAAAAATACACTGGACAGGATATTGACGAATACATATCTCTAATAGTCGAAGCAAAGTCTATGGGGCTTCCTGTAAAATTAGGCATAGAAGCAGACTATATACCAGGCAAGGAAAAAGAGCTTATGGATTTCTTAAAGCCATATCCTTGGGATTATGTGATCGGCTCCATCCACTGGATAGGTGACTGGGGCATAGATCTTGATGAGTGCCTTGATATTTGGGAGTCATGTGATGTGGACTCTGTATATTTAGAGTATTTTAATATGATTGAAAAGATGGCTGAAACAGGTATTTTTGACTTCATAGGCCATATCGATTTAGTAAAAATATTTAAGTACAGACCAACAGCCGCGGTCTATGATAAAATAGAGAAAAACATCGAGAATATAGCAAAAATAGGCGTGGCTGTAGAAGTCTCCACTGCGGGATTTAGAAAACCTGTAGGTGAAATATATCCGTCAAAAGAGATAATGTCAATGATTAAAAAGTACAATATCCCTATTCTTGTAAACTCTGATGCACATACACCGGAAGATGTGGCAAGGGATTTTGACAAGGCATATGAATACGTGAAATCTTTTGGGATTGACACACTTAATTATTTTGACAAGAGAAAGAGAATACCGTATAAAATATAAAAATAATAAGCAGGAAGATAGAAAATCTTTCTGCTTATTTTATAATTTCTCTAATACGCTTCCTTATATTATCAGCAATCTCTAATGCTTTTTTTGCATCATTCTCATTGGGCATGCCTTCGGGAAGGACAATATAAAACTTTGCCTTTCTCTATTACTTCTTTTGTGTAGAATAAATTATTAGTCTCTATAAAACGTCTTTCTTCCTCAGGCGTATATACAAAAAAATCAATAGGTACATCGGATTTTATAACTTTAGAAACGTATAATAGTCTATCTATATATCTCAAATCTGTGTTCATTATAACCACTAAATCTATATCACTCCAGGCAGTTGGCTTTCCATTAGCCATCGATCCAAATAAAATTATTTTTTCAGGATTGCACTTTTCTACAATTGCATCAACTATAATTTTCAATTCTTCTTCAAGTGAATAATCAATTAACTCTACAGCTTGCATATAATTCACCTCAAAATCAATCTTTAATTATATTACTATAGATGAGAAAAAATGATAACAAATATTACCATCAAATAGATACACTACACCTATGCTAACTGTAGTTGTTCTAAAATTTCATCAATAGGTACTTTATTATTAGCTTGCTCATATAGCCATTGAACACGCTGCTTTTGTACTTCTTTGCGAACCTTTTTTATTCCTTGTCCAAATTTGCAATATTTGTCGTCTGAAGTCGTACAATACATGTATGTCAATGATATAAGCCATAATAATCTATCTATTGATTTTGTTGAGCGTACTTGATACGTATTTAGTCCAAGATTATTCTTTGTCTGTCTAAAGAATATTTCTATAGGCCATCTTTGACTGTAGTAATTTAGAATTGTCTCGGTATCTAATTCAGTATTAGTACAAATAAATGCATGTAGAGCATTCTCATTTTTAAAAGCTTTCTCAGGCCAGCACAATACTACTACAGCATTATCTATGCCATTTAAGGCTCCTTCATAGCGATATACCCAGTAATTAGAACCGTTCACTGTAACGAGGTGAACTTCGTTCTTTTCGATATATTGGGCAAAGTCTTTTATCTGAATTCTAATGCCTTGTGGATAGATAATTCTGTTAGTTTTTAGTGCTCCTATGAGATGGTATCCTCTTTCAAAATGTGCTTCTATTACTTTTTTGTTTATGTACCATGAATCACATAGTCCATATGCTGGTCCTTTAGGTATTGGAAGCATAGATACCATTTCACATATTCTTTCGATTTTGCTTTTGCCACCTTTTTCATAGCGCTCAATGCAGCAAGGCAATACTACTTTGCCGCAGGATAGCATCATGGTAAGAAGTTGGTGTCCCCAAACTTGTTTCCCTTTTAAATGTGATTGATGGAATCCTGTTGCCTGGATAGTATGTTTAGCCTGTAACGAAGGCTTTGTCTTCTCAGCAATAGTATCATCAAAAATCACAAATATCGGCTTGTTGCTAATTTGGGATAATTCAAATATAATACGAATAACTTCTCGCCTTATAGCTTTCCATGCATACTCTATATTCCAAACACCTTGGCTTAAAAATTTGCCAAAGGTAGTTCTATGGCAATTAGCAAAGCTTAAATTAACTATGTCAGTGACAGTACCACTATAACCCTTTTGAGTGGCAGCAATTATAAATTCTACAATATGGCGAATAACAGGCTTAGAGAAATATAATGCAAAATTTAATTTCATTAAGTACTGGATTATTGATGAATTTTCTGTTATTCTTTTATTATGAGACATTTGCTCCACTCCTATGATTAATATTGTTATAGGGTAACAATATATTAATACCATAGAAGCGAGCATTTGTCTCTATTTTTTATTAAATTTTTTCATGTAAGTTTATTATGTAAATTTGTGCCAGTGAATTTTCTCATCTATAGTATATTATAACATATATAAACACATTTTTATGCTATATACGCTAAAAGGATAAGCGCAATGCTTATCCTTTTGCCGTATTTAAACCCCTTATCCCCATTTAAAAATTAAAAAACCGCAGTATAAAGATACTACGGCCGGTTGCACCACTATCTCCGCATAACCCAGGTGCCCAAATACAGGTTATACTTCATAGAATCCTATTTTATCTATTTTTATTTTATATTCGACATAAAATATAATTTTCCTGCTTTGATGTAAAAATTTTTATCCAAATTTATAAAAAAGTACATAATGTACATAATATACATAATATGATATAATGGGAGGTGACAAGGAGGAATGAATAAGATGTTCACAGTTAATGCTACAGATGTACGCAAAGAATGGGCGGATTTCATCAATTCAGTTGTTCGGGAAAAACCTAAAATTATAAAGCGTACAAGGGATTATGTCTTTGTTTCTAATATAGATATGATTAAAGAAATGCTAAAAGCTTATACATTTACAGCAAATGTTCTAAATGAAGATGATGGTACTGTAACAATTTCTTTAAATGAAATCGACATTGTTGTCAATGGCAAAGATGAAGATGAAGCCTTAAATTTGCTTGTTGATGACATGATTGAATATGCAGAAGATTTTTATAATGACTTTCAATATTGGTATTCGGCTCCCAACCGCAGAGAACATCTACCTTATGTTTTAAATATACTGCTTCAAGATAATTCTGAAGGAGTTAAAAAGCTTATTAAATGCCAACGTGGAAAGAATTAAAGCGCTTTTTAGAAAGAGACGGTTGGGAATTGTATAAGCAAACAGATCATTACTTTTATATAAAGCGCGATAATGATGGGAGTATACGACGCACAAAGGTTTCAATGGGTAGCGGTGAAATAAAAAAACATCTATGGCAGGAAATATTAAAAAAGCAATTGCAAGTTACGGAAGAATATTTTAATAGCAAGATATGATAAATCTCCCATCTGTTTGAATGGGAGATTTTTTCTATATCAAATTTTTAACTGCCTTTGCCCTCAATATGCTGTTTAGTTTGTTCAATGATTCTACTGCCTCATTAGGGATTTCCCTATCTGTGTTTACGATCATGAGTGCCGTCCCGTCATTTTTATTAGGGCTTACATGCATAGATGCAATATTTATGCCGAAATCCCCCAATACATTTCCGATATGTCCTATTACACCAGGTATATCTTTATTTCTCACAAACAGCATGTACTCAGTCGGTTCAAAGTTGACTCTATGGCCTAAATATTCTACAATCCTTATCTCATCTCCATATGTCGTCCCTGAAAACTTAAATACATTTCCTTTTGTATCCGTTACCTTTAGCGTCACAAGGCTTGAATAGTGGTCTATCTCCTCTATTTTGCCTTCTATTACTTCTATGCCCATCTCTTTTGCCCTAAGCCTAGCATTCACTATGCTTATGCCTTCTTTCAATGCAGGCCTTAAAAGCCCTTTCAATGCATGAAGCGTCACAACTTCTGTATTGTGGTGCGATATATCGCCTCTAAAAATTACCTCGACAGATGATGCAGGATCATCGTTTATCTGGTAATAAAGTGCTCCCATGGCTTCACACAGCTTCATATAAGGCTTTAACTCTCCAAATTCGTCTGCTTTTATATCTGGTAGGTTTACTATGTTTCCGTACAGTTTGCCGTTTAAAGCCGTTATTACTTCTTTTGCTACAGATATGCCTACATTGTTTTGGGCCTCTACCGTAGATGCTCCTAAATGCGGAGTCACGACTACATTTGGAAGCTCTAAAAGCTTATTGTGGAAGTCCTGTTTTTCCCTGTCGTATGATGGCTCTACTTTAAACACGTCCAGTGCTGCTGCAGCAACAATCCCTTCTTTGACTGCATTGTAAAGAGCTTCTTCATTTATAAGACCGCCTCTTGCGCAATTTACTATTCTGACGCCTTTTTTGACCTTTTTAAATTCTTCATCGCTAATTATGTCAATGGTCTCTTCTGTCTTAGGTGTATGTATCGTGATAAAATCAGATTCACTTAAGAGTTCATCAAATGAAACTTTTTTGACGCCGAACTTTTCGAAGCGGCTGTCAGGAATGTATGGATCGTAAGCAATGACCTTCATACCAAAAGCTGCAAGCCTTGTTGCAACTAAAGACCCTATCCTTCCTAATCCGATTATGCCTACAGTCTTTCCGTTTAACTCTACACCTTTAAACTTATTTCTTCTAAAATCGCCATTTATTGCACCATTGTACGCCTGTGGTATGTTTCTGGCAATAGATAGCATAAGCCCAATCGTATGCTCCGCTGCTGATATAATATTCCCCTCAGGTGTATTTACAACTATTATGCCCTTTTCTGTGGCTGCTAAAAGATCTATATTATCGACGCCATTGCCTGCTCTTCCTATGACTTTTAAATTCTTTCCCTTTGAGATAAGTTCTTTATCAACTTTTGTTACACTTCTTACGACGATTGCATCATAGTCTCCTATGATTTCTAAAAGCTCCTGCCGCGGCAAATCTAATTTAAAATCAACTTCAGCGTGATTTTTAAGGTACTCTATACCACTTTCGGCAATTCTCTCCGTCACCAATACTTTCACAACAAATCCCCCTCAAAAAATATTTAAAACTAAGATAAATCAGATAGTGCATTTTTTAGGGCATCAAATGTCAAATCCAGCATTTCATCTGTAATATATCCCATGTGTCCTATGCGTATTATTTTACCCTTCAAGTGAGCTTGGCCTCCTGTTATAAGTATTCCACGTTCTGACATGTAGTTTATTATGTCTCCTGCTTTGTACCCTTCAGGCACTTCTACTGCAGTCAAAAGATCTGACGATATGGATTCATCAGGGAAAAGTTTAAGACCTATATCTTTGATGGTTTTTCTTACCTTCTCACCGATTAAGTGCTGATTTTTGTATACTGTGTCCATACCAATATTAAGAAGCATGTCTGTAGCCTTCTTTACGGCCATAATTGTGGAAACTGCAGGTGTATATGGGTTGTCCGGTTTTTCCTTTTGCACACCTCGCCTTGCTTTTTTAAGGTCAAAATAATATTTAGGAAGATCAGATTCCTCTGCCATCTGCCATGCCCTCTCGCTTAAAGCAACAAAGCTAAGACCCGGTGGAGACATTAAGCATTTCTGAGAACACGTCACAACCGCATCAAGCCCCCATTCGTCCATCTCTAGGGGTATACCGCCCAATGAGCTTACGGCATCCACAATGACTGGCACATCATGCCTTTTTGCAACATCAGCTATTGCTTTTATGTCGTTTGTGACGCCTGTTGATGTCTCATTTTGCGTCACAATCAATGCCTTGTATTCATTCTTTTTCAATGCATCTTCTAATTTGTTCAGATCGACTGCATTGCCCCATCCAAAATCGATAATGTCTGAATCAAGTCCGTACGCCTTTGTAATATCATAGAACCTTTCTCCAAAATGTCCGATGCTTGCAACAAGAACTTTATCTCCCTTTTTAAAGAGATTTGCAACAACAGCCTCCATGCCGCCTGTACCTGATGATGTTAGCGTTAATACATCCATATTTGTTTTAAATATCTTTTTAAGATTTGAATTAAGACATGAAAAAAGTTCATAAAACTCCGGCGTCCTATGGTGATATGGCTGCAGATGACATACATCTAATACTTCCTTTGGCACCATAGTAGGCCCCGGAGTCATAAGAATTTTGTCACTCATCATCTTCACACCTTTTTAAATATTTATTTAATATGATAAACTATTAAAGAAAAAAATGCAATAGGAAAAAACATATGTCTACTATAAGTAGACATTATAGTATGTATTAGTTTATCTTATGCAAAAAATGAGATAAACTATTTAGAGTTCCTTCCTGATATGAATATGCGAATTATATCTTCTGCCCTGTCAGACATAAGCTTTTTAGCATTTATCATCGCTTCTTGAAGCGTCATAGGTTTATCTACGATGCTGAACATTGATGTGACACCTACATCATAAAGGTCTTTATAGTTTTTACCTAGACCACCTGATAGTATCAGAACAGGCTTTCCGTATTTTTTTGCTATCCTTGCTATGCCTGCTGGTGCTTTGCCGTATGCAGTTTGAAAATCTGTATTGCCTTCACCCGTTATTACAATATCACATGACTTTATCTTTTCATCTATATTTGAAGCTTCCATCACAATGTCTATTCCAGATCTTATCTTAGCATTTAAAAATGCCATTAAGGAAAAGCCCAGTCCGCCCGCCGCACCAGCACCGGGAACGTCTGAAAAGTCTTTGCCTAATGTCTCTTTTACCACACTGGCATAGTGCCTTAAATTGTCGTCAAGAATTTCCACCATCTCTTTTGTTGCACCTTTCTGTGGTCCATATACAGCAGATGCACCGTTTTCACCACAAAGAGGATTTGTTACATCAGATGCCACTATGAAAATACTTTCATATACTCTTTTATCAATACTGCTTATGTCAACTTTTTTGAGCTTGTAAAGATTTCCTCCTCCGTAAGGTATGTCTTTGCCGTCTTCATCTAAGAGCTTAACTCCTAATGCTTGAATCATTCCGGCACCACCGTCGTTTGTGGCGCTGCCGCCTAAACCTATGATGAATTTGCGGCACCCTTTATCTAATGCTTCCTTTATAAGCTGACCGACGCCGTAAGTCGTAGTTATTAAAGGATTTCTCATGTTGTCTGGCACAAGGCTTAAGCCTGACGATGCAGCCATCTCTATCACTGCAGTGCCATCATTTAATATGCCAAAAAAGCTTTTTACCGTATCCCCAAGCGGTCCTACCACTTCTGCTTCTACAACTTTTCCTCCTGATGAGAAAATCAAGGCATCAACAGTTCCTTCTCCACCATCTGCTATAGGAACTCCTACAATCTCAGCATCTATGGCTCTTCTTATCCCTTCACTTATGGCTTCTAGGACTTCCTTTGATGACAAGCTTCCTTTGAATGAATCAGGAGCAACTAATATCTTCATTCTCTCACCACCCATATGCATATTAAGACATACAAAAACGTCTTTTTAAAAATGGAGACAATTTTGCATCGTTCGTTCATGCAAAATTGTCTTCTCTCAATTATAGCGCATCATCAATTTATGATATCATCTACTGATTTAAAAGCTCAATAGCTTTATTCAACTGGGCATCATTTTTAAGTGTCAAACCATAGAAATACGAAAGGGCATCAGTGGTGCCTCTATCAAGGACGCCTGTTGCTGGTATTCCTGCGTATTTTTGAAAGCTCACAATAGCATCATACGTGTCATTTCCAAAATACCCGTTAGGCTCCCCTTTATAATACCCTAAAAGACTTAAATACGACTGAAGCAGTTTTACGTCATTTCCTGTATCACCCTTTTTTATATCTTTTGTATACACCAATTCCGGCAAAGCTACCCTGCTGTCTTTTACCTCCACATCAGGTTTAAGGCCTGTTCCGTCAATCCATCTTCCTGATGGAAGCAGGTATTTTGCAATAGTAAGTTTTATACCACTGCCATCAGAAAATGGAAATACTTCCTGGACAGTTCCTTTGCCGTATGAATTTTCACCTACCAGTATTCCTGCTTTAGTATCCTGTATGGCACCTGCTAGTATTTCAGCTGCTGACGCAGTTCCACCGTTTATAAGCACCGCCAGCTTATATTTCTGATTTTTTAAGTTTGAATAATACGTCTGGTTGTTTCCACCGTTCATAGCCACCGTCACAACAGGACCTGCCGGTACAAAGAAGTTTGCAACATCTACAGCTTCAGACAAGTATCCGCCGGGATTATCCCTTAAATCGATGACAAGTTTCTTTATATTGTTTTGATCCATATAGTCAAGGGCTTTTGCAACATTGTCTTCAGTATTTCCATTAAACTCACTTATGTCTATATAGCCTATACCGTTTATTATTTTATACGATACCGGGTTTATCTTTATGACATCCCTCGTTATCTCGTATTCGACTGTCTTCCCATTTACCAAAAAGCCTATCTTCACTTTTGTGCCTTTTTCGCCTTTGATGAGATTTGTCACGTCGTTTACGCTCATCCCTGTCACATCTTTGCCATCGACAGATACGACAATATATCCGCTTTTTACACCAGCTTTTTGCGCCGGCGAACCGTCAACCGTAGACACGACTACTATGTCGTTGTCCCTTTGTTCAACTACCATTCCAACACCTGTAAAAGTGCCTGATGTAGATTCTGTAAATGAATCCATCTCATCTTTAGTAAAATATGTACTGTATTTATCTAGTGATGATAATATGCCTTTTATGGCGCCCTCTTCCATTTGATCATATGTTATGTCTCCTGCATAGTTGTCTTTTATAAACTGCATGAGAGAACCTAAATCATCTAAATAACTGCTTATACTGTTGCTCTCCGCCGTATTCGTTGCAGCATACGTAGCTGAAGGTACGGAAAATACCAGCGACAATACGATTACAAAAGAAAGGAAAAACGATAAATACCTTCTCATAAAATAAGCCTCCTTAAGAATAATTTACCTCAATTATATCACAAAATTTTAAACATATCGCTATAAGCTGTCCTAATGCAAAATAAAGGCCTATTAATAGACCTTTATAAGATTTTAGCACCAGTATTATCGCATTTTAATTCGTAAATACGGCATTTAATATTCCTATCTTCGTAAACTTTTTTTACTGACTCTTTCACTTTGTCTGCAATGCTGATATCCGCAAGTACCATCATAGTTGGTCCTGCGCCGCTTAAAAATGACGCATATGCTCCATTATCAAGCGCTCTTTCTATTACGTAGTACATCTCAGGTATGAATTCTTTGCGGTAGACCTGATGCAACATGTCTTGTGATGCAAACTTCAATAAATCGTACCTGCCGGAAAAAAAAGATGCTGTAAGCAGCGACGCCCTTCCTACATTAAAAACGCCATTTCTAAACTCTATCATTGATGGCAGGACGCCTCTGGCTTTTGACGTTAAAAGCTCCCTGTCCGGATAGAATGCCAAAAACCTTATATTGTCATCTACTTCTTTTTTAATGTAGTAAGTCCTCTTACCATCAAACGTAGCTACATTAAAGCCACCATTTAAGGCAGGAGCCACATTGTCCGCATGGCCTTCCATTAAAGACGCCATGTCGAGAATATCATCATGGCTTAATGGATTCCCCGTGAGGACATTTGCCGCAACGAGACCGCCTATTATGGCAGATGCACTGCTTCCAAGACCGCTTCCTGTCGGTATATTGTTAGTAGTCTTTATATAGAGACCACTTACGGTTATGTTTAATTTGTCAAAAACTTTCTTGGCTGCTTTATATATGAGGTTTTTCTCATCCCGATCTATATTTAAAATGCCTTCCCCTTCAACATCAATCACAAGTCTGCTGCCTTTAAGCTCCATGTATATATCATTGTAAAGATTGAGGGCAACACCTAGTGAGTCAAATCCAGGACCTAAATTTGCCGTTGATGCCGGAACTCTCACAAGGACAGACTTATCCATATATTGCACCTTCCAATGATTTTAGATCCGCATCAACTGTCTTTACACTGCTTCCTCCGAGTTTTATAGCCGTATCAGGATCCTTTAAGCCGTTTCCTGTAAGTATGCAGACTACCGTGTCTCCTTCTTTAAATAGACCTTCTCTGTACTTTTTTATGACGCCTGCAATGGGTGCGCATGATGCAGGCTCAGCAAATATTCCTTCGCTTTTGGCAAGAAGCGAGTAAGCTTCAAGTATCTCATCATCCGTAACCTTGTCGATAAGTCCCCCTGATTCATCTCTGGCTGCTACGGCCTTTTGCCAGCTGGCGGGATTTCCGATTCTTATGGCTGTAGCTATTGTCTCAGGATGCTCAATTACTCTGTTTTCTACAATAGGAGCTGCACCTGCTGCTTGAAACCCTATCATCTTAGGAAGTTTATTTATAACGCCAGCACTGTAATACTCTTTAAATCCCATCCAGTATGCTGTTATATTCCCTGCATTGCCTACAGGAAGTGCCAGATAATCAGGAGCTTTTTTTAATGTATCGCATATTTCAAATGATGATGACTTCTGCCCTTCAAGTCTATACGGATTTATAGAATTAACGACAGTTATAGGATGCTTTTTTGATATTTCCCTCACTAAATTAAGCGCATCATCAAAGTTGCCATTTATTGCAATAACTTCTGCTCCGTATGCAATAGCCTGTGCTAGTTTGCCTAATGCAATTTTCCCCCCTGGAATCAAGACAATACATTTAAGCCCTGCCTTTGCAGCATATGCAGCCGCTGATGCAGATGTATTGCCTGTTGATGCACACACAACAGCCCGTGACCCTTCCTGCTTTGCCATGGACACAGCAACAGTCATTCCCCTATCTTTGAATGAACCTGTAGGGTTTAGCCCTTCGTATTTTAAGTATATCTTAAGCCCAGGAAGCTTTTTTGCAAGATTTAAAGCTTCTATAAGGGGCGTATTTCCTTCTTTCAACGTGATTATATTTTCATCATCTATTTTAGGCATGTGGCTTCTGTATGATTTGATTATTCCATCCCATTCCATCATTCGTCCCCCTCTACTCTTATTACACTTGCAACTTTGTCTATCTCTCTTAAATTGCCTATCTCGTCTAAGGCCTTAAATAAATTTTTAGTCAGTGCATTATGTGTAATCAAGACTATCTCTGCATACTCTCCCATAATCTCCTTCTGAACTACAGATACAAGGCTTATACCTTCTGCACCAAGCACACCTGTTATTTTGCTCATTACACCAGGTTTATCCAGCGCTACAAGCCTTATATAGTATTTGGATACAGTATCCACGATATCTTTAATCTCGGCGTCATCATATCCATTTTGAGCAGGTATGTGATTTGCCACATCAATTACGTCAGCAACGACAGCACTGGCTGTCGGCATCATCCCTGCACCTTGTCCGTAAAACATAAGCTTACCAACTGCATTGCCTTCCACCAGTATAGCATTGTAAACTCCATTTACGCCGTTTAACGGATTTTTCTTTGATATCATGACAGGATGAACCCAAGCTTCTAGCTTTCCATCATCATCAAGCCTTCCGTATGCTATTAACTTTATAGTGAATCCCAGTTCTTCTGCGTACTTAATATCCTCCTTGGAGATGGTCCTTATACCTTTTGTGTATATATCATCAGGTACCACGTATTTATTAAATGACAGCGTACAAAGGATCGCAAGCTTTCTTGCGGCATCAAATCCGTCCACATCATCAGTTGGATCAAGCTCCGCATATCCCTTTTGCTGTGCCTCTTTTAAGACACCTTCAAAGCTCATGCCTCTCATCTTCATCTCTGTCAGGATATAATTCGTTGTACCGTTTAGTATGCCTTTTATCTCGTATATCTTATTTGCAGCGAGGCAGCTTTTTAAAGGTCTAATTATCGGTATGCCTCCTCCCACAGAAGCCTCGTAAAGGAGATTTACGTTGTTTTCATCTGCAAGCTTTATAAGCTCTTTGCCGTGCTTGGCGATTACTTCTTTATTTGCCGTAACGACGTTTTTGCCTCTTATAATGGCTTCTTTCATGTACTCCAGCGCAGGGTGTTCCTTCCCCATCACCTCCACTACTACATCTATCTCTGGATCTTCTAAGATGTCGTACGGATTTATGGTTATTTTTCCCTGTGCCTCTTTGATCCTTTTCTTCTCTGGATCTTTCACAAGTATCTTTTTAATCTCTATCTTCTGGCCAATCTTCTTCTCAATGGCATCCCCATTTTCTTCTATCAGGTGGACAACACCTGAACCAACAGTTCCAAGCCCCATTAAACCTATCTTCACAGTAGAACCCTTCCTCTCCAAAATAATGTAAATAAATTACTCGCCAAGTATCTCTACCTTTCTGACACCGTGCTCTTCTTCAATCTTTTTTATTAGTTCTTCAATGCCCTTTGCCATGTACTGGGTATCTATGGATATAGAGACACTGGCAACCCCGAGGGACGGCATGCTTTGATTTATCGTAATAACATTTCCTTTCATCATGGCTATAATATCCAGTATCGACGACAGGATACCAGGTATATGCTCTAAAAGCAATGACAAAGTTATTATCTTTCCCTTAGAAAACTTGGAGTAAGGAAAGATGTAATCTTTGTACTTGTAAAACGCACTTCTGGATATGCCAACTTTCTTCACCGCTTCGTTAATCGTTTTTGCCTCTCCTGTCTCGATGAGTTCCTTTGCCATGAGAGTTTTTTTAAGTGCATCAGATAAAATCTCTTCTCTGATGATGTAAAACTTGCTTTCTTCCTTCAAAATTCCGCCCCCTTTCTTGTGTATCTATATGGAGTACATTTATCCGTGTAATGTGTACATTTTATCACAGCTTCTTGAAAAAATCAAGTGCCAAAAAATTTGGACATAAATATGCCTTAAAAAATTTATAATTTTGTAACGAATTAGCATTTAATTTGTTATATAATATAAGTAAATGTTTTAAAGGGGAGATGAAATTGAAGAACCTTTTGCTTTTGTTTTGTGTTTTATTGACAATACTTATGGCCGCCTGTTCAAGTGGCCAGTTTAACACATATAATGAAGATACAAAGTTTTTACTGAAGTATGGCTTTAGCCCTGAAAAAGAATCATCTTACTTCGATGTAACCATACCAACGGATTGGAAAATCCAAAGCACATCCATGCCTGTTGGACTTTATTGGACTGAAGTGAATTTTTTATCAAGGGATATAGGGTATAATATTGAAAAATACAAAGGTAAAACTGTAAAAGCTGTAATATACAGATTAAACGAAAAACTGCCAGGATTAGGAGAAAGCAGCAAGTACACTTATCCAGTAAATGCAGTCATCTTAAGGGATGGGGAAAATATAATAGGAGCATGGCTTGAATTTAATGGGTCAACACCTCTTTCACTTAAGAAAAATTACATCGAGACGCTTACAGAAAGGCCATGGATAGACTGGGTTATGTCCCACGGTTTCTTAAAAGAGATGGCATCACCTGTAGTAGATAAGCTTACGCCTGAAGAGCTAATATACGCATATTTTAACGGGATAAATAAAGGAGACAAAAGCCTAATATATTTAACTCTCTCTATTGATATGCTGCACGACATGCTCTACATCAATAGACCAGAAAAAACCCTTTACAATACGGATTTTGAGCAAAACAGCCTCGAGCTAAATACAAAATCGGCAACGGTATTAAGCATAGAGGAAAACAAAGGTTACACACCTGTAAAGAATAAAAATATCTATGAAAGCAAAGAGTACAAAGTGACAGTGAATCTGACATTAAAAAGCGAAGATAATACGCCTACAAGAAATGGAAGAAACACATTCTTCTTTATAATATCAAAGTCAACAAAAGATTCACCGTGGAAGATAGAATCAATAGGAACAGGGCCATAAGGCCCTTTTATATTTCCACAATGTCGCTTTCTGCATACCTTAAAGCAATATTTATTTCGTAGTCTATGCCTTCTTCTTTCAGCACATCTGTAACAGTCTTATATGCTATTTCAGGCTTGTTGTTGTTTTGGCTTAGATGTCCTAAGTAAATTTTGCCTATTGATTTAAGTTTGATAAACTTCTTTATGGCTTCTGCCGCATCTTTATTGGAAAGATGTCCATGTGGTGAAAGTATCCTTTTTTTTAATGTCCATGGATATGAGCCATTTATAAGCATGTCTACGTCATGGTTAGACTCCAACAGTACTATGTCAGAGTCCATTATGTTTGCAGCAACGCCTCTGCTTATATACCCCAAATCTGTGGCTATGGTGGCTTTATTCTGGCCGCAGAAAAATGAAAAACCCACAGGTTCCACCGCATCATGGGATTTTTTAAAAGGCCTTATTCTGACATCTCCCAATGTAAAGTCTTCACCGGTTTTGAAAAAACGCTTGTTGTCACAGTTTATCTCACCAAGAAGGTTTTCCATGGAAGCCCACGTGGCTTCATTGGCATATATGGGAATGTTGTACCTCCTTGACAATACTCCAGCCCCTTTTATGTGATCATTGTGCTCATGTGTTATCAAAATTGCGGAGATGCTGCATGGATTTACATCTATGCTTTCAAGACTTTTTTCAATCGTGCTGCCACTTAAGCCTGCATCCACCAGTATATGTACATCTTTGTATCCAATGTATGCGGCATTTCCGCTGCTACCAGATCTCAACGAACAAAACCTCATAAGATACCCAAATGTGGGGTTACCCCCTTCCAAGTTTATAAGTCCTCTAAATATTATATAACAAGTAAAATCTATTTTCTATGGCAATTTGCAGAAAGTCCCTTTTCAAGACTTATCAACATATAAAATGTGAGCAACTTTTTTCACAGCACTTAGACAGTCGTTTTTTGTCTAAATTTAGTGCATCTTTGCCTAAACTTTTTAACACAGGACTTATCCACATATGCACATTTACATGTGGATAAGTCGTAGGATAACTACAAGCGAATGGACTTAGGAATTTTCATTTGTAAAATGTATTTATTTAAAGATAATATTCCATTTTTGTTGATAATAATTATCAATAGTGGTATAATTGAATTACAAGATATTGTAAATAAGGGGGACTAATGTATGGACTACAATGTATTAATCGGTGGTGCTGCAGGTCAGGGAATAGACACCTTGTCGCATATATTTGGAAAAACCTTGAAAAGATGCGGCTTATACGTCTTTTCCATGAAAGATTACATGTCACGTGTAAGAGGCGGTCACAACTTCATTCAAGTGAGGTTCAGCGACAAACCGCTTTATTCACACGATGAGAAGTTTGATGCGATAATCGCTCTTGATTCAGACACTATAAATTTGCACGCAAAAAGCTTGAAAGCTGGCGGAAAACTCATCTTAGATAGATCCCTTTCAGATAACGATGCATACATGTCATTTGATTTTAAGGAAATCGCAAAAGAATGCGGCAATCCACGTGTTGCAGGAACTGCTGCAGTAGGCGTTTTGCTTAAATTGTTCGATATTCCATTAGATATATCTCACACAGTGCTAAATGATGAATTTAAAGGCGATGTGCTTAATGCAAATCTAAAAGCCATAGATACTGGATACAACATGGTAAAACAAGTTTTTAACGTCCCGCTTGAAAAAAAGGATGACAACATCTACATAAGCGGCAACGAAGCCATCGCATTGGGGGCTATTGCTGCAGGAGTCAAATTTTACTGCGGATACCCTATGACACCTTCTACAAGCGTCATGACTTACATTGCTAAAAAATCCCGCGATGCAGGTATCGTAGTAGAACAGGTAGAGGATGAAATCTCTGCTATAAACATGGCATTAGGCGCATCTTACGCGGGAGTGAGGGCCATGACAGGCAGCTCTGGCGGAGGATTTGCGCTTATGGTAGAAGGGATAAGCTTGGCAGGAATCACAGAGATACCCATAGTCATAACTGAAGTTCAAAGGCCGGGACCTGCAACAGGCTTTCCAACAAGGACAGAGCAAGGGGACTTAAGGTTCATAATTCATTCAGGCCATGGAGAGTTTCCAAAGATGGTAATATCATTGAGAAGCCCAGAAGATGCATTTTATCAAACTGCAAGGGCATTTAATATAGCAGACAAGTACCAGATACCTGTCATATTAGTCAGCGACCAATATCTAGCAGATTCTGGTGTGACTGTAAAACCTTTTGATTTTACAAAGATAAGGATAGAAAGGCATATATCAGGCGATGAAGCGTTGGAAAATGGCGTGTATAAGCGCTACAAATTGACTGAAAGCGGCATATCGCCAAGGATAATACCGGGCAAAGTAGAAGGCGCTACAGTCCTCATCGATAGCGATGAACACGATGAATTGGGCCACATCACAGAGTCGCAGGATATGAGGGTAATGATGGTAAATAAGAGGATGAAAAAGTTAAAGCTACTGAAGGAAGAAATTCAAGAGCCTTTATTCATGGGAACTGAAAATCCAGATATCCTCATAACTTGCTGGGGTTCAATGTACGGACCTGTAAAAGAAGCAGTAGACATGCTTTTAAAAGATGGAATGTCAGTAGGAGCTCTCTCATTTGGTGATATATGGCCATTTCCTACAAAGCTCATTAAAAAGTACGGAAAATTTGCAAAGATGATAATTGATGTTGAGCAAAATGCCACAGCACAGCTTGATAGCCTCATGAGAGAAAACGCCCTTATAAAGGCAGATGAACACATACTTAAATATGACGGCCGCATGATGAGCTCCAAGTACATCTACGATAGAATAAGTGAAATATCGAAAGCATCAAGCATGTATTAAATCGAGAAAGGGATGATTTTATGAATACCGCATTTGAAACTTATGAAACGGCGTGGTGTCCTGGATGTGGAAACTTCGGCATACTTAATGCTTTAAAGGACGCCCTTACTGAGCTTGGTCTAAAGCCACATCAAGTTGTAATAGCATCAGGAATAGGTCAGGCTGCAAAGATGCCACACTACATAAATGTAAATGGATTTAACGGCCTTCACGGTCGAGCACTCCCTCCTGCAACTGCCATAAGCATTGCAAACAAGGATCTAAAAGTCATAATAGACTCAGGTGATGGCGATACGTACGGTGAAGGCGGAAACCATTTTATACATGCAATCAGGAGAAACGCAAACATAGCACACTTTGTCCACGATAACCAAATATACGGCTTGACAAAAGGCCAAGCATCCCCTACGACGGCAAAAGGACAAAAAACAAGTTTGCAGTTTGACGGTGTAATCTTAGACCCTGTAAAGCCAATAAAACTTGCCCTTACAATGGGAGCTGGATTTGTAGCAAGAAGCTTTTCCGGAAATTATGAGCATCTTAAGAAGATGATGAAAGAAGCCATAATGTACGACGGATACGCTCTTTTAGACATCTTCCAACCATGTGTCACATTTAACAGGGTAAATACGTTTAAATGGTACAACGACAGGGTGTATGAGCTTCCAAATGACTACGACTACACTGATTTAGACAATGCCTTTAAAGTTGCCGATGAATGGGGCGACAGGATACCGATAGGCATAATATATAAGGTAGAAAAACCTATGTACATCGACAATATAAGCTTTTTAAAAGACGGTCCACCTTTAGTAGATGCTAAATACGATCCGATGATGGCAGAAAAATACTTGGATGATTTTAGATAAAAAGTTAGGGAACTTCCTCTTGGAAAGTTCCCTTTTCTTTCAGCTTGCAACTTCTTCATCTTCAAACTGGCTATTGTAAAGCTTAGCGTAAAATCCGCCTTTTGCAAGAAGCTCTTTGTGTGTGCCTTGCTCTACAATGTCGCCGTGATCCATAACAAGTATGAGATCAGCGTCTCTTATGGTAGAAAGCCTGTGAGCGATAATAAAGCTTGTGCGGTTTTTCATCAGATTGTCCATGGCCTTCTGTATAAGGATCTCTGTACGAGTATCAACAGAGCTTGTAGCTTCGTCCAGTATCAATATCTTAGGATCTTTAAGTATAGCTCTCGCTATAGTTATAAGCTGTTTCTGCCCTTGTGAGACGTTTGAAGCCTCTTCGTTTAAAACCATATTGTACCCATCTGGCAGCGTGTGGACAAAGTGATCTACATGAGCTGCTTTTGCGGCTTTTATGACTTCTTCATCTGTAGCATTTAGATTTCCATACCTTATATTGTCCATTATCGTACCATTGTAAAGCCATGTATCCTGCAATACCATTCCAAACAATGACCTTAAGTCGCTTCTTGTAAATTCTCTAATGTCATGGCCGTCTATCAGTATCCTTCCTGAATTTACATCGTAGAACCTCATCAAAAGTTTTACTATCGTAGTCTTACCAGCACCAGTCGGCCCTACAATAGCTACCTTTTGCCCCGGTTTTATGTCTGCTGAGAAGTCATTTATGATTATCTTATCTGGATTGTACCCAAAGTGTACATGATCAAATTGCACATGTCCTTCTACATTCTCAAGTTTTATAGGATTCTCTGTCTCAGGCACTTCTTCTTCCTCATCCAAAAACTCGAAGACGCGCTCAGCACATGCTGCCGTCTGTTGAAGGATGTTTGAAATATTGGCAATCTGCGCTAGCGGCTGTGTAAATGACCTTACATATTGTATAAACGCCTGAATATCGCCTACCTCAATCGTCCCTTTTATAGCAAGGTAGCTTCCTAATACGACGACACCTACATATCCTAAATTGCTTACAGAGTTCATTATAGGCATCATAAGACCCGTTAAAAATTGGGATTTCCAAGCAACTTTGTAAAGTTCATTGTTGTACTCGTCAAATTTCTTTACGCTTCTTTCTTCGTAGTTAAATGCCTTCATGACTACATGACCGCCGTACATTTCTTCTACATGACCGTTCACATGACCAAGATAGTCCTGCTGCTCTCTAAAGTACTTCTGCGAAAAGCGAACAATAAGGGCGATGATGCCCATAGATATAGGTATCATCAAAAATGTGACACCTGTCATCTCCACACTTATGGTAAGCATCATTATTAAAGCACCGATTACCGATGTGACAGATGTGATAATCTGGGTTATGCTCTGGTTTAATGTCTGGCTTATTGTGTCAACGTCATTTGTTATACGGGATAATATCTCACCGTGATTTGTACCATCAAAGTATTTAAGTGGCATGCGGTTTATCTTCTCCATTATGTCCCGTCTAAATTTGTACGTAACTTTCATGGCTACGTTTGTCATTATCCATCCCTGTATATAGCCAAGACCCGAACTTAAAATATACAAACCTATAAGCATTAGGATTATCCTGCCGATGTAGTCAAAGTCAATATTGCCTGTACCTGCTATCTTTGCCATAACGCCTTCATAAAGTTTTGTTATAGCTTTACTGAGTATTTTAGGTCCAGCTATGGAAAGTGCTGCACTTCCTGCTGCAAATATTATCACGAATAATATTGATATCTTATATACACCAAGGTATGACATGAGCTTCTTCATCGTCCCTTTAAAGTCATTGGCCTTTTCCCCACCTATCATAGGACCATGACCACCCATAGGGCCATGTCTCCTCATGACGGGACGCCTTGGCTGTTGAGGTCTTCTTCCATCCATTATGCCAATTCCTCCTTTGAAAGCTGTGAATAAGCGATCTCTCTATATGTCTCGCAGTTCTTCATAAGCTCTTCATGTGTGCCTATTCCAGCTATTTTTCCGTCATCAAGTACTATAATCTGATCCGCATTCATTATTGTTGAGATACGCTGTGCTACTATTATGACTGTGCTGTCTCTGGTGTACTCTTTTAATGCCCTTCTTAATGCTCTATCTGTCTTAAAGTCAAGTGCTGAGAAGCTATCGTCAAATATATATATCTCAGGTTTTTTTACAAGAGCCCTTGCTATTGAAAGCCTTTGCTTCTGTCCACCTGATATATTTGTAGCATCCTGAGATATCTCACTCTGATATCCATCTGGAAGCCTCTCAATAAACTCTGATGCCTGTGCAACTTCAGCTGCCTTTTTAACCTCTTCATCTGTGGCATTTTCATTGCCAAACTTTATGTTTGACATGACAGTGCCTTTAAATAGCGAGATCTTCTGCGGTACATAGCCGATTTTCTCTCTTAAATCGTGCTGCTTTACATCCCTAACGTCCACACCGTCTACTAAAACCTGCCCTTCTGTCGCATCGTAAAACCTCGGAATCAAGTTTACAAGTGTAGACTTCCCAGATCCTGTTGAACCAATTATAGCTGTAATCTTGCCTGGCTCAGCCTTAAACGTAATATCCTTTATAGCATCTTCCTCTGCACCAGGGTACCTGTATGAAACATTTCTAAATTCAACAACACCTTTTTGACTTTCATCAAACTTCTTGCTTTCTTTGGGATCTACAACTGTCGGCTCAGTTTCTAGCACTTCAGCTATACGGGATGCTGATACAGATGCCCTAGGTATCATTATGAACATCATAGACATCATCAAGAATGCAAAGATAATCTGTATAGCGTACTGCATAAATGCCATCATGTCGCCCACCTGCATCGATGAATTGGCAATCTCATGGGCGCCTACCCACACAATCAGAAGCGTAATGCCGTTCATTATAAGCATCATGACTGGAAACATTGTTATCATGACGCGGTTTATAAATAGCATCGTATTTGTGATGTCGCTGTTTGCCTTATCAAACCGGTTCTCTTCAAACTCTTGTGTATTAAATGCCCTTATAACCATCATTCCTGCTAAATTTTCACGTGCAACAAGATTTAGCCTGTCAACTAACTTCTGAACAGATTTAAATTTCGGCAGTGCGATAGAAAAAATAATTGACACCAGACCTAAAAGTATTATAACTGCCAGAGCTATAATCCACGACATAGATGCACTCTTTCCTACAGCCCTAATAACACCACCAATTCCTATCATTGGTGCGTAGAATATCATCCTAATCATAAAGACTATTAGCATCTGTATCTGCGTAATGTCGTTTGTAGTCCTGGTTATTAAAGATGCTGTAGAGAATTTATCAAACTCCGTATTTGAAAAGCTCTCAACTCTCGTAAATAAGTTCTTTCTTATATCTCTTGAAAATCCCGCAGCAACCCTTGATCCTAAGAAGCCTACAAGTATTGCACAAGCTGCGCTTAAAATCGTTATTAAAAGCATAATTAGACCAGTAGTCAGGATGTAATTCATCTGAATTTTATCAGTATTAACACCCAGCGCCTTATATTCTGATTTTACTTCTGCCGCCGCAGCCTGTGTAACCATATTGTCTCCTAAGGCCGTAAACTTCTTGTCCATGTCGTTTGTTATTTTCTGCCTCTCTGATTCAGGAAGCTTTGCAAAAAGTGCAAATAAATCCATATTTGCAGGGATCTTTGTATTATTAAATGTAATAAATCCGCCTTTTGCACTGGACTTCATCTTGTCAACAGCAGAAACAGCTAGAAAAGCCTTGCCCATTACAGGATTTATCTTATCTACCTCGGATTTATCGATATTTTTAAGTACGTAAATAGGCTCTTTTTTCAAAGTAGGATATTGTTTTACGTATTTATCGTAGTCTGAGCTATTTTTATCTATCAATGTGTAATCACTCAAAACTTCTTTTTTATCATCGTCATTCATAAACAGCGTGAGTTTATCCATCATGCTTTGCCTTACTGCCGACGGCACAGCATTTACTATTCCGCCTTGCTGTATGCCTTGGTTTACTATGTTGGACATGTAGTCAGGAAGCGCCAAATCGCTCATAGCCTGAATAAATATGAACAATATTGCAACAATAGTTATAAAGATGTAAGGCTTAAAATATTTCCTCAATTTAAGCATTAACTTTACCACCTTTCCTTAATATATAGTTATTAAGATTTATCGTCCATTGATTCAATCAATTTTTTTAATGTGTTCAATCCTTTTACTATTGCTTCGTGCTCTTCATCCGTCGCTTTATTCATCATTGCTTCAAACTTTTTATCTATATCACTGAAGACTTCTTTTGCGTTCCTTTTAAAGTCATCAGCGATCTTTACATAGACAACCCTCCTATCGTCGCTGCTTCTCACTCTTTTAACCATTCCTTGCTTCTCAAGCCTGTCTATTATGCCTGATACAGTACTGTTTGTAAGTCCCATCTTTTGGCTTAAGTCACTTATCTTCATTTCGCCATGATGCATAAGAATGCCTATTATCATCCCTTGAGGACCTGTAATATTCAATTTCCTAAATTGATCTTCTATATTCTTATGAATCAAATTCATTATGGACTTTAGCGTGCTTAATATATCTAATCTTTCGTTGATTTCCATTAAATTTCATTCACCTTCTTCCCAAATATTTCGTAATTGTATATTTTGTATACAAATATTTCGGATACTAAATAATTATATTCGCACAAAATAAAAAAGTCAACAGGCTTTTTGAAAATACCTATTGCTTTTTTCATATCTCAGTCATCTTTCTTATGTTGTTTTTTATATCCACCACATTATTCTCATCGCCAATCAGGACTATATAATCTCCAGACAAGATTTTTGTATTTCCTTTAGGAATAATCTCTTTCCCACCTCTTTTTATTCCAACTACGAGACAGTTATGGGGCCATTCTATGTCTTTCAATTTCTTGCCATCTACAAAAGATCCAACGGCAACAGGCATCTCAAACAAGATTTTCCCAGTATCATCATTATCATCTACCTTTGTACTATTAGTATTTTTTATTATCCTATCAAGCAGTGATTCATATATAGGCATATTTCTGTAAAGACCAGATACAATATAAGCTGTTATTGATACAGTGCTTAATGCAAGCAAATGGCTAAATGAGCCTGTCATCTCTGTAACTAAAAGACTACCTGTGATAGGAGCCCTGACAATGGCAGCAAAATACCCGGCCATAGCTAATACAATAAAATCTTTTAAGTACAATTGATCAATATTAAAAATATGTATAATTATTATGCCATATAAATTTCCAATCAATGCCCCAATTGCAAGAAGAGGCATGAATATGCCACCTGGCACTCCAGATCCATAGCTTACCATCGTAAACAAAAATTTTGATATAAGCAGCAAAATGACAAAAGCAAAACCTAAATTTACACTGCTTATCTTATCTACGAGGCTCTCGCCACCGCCCAGAACCATAGGTATAGAAAGCCCTACAATAACTGATACTAAAAGAGGAATAAAGATCTTTAATTGTGGGATCTTTACATATTTATTATATAAGTCTTGTGATTTTAGAAGTGATTTGTTGAATAAAATACCTCCAAGCCCTATTACAACTCCAAGAACTAAAAGATAAATATATTTAGAAAACGGAACAATCGGCAAATTAGTAATATCAAATACCGTCTTTAAACCCAAAAAAGTATCTGTAATGTATGTGGCAGTAAGGGACGACACCATAGAAGATACAAGAACGATTGGAGAAAAATTTTTGTGAAGCTCTTCCAGTGAAAATATAACACCTGCCAATGGAGCATTGAATGCTGCGGCTAAACCCGCACCAGCTCCACATGTTATAAGATACTTCTCCTCAAAGCGCATTCTCTTTAATGACCTGCTGACACCCTGACCTAAAGATGCACCAAGCTGGACACATGGGCCTTCTCGTCCTAAAGACAGTCCAGCACCTATCATCAATATTGTACCTACAAACTTCAATACAAATATTTTTAGCCAATTTAATTTAAAATAGCCTATAATCGTCCCCTCCACCTGCGGTATGCCGCTGCCACTGATCATAGGCTCCAATTTAAGTATATAGTTTGTAAATATACCTAATGCAACTAAAAACACAAGCCATATAGGTAAAAGATAAATCTTCGTTTCTAAAGCTTTATATAGAATCAAAAGATACATCCCAGCTTTTTCTAATATAAGCCTTAAGATTGATACTACAACTCCTATAAAAATTCCAACAACTATTCCTTCTATTATCAGTCTATCTTTGAAGTTTTCCCTGTTTTTAAATATTTCATATATGTGACTGTTGCCGCTCATATGACTACCTCCCATAAGCTTCATAAAAAAATTATACAACAAATTCAGTGGAAAAGCCAAAGTATCGCCAAATATCCCTTGATATAGCTCGAAAAATAATAAATGGTGATATAAAAGAAGGTCCTATCTTAGAACCTTCTTAATTTATCATATCATAAAGCTTTATTGCCTCAGCAAAAAGCTTCTCAAAGTCTCTTTGATTTTCTAAGTAGTTTTGAGTCCCTATAGCAGGATCACCATGCACAGCACTATTCCTACTGTGCTCCAAATCAGCAAATGTCTTTAAAGCTTCCTCATCGTTTAACTTCTCTCTTATTTTTGATTTTATCAATGATGAAGAGTAATTGCTACCTTCTTTAATATTTAATTTATACACCCTATTCGCTTTGTCTAATATTGCCTCAAAGATCAGTGTCAAAGCGATAAGGTACTGCTTTTTATCATAAAAAAACTTTGCCTTATTAAGCATCCTTTCATCAAGTGTCGTCTTTTGATTATTCATAGATGAAAACTCCGAAATAATCTCATCTGCTACACTCTTTATGTAAATTTTGTCCTTATTGTCATCTTTAACTTTTTGTAATTTCCCTATAAGGTCATTTATCTCTTTTCGCGGGCTTCGATTCATCTCAAGCTTGAAGTAAGTTTTTTCACTTCCTTTTATGCCTAGGTTATTAAGAAGCTGTGGAAAATACCCCGAATTTTTATAAAGCTCGTAAGATGTTGTAAGTGAAAAAAGCTCATTTATAAAGTCTATTCTGTAAACGGGTGTTATGCCGTCCTTCGTTAAATCAAATGCTCCATAGTAGACGTCAATATTGTCTATCTTTTTAAAACATCTTACGTACATCAGCGAAAATGCCATTATTACCGGCATGTGGCGAAGCGCATGTGTCAAATCAAACACGATATGTACATCTTCATCAGGAATCATTTCCATAAGCTTATCCACGTACTTTTCCCTCTCTGTCGTCTCTACAGCTATCAATGATACCTCACTTATATAGTGTCTTAAGCTATTTTCAAGATTTTTAAGGCACTCTTGAGTAAGACCATTATGTTCCTCATAGTATATCATCTTAAGATACAAGTCTTCAACTTCTTTTTGTTTGTCGTAATCAATAGTATCTATTATTTCAGACCAAGATGACTGTAACGTACCAAATATAAGCCATTTATCGACAGTATTACCTTTCTCTTTCAAATAATTGTACAGTGCTGACCCGAAGAAAGCTGTTTCATACGTATAGCCATCTAAAAAACCATAACAGGTTTTTGCATATCCACTTTCGCCTTGTGACTTTTTACCTTTACCTATAAAAGAAATCAAAACAGTCTTCAAAGTAGATCCTCCTTATCACATCTCATATAAACAAACTTTCCCCACCTTTTTCAAGGCCTAATATTTCCCTATCTGAATACTTTGTAGTTCTCAAAATATACACAATGACTGAATCTTCATCTTTATTGATTATCCTTGAGATCTCACTCTTTAACTTTCTGAAATTTGCATCCGATATGTCACCTTCCAACACTGAATTTTGGACCCAATTAAGATATTTCCTGCATGTCTTTAAAACTTTATTTACTCGCTTCTCATTGACATCATATACTAGTATGACAAACATAATATCACCTTTTTACCATTGAGCAACAAACGGGGTGTACTCTTGCTCTTCCATAAGATGTTTTTCCAGTTTATAAAGCTCAAGCCGTATAAGCCTGCGGTATGAAACATTATTGCCTAGAGTCCTGTGCTTTATTGTCGTCTTGAGCTTATCTTCGTATTCCTCTATAAATGCCATCTTTGCCTTATCTTTAAGCAGCAGCCCTTCTGCATCACCATCAAAATCGTCTTTTTTAATGATATTTTTACCCACAACTGTAAATATCACCCTGTCTACCACGATTGGCTTAAATATTTCTGAAACATCTAGGTTTAATGAAAATCTCCTAAAATTTGTTGAATGAAGATACCCTATTCTAGGGTCCAAATGTGTCTTATAAACCTCGCTTAATACTGTTGTATACATGAGAGAATTTCCAAAACTTATAAGAACATTTAGGGAATTTTTCGGCGGTCTTTTGCTTCTTACATCAAACTCAAAATCACTATTTCCTAATATCTCATCAAATGATTTGTAATAATACTCCCTTATGTTTCCCTCAATAGCCATAAGCTCATTTATATCGGACGTTCCATCTATTAAATTCCCCAATCTTTCTATAGCGTAAATAGTATCATCTAGATTTTTGCCTCGGTTTTGATAATACTTTAAAACCTGACGAATGTTTCTATATGCACCTTCTACAAATTTTTGTGCAATATATAACCGTTTCTTCTCGTCAATATAATTTTCCGCTTGCTTTAATATCATGTAACCAGAATTCAAATGCTCTCTCGGATAAAAAGATCCAATGTAATAGCCGTAATGGTTGAAGAAGTGAAGTATTATCTCCGATTGTGAGATAAACTCAATGAATCTTTTGTTGAGACTGACTTCACCAAAAATCATTATTTCTGAAGTATTTTCAACCGGGATAAATTTCCTTCCATTTTCACCCTCAAAATATAATGTGTTGTCTTTTCTTTTAAGCTCACCGTCTGAAAAAATATAAACAGGCTTTTTCATGATAAGCAAAACTCCTTATATCCACAATTTTTGCAGTAAGGTATTTTTTTAAAACTAGGTGCTTTGTCTCTATGTATAATATCGATTATATCTTTTATAGCATTAGTAACTTCTGCTTCTGATTCACTAGTAAGATATACATCCACCTTTTTCCTTTCTTCAGGAAAGAAAAGCTGCCCTTTTGCTACTATACCGTTTTGTTTCAGCTTATATAAATAAAAAAGAAGCTGCATCTTTGCGCTCTTTTCAGCCTTGGAGCTCTTCTTGACTTCCCCAACTAACAAGTTGCCATTGTCATTTCTCACAAGATCTATAACAACATTTTCAAAGTTTAGCTTCTTTCTATCCCTGTCATAAGATATATCATCGATCAAGCGTCCCATCTCAATGTATGGGTGCTCTTGATTAGGAATTATCTGGTGGGCCATAAGCCACACCTGCCTTTTGCATATATTATAACTTTGCATCAATGAACCTGTTACCTCAAAATCCATAATATCACCTTTGCTTTCATATAACAGGAGAGTCGAATTAGTCTTTTATTTATTCACATATAAATATATCATAATTTCACTTAATAACCAATTGATATAAAAAAGGACATCTCCTTAAGCTAACTAAACTTGTGACATAACTCTTTGCTACTTCCTTATCACCTCTACGAGTGTCTACTATTTTCCTTGTATCCATTTGATTTTATCCCTACGTAATATTATAGACTCCCATACCGCTTCTCTTATTTTTTTCTGAGATTTAATGATAATTGCCACAAAAATACCTCCCCGACTTATCATTTATCAAATCCTTGCTTTTTTTCCATAATTCTTGTTGCTATAAAAAGAGGGGCATCCGAATTAATATACTAAAGGGCGATACAAGTTTTCTACCGGGTGATTATCTGGTAGTTCTTACAGATGAAAATAAATATGCAAAAATTAAGAGAATTTTATTGAATATGACACATTACTAAGTGAGCCTTAAGCAGACAAGAGAACCGTCCCCGTGTCTACTGATAATAAAAAAGCAGGGAACCCTTCCTATCATATGGGTTCCTATACTTTTTTAGAATAATTATTTCATAAAACAAATTTTAGAACACTTTCTAAATCACAGCATATTTTGATTTAATTGTTCTGCCACTTTACCTGAACGGGTGTAGAACTATCTACTGCTGTTCCATTGCCTAATTCACCATAATAATTACATCCCCAAGCCCAGACTGTACCATCGTTCTTTAATGCTACTGTATGGCACGCTCCTGCTGCTATTGCTTTTACATCGCTTATTCCTTTTACCTGTACGGGTGTAGAGCTATCCACTGTTGTTCCATTGCCTAATTCACCATAATGATTATATCCCCAAGTCCAGACTGTACCGTCGTTCTTTAATACTACTGTATGGTACGCCCCTGCTGCTATCGCTTTTACATTACTTATTCCATTTACCTGCACGGGTGTAAAGCTATTATTTGTTGTTCCATCGCCTAATTTTCCATATTCATTCACTCCCCAAGCCCAGACTGTACCGTCGTTCTTTAATACTACTGTATAGGACGCTCCTGCTGCTATTGCTTTTACATCGCTTATTCCTTTTACCTGCACGGGTGTAGAGTGGTATTCCTCCTTTGTTGTTTCATTGCCTAATTGATCATGTTCATTATCTCCCCAAGCCCAGACTGTACCGTCGTTCTTTAATGCTACTGTATGATACATTCCTGCTGCTATCGCCACTACATCACTTATTCCTTTTACTTGTACAGGTATAGTTCTATTAGTTGTAGTTCCATCGCCTAATTGACCGCAATCATTCCATCCCCAAGCCCAGACTGTACCGTCGTTCTTCAATGCTACTGTATGGTACGCCCCTGCTGCTATTGCTTTTACTGTTGGTTGATTATTTTCATTGTTAATCCCTGTATTTGTATTAGTATTTGTACTGTTTATTTTTACGCGGTTTAGTACAACTACTGTTTCTGCCCTTGTTATGAAATTTTCCGGTTTAAATGTATTGTCAGGGTAACCTCCCATATATCCTTGTTTGACAACGGAACTTATGGCACCTTTTGCCCAATCGGATATTTTTCCTGCATCCTTAAAATTGCTTATACCACTACTGTCTGTATTTTTTAAGTTTAATAATCTGCTAATGATTGATGCTGCTTCTTGTCTTGTTATAGATTTATTGGGTCGCATTGTGTTGTCTTCATAACCTGATATGAAACCCGCAGCTTTTGCCTTTTGTATATCGCTATAATACCAATCGGATGGTTTCACATCAGAAAAATTTATTTGTGCTGTATTTTTAATGTTAAAGCTTCTGTTTACCAGTGCTATGAATTCTGCTCTTGTTATAGGGTTGTCTGGTTTAAAGGTACTATCTTCGTACCCTGCAATTAAACCTTTTGATGTCCAATCATTTATTTCTTTTTCAGCCCAATGTCCTGATATATCTTTAAATGATGTGTTTGTTGCTGCAAATGATGTAGATATTGTGCTTGTCATTAGCAACAAGACTGACAGAAATAACACAATGAATCTTTTCGTAAATTTGTTTTGTATATTCATCTTTTACTCTCCTTCTACAATTTTACTTAATTATTTAATAATTTTGTAAAATTCAATCCATCCTTCTTTGAAAAGATAAATTCACTGCGCCTCCTTTCATAGTATTATAAATATATGTAATTCTTAGAAGCCTGTTTATCCCATATTACTTGGGATATTTATCTGATATGGAGTTTTCCTTTTTATTTTAAAGCAGAAAAACTCCATCTATCAGCTTAAAAAATAAAATAATTGAAATATTTTAATCATTTCATAAACAGCTGAAATCTCAACACAGCATTTCTATTTTATTTTAATTATGTTTTAAGACTTTTATATGTAGGCTAAAAATAATTTTCCATTTTCAATTTTCAATTTTTCGTTTCAATTCCTGATAGGTAGGCTAAAAACTTTCACTCTATAATAACTAAAAGAGGTGAATTCAATGCGTAAAAATAGCTACCTTCTTGAACTAAAGTTAACATGTGTGGTTTTAATATTAAAAATAATTCTAGTGTTTGTACAACATTTCTTAAAATAGTTATTAAATAAATCAAGTTTTAATCAATTATTTATAGTGTTCTTTCATTCGCTATATTACTTTTTCTATCTGAGGCAGGGAAACTTCCACAATTTAACCCTTGTTTCCCTGTAACTAGACAAAACATTCAGAAGAATCTTCTCCCACATAGACGACAATCCCCACTCTACCATCTTTCAGCAAAACCACATCATTTTCATCAATAATCAATTAATATCGCACCACTTTTGCCAGTTGTAAATAAATACAATTAACTCCTCTAAAAATAGACTAAAAACTTAGCGTTTAATGATTACTTGTTCGGATTCAAGCTTTTTAACTTCTTTAACCCATGCAGAAAACATCTTTTTTACATTATCAGGCGCACCTTCTTTTAATTTATATCCACCTTCTACAATAATTAAATACGATGCAAGTTCTTCCGGAATAAAAGGCATCATTTTTACCATCCTTCTTTAATATCTCAATATAATCAATAAAAGAAAAAACATAAAACAACATACACATCATAAGAAAATTGTTAAATAGTCAATTAATCTGTGGTTTTAACTTATTATCTGCTATTTCATCAAGATACCACCACCAATAAGACTTAGGCTTATTGTTTCGCTCTGCTTCTAAAAAACCTTTTAATGCCTTATAAAACAGTGGAGCTCTCTTAATAAAAATCCCGTCCAGCTTTTTAATTTCCTCTTTTTCTGCTTCATTGAAATCATTAAATGTTCCTGAATAACATCTCTGCATTCTAACTCATATAAATGTTCAAATGGACTAAGATCCCATTCACCATTGACAAAAATATCATAGCCTTTAATCAAATGTTTTTTGTCCATTAGGCTTCAACTCCTCGTAATCGACACGGCAATAAAATATCTGTTTCAATTCCTGATAGGTAGGCTAAAAACTTGTAAATTCATCTGCCAAATCAAAGTTAAAATTTTAAGATTAAACGAATAATAGCAGTTACAAAAAGAAAAAGATTTAATAAAATCACCCAAATGAGATTATTTTTATTATATGGGGGATGATATAATACATAAATTCCAACAATAATATCTAATAAACTTACTATAAGTACAAGCCATATTGACCAATATTTCATTTAATTATCACCCTTTCATTTTAAAATCTCTGTTTGTTTCAATTCCTGATAGGTAGGCTAAAAACCTTTATAAAAATCATGTGCATCTGAACCTATTAATTTGTTTCAATTCCTGATAGGTAGGCTAAAAACAGGTTAAGAAGAGGTATCCAAAGGTAACATTTTATCGGTTTCAATTCCTGATAGGTAGGCTAAAAACTTACTTTGCCTACAAATGTAAACATTCTGTATGGAGTTTCAATTCCTGATAGGTAGGCTAAAAACCTTATACTATACCAAAACTGAGTACAAGTAAAAACAGGTTTCAATTCCTGATAGGTAGGCTAAAAACATTATTGATAGTGATATTGTAGGTGACGAAATATGTTTGTTTCAATTCCTGATAGGTAGGCTAAAAACCAGACAAAGTTTGTACATTAGTATCAACCAAACTAGGTTTCAATTCCTGATAGGTAGGCTAAAAACCAAGGACGTAGTTATCTGATCACACAATAAAGGAAGGTTTCAATTCCTGATAGGTAGGCTAAAAACTGAGTGTATATAACAAAATAGGGAAAAATTCAAGTTAGTTTCAATTCCTGATAGGTAGGCTAAAAACTTCATACTACCAAAAGAAACAATGCAGGGAAATTGGGTTTCAATTCCTGATAGGTAGGCTAAAAACTTTTAGCATATCTACTCTTAACTTCATCATATCCCAGTTTCAATTCCTGATAGGTAGGCTAAAAACTTTTGCTCCCTGATTTTTTCCAGCCCTTCAATGTTTGTTTCAATTCCTGATAGGTAGGCTAAAAACCAAGGTCTAACACAGCAACAATTATCACAATTAGGAGGTTTCAATTCCTGATAGGTAGGCTAAAAACAACGGATCGTCAATACTGTCTACAGGCTCAAAGTCTGGGTTTCAATTCCTGATAGGTAGGCTAAAAACGGGAATCAGTAGAAGTATAAGAAACAAGATTACCTGTTTCAATTCCTGATAGGTAGGCTAAAAACATATTTGCTACAAGAAAACTTCTTGGGGGTGCAGAAGTTTCAATTCCTGATAGGTAGGCTAAAAACGGTTATGCATAAGTCTCTTAAAAAATATTTTTGGCTGTTTCAATTCCTGATAGGTAGGCTAAAAACTAAAAGAGTAGTGAGAATTTATTAGGAGGTAATTTTAGTTTCAATTCCTGATAGGTAGGCTAAAAACAACCTACTAACGAGCCATCATTTTTTGGTGCAGTATGTTTCAATTCCTGATAGGTAGGCTAAAAACTAGAAGAAAACATAAAAGAAAAATTTAATAAATTCTAGTTTCAATTCCTGATAGGTAGGCTAAAAACAGGAAATTTATCACCAATATTAATATTGTTATGAAGTTTCAATTCCTGATAGGTAGGCTAAAAACGGGATTTGAATATGAATTTACGTGCACCTTTTTGCTGTTTCAATTCCTGATAGGTAGGCTAAAAACAAAGAAAGGTTTTAATTATACAAGGAGGAATAAGTAGTTTCAATTCCTGATAGGTAGGCTAAAAACTTCAAAAAGTTTTAAAATACACTTGGACGAATAAAATGTTTCAATTCCTGATAGGTAGGCTAAAAACCTTTTTCACGAAATGGTACATTCAACAGGACATGAAAGTTTCAATTCCTGATAGGTAGGCTAAAAACTTTGATTTTATTTTTAATTATAAAGCAAAAAAGTACGTGTTTCAATTCCTGATAGGTAGGCTAAAAACCTCTCTATTGTATTACAAAGAATATTATACAAATCATGTTTCAATTCCTGATAGGTAGGCTAAAAACATTGGTCTAAAGTGTTTGGATCTGGTACAAGATTAGGGGTTTCAATTCCTGATAGGTAGGCTAAAAACTAAAAAAAGAAGGTGTACCGGTTAAGCTTGTAAGAGGTTTCAATTCCTGATAGGTAGGCTAAAAACTTGTGCAAGAGCAAACATTCTTTTTGCTTGTTTTTGTGGTTTCAATTCCTGATAGGTAGGCTAAAAACGGGGGATATAGAGGGGAAGCCAGCCAGCTTCACGCCAAGTTTCAATTCCTGATAGGTAGGCTAAAAACTAGACATTGAACTTGTGAAAAAGTATGAGGGAATGGAAGTTTCAATTCCTGATAGGTAGGCTAAAAACTTTGGATCCAGATAGAACGATACTTGGCACATATGGGTTTCAATTCCTGATAGGTAGGCTAAAAACACCAAACCCAAAAACCTGGCTGAACGAGGGAAGATGGG
Source organism: Thermoanaerobacterium thermosaccharolyticum DSM 571 (assembly GCF_000145615.1). Lineage (NCBI taxonomy): Bacteria > Bacillati > Bacillota > Clostridia > Thermoanaerobacterales > Thermoanaerobacteraceae > Thermoanaerobacterium > Thermoanaerobacterium thermosaccharolyticum. The sequence goes on from NC_014410.1 coordinate 2,645,719, forward strand.
AGTTTCAATTCCTGATAGGTAGGCTAAAAACTCTTGTATGTTTCGACAATTCCCTCTTCGACGTATGTGTTTCAATTCCTGATAGGTAGGCTAAAAACTTAATTGTCTGGGCTTTCTCTTTTTAGGAGGGATAGAAGTTTCAATTCCTGATAGGTAGGCTAAAAACAGTTAATCCCACCAATTCTTTATATATTTTTTTAAAGTTTCAATTCCTGATAGGTAGGCTAAAAACTCCTTGCAGTTTTGACAGCATCCTGCCCAGATACAACGTTTCAATTCCTGATAGGTAGGCTAAAAACATAATCAGATTTTAAGTTATAAAAATATAACAGATAAGTTTCAATTCCTGATAGGTAGGCTAAAAACTATCGCAAAAATATAATATTCCTTTAATCACTGGAACGTTTCAATTCCTGATAGGTAGGCTAAAAACAGGTTTTTGGGTCGGATTAAGATTACAACCTTTAATGTTTCAATTCCTGATAGGTAGGCTAAAAACGAGCGACACAAGATGTTGTTGTGGAATTGATACAATAAAGTTTCAATTCCTGATAGGTAGGCTAAAAACAAGAAAAAGCCGAAGAAATTGTAAAACCATTTATACAGGGTTTCAATTCCTGATAGGTAGGCTAAAAACATGTCTGGACTGGAGTTCCGGATGCAGACGATATCGGTTTCAATTCCTGATAGGTAGGCTAAAAACGTAAAAGGCAAAGAGTGGGAAGAGCAAAGCATCGGTGGTTTCAATTCCTGATAGGTAGGCTAAAAACAAAATTATATGTTATTGGATTATCAGATGGTATAATGTTTCAATTCCTGATAGGTAGGCTAAAAACAAAACATTGAATTAAGGATACAAGGCGACATAATAAGGTTTCAATTCCTGATAGGTAGGCTAAAAACGCCTTTCTTTAATTCCTAATTCCTTTGCTGTATCTCGTTTCAATTCCTGATAGGTAGGCTAAAAACACTGACAGCTGCCCTGATTTCATGGCGTTAATGTTAGTTTCAATTCCTGATAGGTAGGCTAAAAACCTATGGCGGGTAACACAAAACCAAAAATAAATATTAAGTTTCAATTCCTGATAGGTAGGCTAAAAACTATCAGGGACAAGCACAGCACCTGCATACCAAGCAAAGTTTCAATTCCTGATAGGTAGGCTAAAAACGTTTCGCTGCGTGTGTTGGTTACATCACATGTAAAAGTTTCAATTCCTGATAGGTAGGCTAAAAACCCACAGGCGGGATATTTACAAAGCCACATATAGCAAGTTTCAATTCCTGATAGGTAGGCTAAAAACGCGCAAGACCAGGCACAGGCAAGACGGCATTCGCATGTTTCAATTCCTGATAGGTAGGCTAAAAACGCAGGATATTATATAAAATTTAACGCTGATGTAATTTGTTTCAATTCCTGATAGGTAGGCTAAAAACTTAAGTTTTCAGAGTGCATTTTTTCTGTAAAATGAATGTTTCAATTCCTGATAGGTAGGCTAAAAACTTCCTCCAGTTTCTAAATACCACTGTGCCAAAATGGTTTCAATTCCTGATAGGTAGGCTAAAAACACGTATGCGCCTGCTGGAAGTGACATTCCATACTGTGTTTCAATTCCTGATAGGTAGGCTAAAAACAAATTTGCTAATAATGCTAAAATATAATTAAATAAAGTTTCAATTCCTGATAGGTAGGCTAAAAACTCATTAAAATACTTAAAATCCAATAAATTCTTAAAATATAAAATACCATTTATGTAAAGTTTATAACTTTATTATATCATAAAACGCAGATAATTCAACGTGTCTAAAAAATAAAGATGTCGTCGATCTCCAGTACTTTTTGCACTATTGGACATCGACGACATCTTATTACCAGATACTTAAAACACCTTTTGTTATAAATCCCGTCTCCTTATCATAATATTCATTTATTGAATCACTGTTTACATATTTAAAACCTTCTACATCCGCCGGCATATTTTCAGTTTTTTCTGGAATTGAAATTACATATTTATAAAAATCAGCTTTAAACTCATTAAATATGTTTCTTCTTTTAAAAAGATTTTTTACATTTTTAAGTTCTAAATATCTTTGCCATAGTTCAATTGCCTCATCATTATACTCTATATATGCATCAACTTTGTAATATCCGTCATCTATAAGCTTAAATTTGCTTATGCTGGGTGTGCCGTCATCACTATCATATTTTAATTTGTATACCGCATTTAAAATATTAATTGCTGCATCTGATGAAAGATTCTCTGATATAGCAGTATAATAGCGATCTATTATATTTAAAAAATCTTTCTCACCTATTTCATCATATTGGGACAGTATTTTTTCAGTGATGTTAATCATCACTTTATCATAGATTCTAGAAGAATATTTTTTATCATTTTCATCAATTAATGATACTACATATACTTCCCCTGATTTTTGCCAATTCCTATTGCATCTTCCTGCTGATTGGTTTATTGAATCAAGCGGAGCTATATCCCTCACCACCACATCAAAATCAATATCAACACCTGCTTCTACCAGCTGTGTTGTAACTGCGTATTTCACCTTTTTACTCTTTATCAATTCTATTCTTTCAAGCCTTTCAAATGGAACGATGTGTGTAGACATGTATACTATTTCTTCATCTGGCAATTTTTGTTTTAATAATTCATAGAATTGTTTTGCAGATGCAATTGTATTCAATATGAATAAATAACTTCTCCCGTCCTTTAAATCAAACATATCCACAAGTTCACTTAGATGAATATTCCTATCTAAAACTGGTTTTATTACGACTCTGTCCATTTGGTTAAAATATTTTCTTTTGTCAGTAAGCTGCCTTATCTCGTCATTTCCAAATATCATTGGCTGTGTAGCTGTTACAAATATCACGTATGAATTCAATTTAAATGCAACAGCCTGCAATATCTCTTTTACAAGTTTCCAGTAGTAAAATGGTATTGACTGTATTTCATCAAGTATGATTATAGAATTGGCAATTCTATGAAACTTCCTCAATGATTTGTTTTTATTAGATAAAAGTGTATGAAAAAGCTGAATAAATGTAGTCACTATGATTTCCGAGTTCCAGCCCTCAATCATAATCTTTGAGCTGTCTGTGTCAAATTCGGTATCATCGTCTGTATACTTCATCTCAGAAAGATGGTGATGTTTAAGCAGTACATTCGTGCTGGTATTTATGTTATTTCCCTTTAATATCTTTTCAAATTCTTGAAAGTTCTGTTCTATTATGCTTAAAAATGGTAGTGAATATATTATCCTGTAATTTTTGTTAAAAGTCTTATAAAGTTTTTCTCTCAATCTTAAAGCAAATGATATCGACGCCAATGTCTTTCCAAGTCCAGTCGGCAAATTTATTGATAAAATTCTATCGTCAAAATTTATTTCACTGCTATTTACTTCTCTATACGCATCTTCCCTTAAAGAATTAATTTTGTTTTCTTTGTACGACATTTGCGATTTATACTTATCAACTAAATCTGATGGTAATTCTACATAAGACCGCGAAAAGTTTCTACCAATTACGACTTCGCTTTTATCCGAATCGATAAGTAGTGAAAATATGTAATTTATAAGTATGTAATAAGATAAATCGCTTTTTTCATTGATTCTCCTAATATATCTTTTAACGTTTCTCAATTCGTTTTTTATATTTTCTATGTAGTGATTAATAGTGTTTTTATCTAGTTTGACATCAAGGCCTGCTTTTACCAAATTATCACTTAAAATGCTGAACTTTTCTTCATCTATGCTTTGAAGCTGGGACTTCATCGTATCAATGTCGCTATCGTCTAAAGACGCTTCAGTTACAACATCATTGAGATTTCCATGATGTTTTTTAATAACTATATATGCAATAAATGGCAACAATGTTTTAACGTCATTATAGGCGGCATGTTTATTTATTTCTTCTTTTATGACGAAAAAAGCTATCACCGCTGATATCAGCGAATGGTGAGTTTCTTTCATTGATTTCATGTTCTTTTTTTCACTGTCATCAGCAGACAAATAATCTTGAAAATAGCGTGTCGACTTACCAAGGTCATGGCATAAAGCTATGACTTTGGTAAGTCTTGATATTAATTTATCATCTAAGAGATTAGTACTGCTCTCATCCGAAAACTTCTCTATCAAATGTGCACTGCCCGATAGATGGTCTTCTAAATACTTATTAGGATGAGAATAAAGGCTAGAAAAACATGACGTATTCATCATCTATCACCCAACTTTTTGATACGTATGACCTAATGCTTTTGCCATTTGCCTCATAGACCACATCTGAATAGTCTAGCACGACTCTATCTTCATCCATATCAAAAGGTATCTTTTCTTTAAAATATTTCTTTCCGTCTTCAAAAACTATTTTATTATCTAAAATGTACTTATATGGCAACACTGATGATATCTCAGTCTCAACATCTCCCGTCTCAAAAGCATCTTTGACGTCAACAAATCTGTAATCTGCTATCATTTCGCTTAAGCCTAAAGATAATGTGTAAACATTGTGATGGTTTCTCACTTTTTCAACAATGTCATTAAAAAGTTCGTCATCTTCATGAGAAAAGTATATCCTGTACATAGGATCTTTTAAAAGCTCCATCTTTACCTGTGTGCGTGCCTCGTGATTCTTCTTTTTAAACGGAATCCAAAAATTGTCCTTTGTATTTATAAGGTTAAGACCCATCCTTATCTTTTTTACTGGTCTTAGAATTCTAACAGCGATTTTGCACTTATCAGATCTAAAAGTCTTTAAATATTCTGTTTTGCTTATGCCACCTATTGCCCCTAGCATCCCTTTGATTGTAGGAGGTGGCGGAAATGAAAATGTAAGCGGTGACGATGTGGTATAGTACTTCTTAAAATGTCCAAAATCGCCATATATATCGAATATCAATGATTTCATCTTAAAAACATTCCTTTCTCAAGAACTCTGTCCATATAATATGTCCTGAGACTTCCTGCCTATTACCAATGTTATTTAAAAGCTTAATTTCTCGACGGAGAATCCTTTTAGCACATCGTCGATATCACAAACATCACCATTTAAAGAGAAAACCACCCTTTCATCGGCCACATACCTTACTGCGCTTATCTTGTCTTTGTTTGCATTTAGGCTTTCGACTAATTCTTTTATCTCAATCTTGCCATCTTTAATGTCCCTCAATTCCTCATCTTCTACATCATGAACAAATTTTATCCTTTTATTTAACTCACCTATCTGGTAGTTTTTTTCTTTCATAACTACTTGAAGCAAAAATCTCGGCATATGGCCCATCTTTGAATTTGACATGAGGTTTTTGGTGCCATTCCACATTGCTTCCAACATCAAGTCTATGTCTTCATCTGTAAGTGGTATATTTTGATTTTTTGCTGCATTTTCATTTACAATTCCATAAAATGATATAAGTGAATATGGAAGTATATATTTCTCTGTAAATGTGCCCTGATTGTTACCGCTTTGTGATGGCATTACAGTTGTACCTTTTATATACGTCATATTAACCTTGTGAAGTGACCTTCCGTATCCAAATTGAACAGGCCCTGTCAAAGTCATGGTTTTATCTTTTACCGCTGTTGTAGCACCAAACAGTCTTACATCTATGCACTTTTCTATGATGTCTTCATTGGACCCAAAATCGCTTATTCTGTCATCTTTTGTCCGCAGTTTCCCATCTTTATCTCTCGTCTCTAAGATAAAGACATCTTTTCCTTTGTATTCTGCCAGGTAATCTCTTATAGTCCTTTTAAGTCTTACATCTGTCACAATGTTTATGCCTGTCTCTTCGTCGATCCTAGGCTTGTTTTCATCTACAGGATCTCCATTTGGATTTGCAAAGCTTACATCATAAAGAAAAAGTATCTCTGAACGATTTTTTATTGTGCTATTCATTGTAATTCCTCCTCTTTATTATAAATTATAGCTGCTATCTCATCTGTGAGATTTATGCCGCAGGCAAAATAGAAGTTTATTTCATCTACTGGCATGTGCCAATTGTCTCCAGCTAGAAGGAGATAATTTGATACTTCTTTAGCCAGTAGCCTTTTACCTTTGTCAAATGAGTCGTACTCTTCAAGTTTATTTTGTACTTTTGGCAGAAGTCCTTTTATGTCCTTTTCATCCATCTTAAGGCTTTTTAAATTTTTCATGAAAGGCTTAGCCCCTCTATCCTTATACTGCTTTCTCAAAAGCAACTCTGTAAGGGCGCCTAATAGTACAAGCCCTCTTTTTATAGGTGTCTCAAAGTTTTTGTCGTACTTCTTGAAGAAATCTGATAATTGTCTTTCTTCCATTTCATAAACCTCCATCTCTATTAAACCTAATTTTTCCAAAAATGTTACTGCCATAATTCCGTCCTTTGTAGCATTTGCATAATAACGATCCTCAATAAATTCATCTCTCACCCGCTTCATGATAAATTTTAAAAGTAGATTTAAATCAACTTTTCTTCCTCTAAAGATTCTGTCTGTTATGTCCAGGAAGTATCCGTCTAGGTCGCTGTCTCTCTTATTTATATCTGACTTTGATAAAAAGTTTCGTATATTCCTGAATGTAAAGTTATCTCCAAACATTTTTTCAACGGAGTCTTTAGCGCTGAATATCTCTCTTAAATGGGATGGAAATACATCTTCTATCAAAAGTAATATCCTCTCAGCTGAATTTTGTTTTTGTATAAAAAGATAATTTAAAGACAAGGAATCGTCAGCATCTTTTAAAAAGTACGTTATATCATCTTCATCGCCAATGACTCTCTTCTCTGTGCTGTCTTTTAATGTTACAAGCTTAGTCGTATCCTTAAATATATTGATGATATCTTCTCTTATGAAATCTTCACCTATCAAAAATTTTGGTATTAATTGATATCTAAGTCCATAAAATCTAAACGTCAAATTGTTTTCTATATACTTTTTCCCTTCCTCAAGTTTAAGCCTGCAGTCAGGACATACCGGATAATTACGCCATGACTTTTTCTCGTCAAAGCCGCCTACTATATATCCAATTTTATCAATGGTGTAAAATGCATATGTATCAACCTTTCCAAAGACTAAGTCCTTTTTCTCCCCACATATGGAACACACTTTATCCGTGGCAGACAACTTATTGTACTTATCATTGTCAGAATCGATAAGGAGTTTCCTAAATACAGGAATATCGCCAATGTACTTATTCACATTGTTCTCTATGAATTTAATCATCAGCACAAGGCCTTCTTTTTTAGGGAATTCCCCTCTAAACTTTATAATGTCATCTAGTATCCTATCTTTATTTTCCTGAAGCGACTTGTTGAGATTTTCTAAAAATTTCTTCTCATCGTTGTCAATTTTTAAGCCTTTTTTGCTTAAGATCTTAAACCAGCTTAATATCTTCCCATTAAATGTCTTTTCAGGTTCTGTTATCTTTGCAACCGGCATGTACCCAGGTCCATTTCCGCCAGAGCTGGAATAAAGATACCTCGCTACCTTTGAGCTGTCTGTCTGTTCAATTGTAACATCTCTAAATGTTACATCATTTCCATCAATCATAAAGTTTATTGCTATGATGTTTTTGTATGCTCCATTTTGATTAGGATCTTCTATTAAAACATCTAAAAGACTTTTGTTCTCGGCCTTTATAGCCATCTCTCCTATTTCTTTTACAGCATCCAGCATTATTTGCACCTCCTTCTACAATATTTCAAAGCAGCCAAACCCTTGCGAGTTTTTAGCTCCAAGGCCTGAGTAGTATGCAACCTTCAAAAGATCAGGGTTGCATTCAACATCATAAATCCCCATCCAGCCCTTTATGACTGTGTTTTTGTACTTCATAACTTTTTGATACTTCATATTTTCCCTGCCTATGGGATAAAGTTTAAAATATGGATCTCTTACACCCTCCCCATATATGACTTCATACTTCTTAATAAGGTTATTAAGCAAGAGATCAGAAAAGTTGTCATTCCAAGGGGAATAGTAATAAGTATACTTAATCCCTTTATCCTCAATAGTAGAATACATTACTACAGGCGACAAAAACTTTATCCTTGCCCTATCTCTAAATACAGGAGGATTTTCTATATTTATAGAGCTTAACTGAAATGTTTGATTGTTAAAAGTGCAGAAATCCTTCTTAAACATATTTTGAGAAATATCAAATATGAATTCGTCAATTGGAGATGATATTGTAAGCTTGAAAGGCGGCTTTAATACAATCTTTTCTTCTTTTTTTAGAAGCCTAAATTCTCCTTCTAACCTAGAATACGTAAATAATTTAAACTTCCTTTTGCCATGCTTAAATCCCTCATCGTGCATAAATGCACTAAAGTCTCCATCTGTCATGTTGTTGTATATGAATCCCTGCACTATGTGGTTGTACTGTATCGGAAGATGTAAGTCTTTGTCACCTATGAACTCCAACATTACCCTCATTTTCATGCCTCCATAACACTATATTAACACATAACATTTCCATAATATGTCCACTAAAAAAAAAATCTTTTTAAATCTTTTTAAGTAATATATTCTTCAAAGCCCTACATTTTCCTTCTAAACTTTTATAAATAATTTTAAAAACTTTTAGAAAAAACTTTAGTATTTATAAACTAAAATAACAAAATAATAAGCGGCAAAGCCGCTTTTCTATTGATTATTAAGTTAAATTACACTTTATATATCTATTTGCCAATCCTAATACGTAAAGCATCTCATCTGGTGTAAGACTTGCAAACTCTCTATTGTGGCATTCTGCATTTTTAAACCTAAATACTATGGATAAATAACCTTCTACAAACTTTTTAAACGCTATTTTATATGAGTTTCCACCAGCCAACATAAAAGGATTTTTGTTGGCAAGATAAAGCATATTAAAAAATTTCATTTTTGCTTCTTTTTCATGGTTGCTTACTTCCTTCGCACTTTCGCAAAAATTTATAACTGTATCTAATACATTGGTCATTCTGTTTTTTACAAAGTATTTTCCTATTTTAACTGCCATATCATAGAGACCATCTTTCACATTATCACCGCCTTCAATATCCTCTTTGATTGTTTACAGTACGCCATACACTCTTTGTATGCCTCTTGTCCCATGAAAGCAACTCTTTCAACCTTTTTACATTTTTAGCTACGTCATTATCCTTCATTCCATACCTGCTGGCTCTTTTTGATGCATCAATCTTATCGTCTATTGATTTCATTTTTACAGAACCATAATAAGCAGGCTTTCCATAACCTAACTTAAGATAGATGTCTCCACCTAATCCCAAAGAAAAACAGAGGAGATCTAATTGGTTATCGTCTAAATCTTCGTAAAACACGTTTCCCTCAAAAATGCTTCCGGGCATCACAAATTCACACGGCATTGTACCTTTTTCTATTATATTTTCATCTCCATGGCTGTAAAATTTTATGCCCTTAAATTTTCCATCGGCAGCATAATAGTTCTTGTTCTCTGGCCTTGGTCCGTAAAATGTTGGAATATTTATTATATCTACACCGTTATTTTTCACAAGCTCCAAATCAGCAAACCTTAACCTGCTTTTCTTGCCTAATGAGCCAAACATGTCGCAAATTATGCAGTCATTTCTGTCCCTTACGTTCTTGCCAATCTTATACAAGTTCTGGTTGGTGCTTATACAGCTCCTTGAAACACTTTCAGCTATCGTCCTTACACATCCTTTCAAAGATGAGCCAGGTATGATGTATTTGCCATTGTATTTTGCAAATTCTTTATATACCATATTCCCATTTTCGTTGTAATACCCTGAAAATATATGAACTGGTGTTACTACCTCAATGCTTATTCTAAGCTTACCACTCTTTACATCTGGCGATTTTATATATGTTTTAGCACCTAATATAGGTACGAAGTTATAAGGTTTCATCAAACTCCACCTTCCCAAAACACTCATCATCCAATGCCAACCTGGACAACTTTTCTCTTAATGTTTCTCTATCAAACTTTCTCTCTATGTAAAATCCATAATCTTCATAACCTGATATGTTTTTTCTATCGTAGTATCTCATTGTAAACTGAACATTTTGTACAGCCATACGGCCGAAACCCCTGGATGTTATACCTCCAAAGACCACATACCCATCGTCGATTTCATCTAATATTTCCGTAAGCACTTTAATCTGCCAATTAAACACATTCTCCATTTTTATTTCGCATTCAAATGTACCATCTTCTACAACTTCAGGCTCAAATAACGCATTTCTTTTCGATGCCCCTGTTATTCTATCGATGGCTACATTCTTTCTCTTGCCCATCTTAATTTCCCCTATTGGATAAGCATCTTTAAATAGAATTCGGCTCTTTAAAGCAGTATTGCCAAACATTTTACATGCAGGACAGCTTTCTTTGTACCGCTCTTTTCCATCCATACTGCTACTAAGCTTCTTTCCGCAATATTCAGATCCAAATATATCACAGCCTTTTAACTTTTTCTCTGCCCTACTTCTAAATACACCTTTTATACTGCTGCCAGGCATTACTACCGTTAACTTACCATCTTTATAAGACCTTAAAAATTTGTTATCAGGCACCGTTGGATCAAAATCATTGTTGTCAGCCGCTTTTATTGAAAGAGGGCTCATGGTCTTTAAATAAAATTTGAGATATCCTTCATTGTGTAGTTCTTTAAACATCATTCCACCTCATTTCTTCACTTAAACCATTAGATACGTACTCTTTTAGATTGGATTTATCGACTTTGTAGATCTTCTCGTCAATAAGCTTAATAGTTCCTAAACCTCTGCTTGTCATTCCTCCTACTGATATCTGCCCATTTTTAAGCACATTTAAGCAAAGTTTTAAAAGTTCTAAATCGTCGTCATCCAAATTATCCCCTGTCATATAAAGCTCAAACTTCGTACCTGATGGAGTGATCTCGTAATTGTACTTCTTTCCATCTTTTGCAGTGCCTGTATCTCTGTCTATCCCAACACCATCCCTCATGTCAAAAAAAGTCTTTTCATCTATCGAGTTTAAATCTTTTATAGTAAGTTTTGCTGCTAAATTGTTTGAGCCAAACAGTCTGCAAACATTGCACGACCTTTCATATATTTCTTCAGCAATTTTTTTATAATCTTTGTCGTACTTATCTTTTAACTTTTTAACATAATCACCATTTACACAAGGTTCATCATTAACTATTAGACATGACCTGTAACCTTCAAAAGCGCCGCTTGAAAGGACTCTTTCAACAAAGCTTCTAAGGACTCCTTTTAAACTTGAGCCAGGTATTAAAGGTCGCCCATTTTCATCTTTTATTACTGGTGAATCAACTTCAGTCGGATCCATGCTTTCTTGGCCTTTACCTATGTGAATAGGCTTTAAAGCTACAATTGTACCTTTCACAATGTATCTATTTTCAAATTTATCAAACATACAAATCACCTCTCATTGCCGTTATAGTTATTTATTCCCATTTTTCGAATTCTTGTTTTGTTTGCCAAATCCATTGTTCTTTTGACTTGCATCAGATCTTATTAGCTTTACTCTGTAGGATGATTGCCAGTACAAATACCCGAAAAATAGGCTTAAAGCCTTTGGCAAAATATCTTCAGTTGCATCATTTTTTATTTTCCTCATGTATTCTATTATCTTGTCTCCATACTTCATGCCATCAAAGATGTTATCCCAGCCATTGCGCCTTGATTCCTTGTACTTTATGTAAAGTTCAAATTCATCATAAGAGTCGATATTTGAGGCAATCTCAGCTAATGTCCTGTATTGGGATATGCCAATCTTGTCTTTTTCTCTTCCTTTTTCATCATTTGTGTGAATTGATACAAAATCACTTTTTGACGCTATTTCTTCTGAATATTTAATGAGCTTTTGTTTTAACTCTTTACTTATATTCATGGTCTAATTACCTCCATTCAAATGTATTTCATCACAAATCTTCACATTCCCATATCCATTTGCAGTATTTTGGCCAATACCTGACTTCTCCACAGAATACAGCTTATCTTTAATATCATCAATGTTCTCATCTGTACCGATTAAAACAACAGAGCCTTTTTCTATATAAACTGATGGGCTTTCCCTCATGTCTTCCACTGGCTTTGATGTATCGTATCCTCTGTATAGATTGCTTTCTGAGTAAACTTTTATCACGTCATAATCAAACCCAAGATTTAATATTTTCTTCCACAATTCTTTGTAATCATCTGTCGTCTTTAAAGGAATATTATAGTCTATATCAGGTATCATGTCTGAATAAAAATCAAGTGTTATAAGCGACTTATATGTCTTACCACCGTACTGCCTTTTGCCAACAATTTTATTTAATTTCTCGATTCTTTCTATCAAATCGACTTCATTCCTTGCACCTTCACTGCATATTTCGATCTCGCATTTGCCGAATCCACTTGAAGTATCTGCACCAATCCTAAGCATTTTAAATTCTTCAAGTTCATTTGTTCCATCTACATACCCTTCAAATGTAAGGCCTTCCTCTATTGCTAATATGCTGTACAGTCCTCCATCTCTTGCTGTCTTTGTATACGGATCGATTGCTGTTCTTGTAAAAAGCCTTTTAGGGACATCTACCATTTTCCCATCTTTATAAAAACCTGTGGCAAACTCTATTCTCTCTTTGCATCTTGGACATTCACTCTTTCTATCAAAAAGCACATCTACAAGACCATGGTCATTGTGATACTTGCATTTCATTGCAGAAAGTGGAAATGGCCTTGCACCATCATAATAGAAGTTGTAAAATCTTATATTGCTAAAATTCCTACACCAATCTTTATACTTACATCTGCTGCATTTTTCATCATCTCTTATATATATCCAATTGTACCTGCCATCTTTATCTGGTTTATCTACATCGTACAGTGGACAATTCCTCAAAATCTCTCTTGCAATAGCTGCCCTTATAACGTCACCAGGAATATAATCCTTAGTGCTTAGAAAATTGCCGATTAAGTTTCTGCCACCTGCTATAAGAGGTGAAATCAGGTTTAGCTTTACCTTTATCATTCATCCCCCTCCTTAACATCAACATGAACCCATCCATATCCTCTGCTTTTACCTGCCCCAATGCTTTCTATAATTTTTAAAGATATCAAAATGAGTTCTTCATATTTCTCTGTACTTTCATCCAAGTATAAGTCCATTGTCCCTTTGAATGTACCGCCTTCGTAGACTTCCATTGAGGTTAACGAATTGTCTTTTGCCACTTTTCTATACCTATCAACAGACGTTGAATGCCTTACAGTTCTACTGCCAATGTTAGCCACATCATCATCTAATAATAAGTCATCTATATATAATTTAGATGGGTTATATCCAGGTGAACCAAAAACCTTGCATACAGGACACATGCACTTCATATCGTCATGATGCTCTTCATCGACTAAAGACATGAAGTTTTGCCTCATGATTCCTTTTATTGTGGATGCAGGTATATAAGGTTTTCCACTTCTATCTTTTACAAAGTATTTATCTACAAGACTACCAATGCTACTGCCTGTAGCAATGCACATTGGAGATTTTAATTTTACGACTATACCAAATCTCTTTTTCAAAATATCACCTCAATCCTATACATAATCCCAAATCTCAGTAATGTCATACCACGGTGAGTGGTATTCCATGCCGTTTTCACCTGAAAGCCTAAAAAGACCCTCTTCAAAACAGCCATTGGCAATCTCCACAAGTCCTTTTTCAATATCTTCTATATTTGACCTTGACCTGTCGTACATGTAAAAAAGCTTAAACTCCAATGGCAACATCATGCTTGCAGCATCCCTAAGTTTGTATATGTGGTTTTTCATCATCTTTTTGCTTTCTTTCATTTTCAGTACCAAGTTTATAAGCTTAGTCATGTCAATCCACGTGTAATTTAAAATGCCTTGATGTATAAAGTCATAATTGCTGCCTTTATCCCTATCCAATTCCAAATACATATTGCTTTCTAAAACTGCAAATGAAACAGTCCCAATTTTGTTGTCCATCTTTTTTGAATATGATTTAGCTTTTTTCAAAAGCTTATTGGCCAATTCAAACATGTTTCTTATAGGTGTGGAATATTTGCTTATTGCAACACCAATAGACATTGTCACATTTGTACTTTTGTTAATATCCGACTTGTTTTGAAATTCTTTATCAAATGTTTCAATAAGCTTTGATGCCATTATCAAACTGGATTTTGCAGGGGTTATTATAAATATATCATCGCCTCCAAGCTCAATAACTTCAAATGGGATCTCCTCTCCCTCTGCCTCATACCCTTTACGTATAGCCTCCAATGTTGCTTTAAAAGCAGAACTTTCCGCTTTTCTGCTAAAATACATCATCTCGTATACATTTTTTATATTCTTTATTATGTTTCCAAAATTATTGCCATCTCCGTATATTAAAGCCATGTATCCATTGTTTTTAAAGGCCCCAATCTCGTCTAAGCCTTGAACTTTTTTGCCACCGTATTGTCCTTGTCCAAATTTTTTTAAATGCATTCTTTGAAAATCTTCATGAAATCCACTTTTAGCATGAGTTCCTGCTTCAATTTTGTGAAGGCAGCTTAAGCATACACCTTTCTCCCCTTCACTTGTCTGAATTGTATAGTGTGCATCTCTCAAATTACAGAATTTACATATCAATTTGGCTCCGCTTTCTATCGGTTTGTGCATTATCTCATTTATCACCATGTCTTTGTCTTCTATTCCTTTATTTATATCACCACAATTAGGATCAACATTTAAGTACAACTTTAACTTTTTCCTATCTTCCAGCATTTCTTCACAATCTCTTATGACTTCTTTATAATCATTCAGTAGATCTTTTAAAGTTGTTTTGTACGATATAAAGGCGCTCTGAGCTGTTATCGTCACATCTTCATAAAGTCTTTCTAAATCATAATCTATATCAATATCATTATCAGGCACCACGGCAAAGACATTTCCTCCACCGCAGTATATAATGCTTTCTGGTATAAACCTCCTTTTGAAGTAATCAGGTATCCTTACTCTGTTTATGTTATCTAAAAGATAGCTAGAACCTCTCAAGCACTTTATATCATTGTTCTCAACGATATACTTTTTTGTCTTATATACACCGCCTTTTATTATCTTTATATCTGCATTTCTGATGGAATCTTCAAATTTTCCCCCAAGGGCAAGCATGTCTACCATTTTTAATGCGGTATTTATGCTTTCACTTTGAGATTTTTCTATCTCAAAAAAGTGATGATACATCTCGAGCCTTACATCATTTGAATTGTCCATGGCATATGCAAAGCAAACGGCCAACGTAGCAGCATCTTTTAAAGAAGGTGCCTTAACATCTTTTTTGTCTTTGTATGGCCTAATGTACGGTATTTCATCTACATCGTTTTTCAAGTACTCGTATATTTCATCGCTGCCCATTATGGAAATGTCATCTACTATCTTCTTAAACTTCTTCTCGTAATCATCCATCTTCATACAGTAATTTGTGCCAGTAACAATGTCTACCCAACTTATATATCCACCGGGAAGTTTCTCATATCTAACTTTTTCATCTGCGAAATCTATATACACGTTATCACCTCACTCTATAATTTTTTCTACATCATCTATAAAGGTATTAAGTTTTTTTACAAAAGTTTTATACGGTTTGCTGTTATCTCTCCATCCAGCATGATTTATATCGTTTCTAAAATCTTTTATGTTGTAAATCAATTTAGCAAATTTATCGCTATTTTCGCTTTCTAACACTTTATTTACAATATCTTCATAAAGTTTTGCCTCATTTTTCCACTTTTCTTTGGGAGGATTATTCATTTTTATGTAAAAAGCTTGACTTATAGCATCTCTGATTTTTTGATTGCACTTGTCAACTCCAAGTTTGTTACAGAAATAAGTTATTATGCCTTCCTCCAGTATCGTAAGCCCTTGCTGTATCATGTTGTGGTCTCTGCACCATTTCACAACCTGTATCATGTTTTTGTCTTCATCATCAGTAAAATTATCAAAGTAATTCTTTATGTTCTCTATAAGCGGTGTCATAGGTTTTATGTAGCTTTTTTCTGATATGTTAAAAGCAAAGTCTATCTTTTCCTTAAGCTCTATTCCATCGCTTGATACCAATTTACCTCTACAAACTGCCACATTGTTTGTGTAATTCTGTATCGATTTACCAACCTTCTCTAATATATTCTTGTCATCTTTCATACCCTTTTTTAAAAGCTCGCCTTTCCCATACTCTATAAGCTTATTTATATACCTCGAGTCGCCGTCTTCTATGAAACGATCGATTCCAACTGTCCAATCAAGAAGGTTGACAAAAGGCGTGAGATTAAATATAGGCGCATTTCTATCTTCCAATTTTAATTTTTTTTCAATTTCATTTGCTGGCACTCCAAGAGCCTCTACTGCTCCGTAGTACATGCCTTTTATCTCGCATTTCTTCACGAATTTGGCGTAATTCAATATTATAAGTGCTAAGACAGGCAGTGATCTAAATGAATGCGTTATGTCAAAGATTATCTCATCTTTGTAGTTTATCTTTCCTAATACTTTGTCAAATATATCCCAAAGTTCTTCTTCTATTTCCCCAGATGGGATATCTACGGCTTCAATAGTATTTACTATGCCTTCGTATTTTTTAAGCACACCAAAAAGCCCACTTTCATTGGGATATTTTGCATTTGAAATCCAATTAGCTGTAGTCGCTTCTTTTGTCTTGAAAATGTAAATACCATCTATTTTAATACCTTTCTTTAAGAAAATATCTATAAGCGCTTCCTGAACATAGCAAATGGCGTCGATTTTTATGCCATTCAGCGCATAATTGCATTTGACATATTTGCCTGTCCCTAAAAATGAAAAAAACTTTGTTGCCATCACTTCCACCTCTCATATTTTCTAAATCTGACGTGTTTAAATGTCCTCTGCACTTTTACAGTGCCATCAGCAAATGTTTTTTCGTCTGCATCTCTTGCAGTCGTAGAATATACGGGTATCAAACCATTTTCAAAGCAAAAATCTACTATTAATAATGTGGCTCCAAAGTCACCCTGCACAAGAACATAATCACCTTGACTGGAATTTTGCTTTATCCACTCAGCAATCTTGTCCACGCAAAGGCGTATAGATTTTGCCTCCGGTGGTATAGATGCCCATATTTTTTTAAGTTCATCTGGAAGAGTTACAAATTCATCAATGCCAAAATTAGAAACAGCATCTTCCCTTTGACTTTGAGTCAATGAATGAGAGAAAATCAAAAACATCTTTTTCATTTGTGTACTGAACCTCTTTCTGTTGCATTATGGAAATTAGACTAAAAGAAATGGCAATCCTCATAGGTAAACTAAATGTGACATTTATATTCATACTTCTACATAAATTAAAAATTTCCTGCAAAAAAATTAAAATTTTAACAATAAAAAAACGCCTTAACAAATTGTTAAAGCGCAATACATTCTATATAATCTTCTCTAGCGTCTTCCACGCCAGTAGCGCACACTTCACTCTGGCTGGAAAGTCAGATACACCTTGCAAGATTTGTGCATCTCCTAGTTCGTCAAGGTCCACATCTTTTTTGTGAATCATATCGATAAACTTCTCAACCAATTTTAAGGCTTCTTTTTTATTTTTCCCTTTAATTAGATCGCACATCATAGATGTAGAAGCTTGGCTTATGGCGCAGCCATGTCCCACAAATGAAGCGTCTTCTATCACATCGCCATTCATCTTTAGCTCCAGCGTTATGTCATCACCACAGAGGGGATTGTGGCCTCTCTCTTTTATCGTAGGGTTTTCCAGCTCTCTTCTATTTGGTGAGTTTTCATAGTGTTCCATTATTATCTCTGAGTAAAGCTGATTTAAATCGCTCATCTAAACCACTTCCTAACATCTTTTAATCCATCCACAAATGCATCGACTTCGCTTTTGTCGTTGTAGATGTAAAAGCTTGCCCTCACTGTAGCTGGAACACCTAAATACCTCATGAGAGGCTGACAACAGTGATGACCGCTTCTTACTGCTATGCCATCCTGGTCAAGTATCGTGGCAACGTCATGTGGATGGACATTTAAAACGTTAAAAGATATTATGCCCGTCCTATTTTCAGCATTTTTCGGTCCGTACAGTTTCACATAGTCTATCTCAACTAATTTGCTTAGTGCATATTCTGTAAGCTCTTGCTCATGCTTTAAAATATTGTCAAGCCCTATACCCTCAATATACTCAATCGCCTTTATAAGGCCATATGCGCCTTCTACGTTTGGGGTCCCTGCCTCAAATTTAAGAGGTGATGGTGCAAATGTAGAATGGTCCTCAAAAACCTCATCTATCATTTCTCCTCCACTTAAAAATGGAGGAACGTCATCCAGCAGATCTTCTTTTATATACAGCACACCTATTCCCATAGGTCCTAACATTTTATGACCGGAAAATGCGTAAAAATCGCATCCAAGCTTCTCTACATCTATCTTCATATTCGGTATGCTTTGTGCACCATCTATTAAGACTTTTGCACCGTTTCTATGAGACAAATCTATGATTTCATCCACAGGATTTATTATGCCTAATACATTCGATGCATGCTGTACTGCAACTAATTTCACATGCCCTTCTGAGATAGTCCTTTTAAACTCGTCTAAATCAAGCCTAGAATCTTCATCAAGGTGGACATACTTAAGCTTTGCACCTTTTTTCTCCGCAACCATCTGCCATGGAAGGATGTTGCTGTGATGCTCAGCTATCGTTAATACTATCACATCTCCTTCGCCAATATGTTTAAGCCCCCATGTGTAGGCAATGAAGTTTATGGACTCTGTAGCATTGCGAGTAAAAACTATTGACTCAGATGTTTTCGCATTTATAAACCTTTTTACGGATTCTCTGGCTTCTTCATAGCTTTCTGTCGACAAAGTGCTTAAATAGTGAGGGCTTCTGTACACATTGGCATTGTACTTTTTATAGTAGTCAGCAACAGCCTCTACAACCTGCGTTGGCTTTTGAGTCGTTGCCGCATTATCAAAATAGATGAGCTTTTTCCCATGTGGAGATGACTTTAAAATAGGAAAATCGTCTTTTATCTTTAAAATATCAAGCATCAGCCCGAAATCCTCCTTCCAATGTAGTCTCTAATAGATTCCCTCATAGTATCACTTGGCAGTGTGTCAATAACAGGATTAAAACTTGCCTCAACCATTAAAAGTTTTGCTTCGTCAATGCTTAAACCTCTTGACATCATGTAGTAAAGCTTATTTTCGTCGATTTGTCCTGCGCTGGCAGAATGGTTTGCTTGGACATCGTCCTCAGAACACCAAAGAGCAGGTATAGCATCAGATCTAACTGTCTTATCAAGCAAAAGAACTACTTCGCTTTCATTTCCCTTTGCCTTTTTAGCGCCTCGCTTCATATCTAAGTTTCCTCTAAATACAGCCTTCGACGTATCCTTCAAGGCACCTTTTACATCAACATTGCTTTCTGTTCTGGGCGCTATGTGATTTACCTTGTATGACATGTCATGACTTTGATTCTTTGTGCCTAAAAATATTGAGTTTAAGTAAGCGCTACTACCAGTCCCTTCAAGTTCGGCCGTTATATCGTATGCGTCTACTCTTGAACCAAGATCAACCTGCGTCCATCTAACTGATGCATCATTTCCTGTTATTATTATATTGTTGTCAAAATTCGAAGAATCATCACTGAGCCTTTGGATTTTTACGATGTTTACATTAGAACCATCTTTGGCTATGACGACGGTTAATCCATTGTGAAACCCTCTTTTTTCAGAGCTGTAGTCAAACATTACTGTCATGTTTGATGCTCTCTCCGCTATTATGAGATTTAAGTCTATTATCGTATCATCGTCACCATTTACAGCGTAATTAACCGCGATAGGCAATTTTATATTTGAATTAGGCAATGCCCTTATACTGAATCCAGTATTGTAAAATGCCAATACCATATTTTTAAATTTATCATCTACGCCGAAATTCCGTTTTAAGGCCGTGTTTAATGAGTTCAAGTCATCATCCATCAAAGCCTTTGTTATAAGATCTGTAACAAGGCCATCTTGCTCTTCATTCTTTATTATTGCACTTTTGTATTCTTTGTAGTAAGGAATATGGACATCATCAAGCTTCACTCTCTTCCACATAGGCATAGGCACTTTTGAAAAAACTTCGTATCCCTTTACTCTAAGTTCTTTCTCTTCGCTTCCACTGCTTTTTATAAGCTCTTGTATTGTATTGTAATCTAACGATTTAATCATAGAAACATCTCCTTTATCCGATTGTGCCTTCAAGCTCAAGCTTTATAAGACGATTAAGCTCAACTGCGTATTCAAGTGGAAGTGACTTCGCCACAGGCTCTACAAATCCTCTAACTATCATTGACCTTGCTTCATCCTCACTTAAACCTCTCGTCATAAGGTAAAATATCTGTTCATCGCTGATTCTTCCTACTTTTGCCTCATGTCCTATATCAACATTGTCATTTAATACTTCTATAATAGGCATAGTATCTGATCTCGATATCTCATCAATCATAAGTCCTTCGCATTGTACAGACGCCTTTGCACCTTCAGCATTTGGACCTATTTTTAAAAGCCCTCTGTAGTTTGTAATTCCTCCATCTTTTGAAATACTCTTTGCCAACACCTTTGATGATGTGTACGGTGCTAAATGTATCATCTTTGAACCCGTATCTAAATGCTGACCTTTTGCTGCAAATGTTACACCCGTGTATTCAGACTTAGCACCTTTTCCTCTTAGGACAGAACAAGGATAAAGCATCGTCTTGTGGCTGCCAAATGAGCCTGATATCCACTCTATTACGCCATCTTTATCAACCAGTGCTCTCTTTGTATTTAAGTTGTACGTGTTCTTGCTCCAGTTCTCAATCGTTGAATATATAAGCCTTGCGCCTTCTTTTACAAAAAGCTCAACACATCCTGCATGTAAATTGGATACTGCATACTGTGGTGCTGAACACCCTTCTATGAATCTTACTTCGCTTCCTCTATCAGCTATTATAAGGGTGTGCTCAAATTGACCTGTACCAGGTGCATTCATCCTAAAGTACGCTTGCAGCGGCACCTCTACTTTTACATTCTCAGGGACGTACACGAATGTTCCACCGCTCCATATGGCACCGTGAAGGGCTGCAAACTTGTGGTCATTTGGTGTAACATTCTTAGTCATGAAATACTCTTTTATTATGTCAGGGTACTTCTTTAAAGCCGTATCCATATCTTCAAATATTACGCCTTGTTTAGCAAGATTATCTTTTATGCTGTGGTACACGACTTCCGAATCGTACTGTGCTCCAACGCCGGACAGCGCTTTTTTCTCTGCCTCAGGAATGCCAAGCTTCTCAAACGTATTTCGTATGTCTTCAGGCACTTCATCCCATGAGTTTTTCATCTTCGTATCAGGGCTTAAATATGCCACAATTGAATTTATGTCAAGCTGGCTTAAATCAACGCCCCAGGTAGGCATAGGTTTACTTTCATATATTTCAAGAGATTTTAAGCGAAAATCCCTCATCCATTTTGGCTCGTTTTTCCTCTCAGATATTTCTTCGACAATTTTTTTAGAAATACCCTTCTCTGTCTTGTACGAGTATCTAACTTCGTTTTTGATATTGTACCTGGAAAAATCTATGTCATTTACAATGGTTTTTTTCATTTGATTCACCCCTTTACGACAGGACTTCGTCTAAGATGCTTTCATATCCTGTCTTCTCAAGCTCCTTTGCAAGATTTTTATCTCCTTCTTTTACGATTCTACCATTTGCAAGGACAGAGATAACATCCGGCTCCAGATAATCCAGTATTCTATTGTAGTGAGTTATTATAAGTATTGACATATCGTCTGTCTTCAACTTCCTGACTGTCTCAGCTACAACCCTTAAGGCATCTATGTCAAGGCCAGAATCTATCTCATCTAGCATAACCAGCTTAGGATTCAACATGGCCATCTGTAAAATCTCGCTTTTCTTCTTTTCACCGCCAGAAAAACCCACATTTAAGTATCTTGTCCTGTATTCCGGTTTCATATCCAGCATATCCATTTTTTCCTTCATGCTTTTTGCAAATTGAAGCATAGGCATGTTTTTATTTGTAACTGCACTTAATGAAGTCCTTATGAAATTATCTACTGTAATCCCCGGTATCTCTTCCGGTGACTGAAAAGACAAGAATATTCCTTTCTTTGCCCTTTCGTTTACCTTGAGGTTTACGATATTTTCCCCCTCAAAAAGTATCTCGCCGTCTGTCACTGTGTAATGTGGATTTCCCATTATTACATTGCAGAGGGTACTTTTCCCACTGCCGTTAGGCCCCATGATAGCATGTATTTCACCTTTTTTAATAGTTAAATTTAACCCCTTCAATATCTCTTTGCCGTCCACTTCTGCTTTAACATTTTTTATTTCTAACAACGTATCCTTCATATTTACACTCCCTTTTTAATTCCTACTATTTTAATGGGATTACTTCCATGTTTTAATTATACCCTAATATGAAAAAAAATCAATAAATATATTCTCAAAGTTTGTCTTTTATATACTTCCATGTTATGTAAAATAATGTAATTGGCATAATGGCAATAAAAAAACCGAGAATAAGTCTCGGCTATATCTCATCAACATCAACATATTTAGCTATTATATCATCTACTGGCACTATCAAATACTCAACATCTCCGTGCTTTATTTTTGTGCCAGAAAATTCCTTGTATATGACCCTATCTCCTATGCTTATCTCATCAGTGGAACCGGCGGCAAGTCCTTCCACAATACCTTCATGAAGCTTTTCTTGGGCATTCCTTGGTATTATTATGCCACCTACTTTTTTATCACCTTCTGTGTCTTCTAATCTTATCAGCGCATTGCCGTTAACTGGCTGTATCTTTTCCATAAGACATCATCCTTTCTATAATAATGTTAATAAATTTATTATCCTTGAATACCTAAAAGCGCATTTAATCTTGACTTATCAAAGCCTACCACAATAGTTCCATCAATGTCTGTCTGCGGTACGCCTCTCTGTCCACTTCTCCTTACAAGCTCTTCAGCAGCACCAGGATTTTTCGTCACATCAACTTCTCTAAATGGTATATTATTCTGCCTTAAATACGACTTTGTAGCACTGCACCATGGACATGATGGAGATGTATATACTACAACTCTGTGGTACTTCTTAGAGCCATCACTTGGTTTTACAGATGATGTAGTAAGCAATCTGTCGTAATAATCTTCCGTCTGAATACCGTAGACTACCTGCTGCACTTTCCCACCGCTAAAAGTAATTAGTGCTGGAACAGCAGTAACTCCAAATTCTGGATGAATATCTCTAACATCTGATGCATTTAATGCATAGACTTTTACATCTTTGTTTTTATCACTGAATTTCTTCAAGTTATCTAATGCTTCCAAACTTTTTTGTGACTTATTTGAATAGAACATCAACATGAAGAAATCTTCCGTTTTTCTTATGTCTTCAAATTCACTCCTATCTTTTATAAAACTCAGCATATACAACACCCTCTTATTAAATTTATCAATTACACTAATATGAGATGACCCGATGTATACCCCCCATCGGTAGTAGGAGGTAAATCTATTATTATTATATTAACATAATATTAAAAAGTCAACATTTTGACTGTTTAAAAACAACCTATAAATCTATCAAATTAAAGTATAAGTTTAATCACACAAATATATACTATTCACGAAAGGAGTGGGTTTGATGAAATTTGAAAGAGCTGAGGAAATATATAATTCTCCATCGAATTATGAAGTTATTTATGATGGCAATCCTGTATGGATAAATTCTCTAAATCCAAATAAAAAATCTGCCAATATCAAATTTTTAAATGATAACGCAGTAATGGATGTGCCTGTTGGTTTTTTAATAGAAGGAAAAAAGTTAAGCTCATAATATAAGGGCAGCCAATTCTTTTATAGAATATAGCTGCCCTTAACTTACGACATAAGTCGCTTCTCACCTTCTAAAGCTTTAATTGGTGCTATGTCTTGCGTAACTTCCAGTGTCCCTGAATAATCTCCATTTTCATCTCTTACAGCAAAATATCTTATATATACGTATTTGTCCCCCATCATTATCCAGAAGTCCTCATGGCTCTTTTCCCCCGATTTAAAGTCCCTCAACAGCTCTTCCACCACATGGACACTGGCAGGTGGATGACAATACTTAACTTTCCTTCCTATTACAGCCTTCGTCCTTGCAAATATCCTGTCATTGCTATTTGAGAAATATCTCACTACATCATCTTTATCAACGAAATTATTACTGTAATATAAATCACTATTTTACAAATACTCTTTCTTTGTCAATGTATTTTACTAATTCGTTGTAGACAAAGTCTTTCATGTATTCGTCATTTTTATACGTGCAAATGCCATTTTTTATTTCTGTCTCATAACAAAAGATAGGAGATGTTTCCCTGAGCTTTTCTATTTTTTTAGCCTGCTCTTTTACCATCCGAAATGTACCAATATTGACATCATGTATGTTTTGATGTGGAACTTTATTAAACAACATATCTATGAAATCCTTGTATATCTCTTCAAAATTTTCTATGTACATTATGGGTTCTATAGAAATCCTGGCCTTTAATCCTTTCTCAACTGCTTTTTTTATTGTCATTAACCTCATATCAAGAGATGGTGTAAGTTGCTCATACATTGAAATAATCGGCTGTGGCAAAAGCGACCATGAAAATATAACATTATCAGGAATCTCTATGTTTTCAAATATGTTAACATTAGCGCTTTTAGTCCTTACCTCCATCGTCAAATTCTTATTTTTCTTTGCATAGTCTATCCACATTGACAAAAACCCCGTAAATGGCTCAAATGCCATCAAATCCGTCTCATACGATATGCTTAAATATATTTTTCTATCCTGTGTCAGTTTGTCCACTTCATTAAAAAAATCCTCTATATTTACAAATACTACAATGTTGGCAGATGGATACATCCCCTGAAGATAACAATAATCGCAGGAATAGATGCAATTTAATATGTTTGAAGTGTGGTAGAAATCCTTGTTGCCAAAATCTTCGCACATATAAGAGCCTTCGTATATTATATCGTACCTTTTCTTGGCAAGTATGATATTTAGAGATTTTTTTTGCATCAGGTAGTTCTGCTTCGGCCTATTGAAGAAATCCCCATACCTTTCTATTTCAATTACAACGCTTCTCTTTAAAGTATTTAAAATCTTCTTAGTAACTGGATGATCAATAACATCCTTTTCAACGTAAACATGCGAAAATCTCATACCACCTTTCGTCCTTTCACAGTACATCATGATAAACAAAAAAGCGCTATCGCGCACTATTAGACATCATTTAACTTGTGTATATCTAAAAGCAGTTTTACATCTGCCTCTCTTTCTAGGATATGATCATTTAAAACGTCAAATTTTTTATCAATCCTCTTAAAATTCAGTTCAAATTTGGCAAGTAGGCTTGTATGTTTTGTAACCTCTTCAAATGTCTGTTTTAAAATATAGTCAACATCACTTTGCTGTCTTTCAAGATTGCCAAGCCTCTTATCAACACTATCAAACCTCTTGTCTACATCATCAAACCTCTTATCAACGCTGTCAAACCTCTTGTCTACGCTGTCAAGCCTCTTCTCTACATCATCAAATCTCTTATCTACACTGTCAAGCCTCTTCTCTACATCATCAAGCCTATTTTCTACATTGTCTAGTCTCTTCTCTACATTGTCTAATCTTTTATCTACGTTGTCCAATCGGTTCTCAACATTTTCCAATCTTGCATCCAAATTGTCCAGTCTTTTATCTACGTTATATAGTCTTTCATCAATAGCATCAAACCTTTGAAGCACAAGGGTCATGAATTCTTCATTTGTCAAAATTCTTTCCCTCCCTTTTACCTTTTTGTACATTATACCATACTGCAAATTCACAAGCAACAATTCAGAAATACTATATGTAAAGCGTGTGTAAAGAATTTCAATTCAATTTGAGAGATTTCATATCAAAAAAAATATTTTTTAGTTAATCGTTTATAAAAAATATTCTATATTGACAAAATAATATTGATAATATATCATATAAGTGTAGGGTGATTGTTAAATGTATAACAAAATATATTTACATTCTTCATGTGTTAATCCACAAATTATGCAACTTATGAGCTATATTTGTGTTTAAACACTACAACAATCGCCTATTGCTTCAAAAAATTTTGTTAATTAATTAACACGGAGGTGTTTTTCATGGCAACGGCAAAAATGGAAACGGACGTTCAAAAGCAAATAGATTTACTTGTATCAAAAGCTCAAGAAGCCCAGAAGAAATTCATGTCCTATACACAGGAGCAAATAGACGCAATAGTAAAGGCAATGGCCTTAGCAGGCGTAGATAAACACGTGGAACTGGCAAAGCTAGCATATGAAGAGACAAAAATGGGCGTATATGAAGATAAGATTACAAAAAATCTCTTTGCAACAGAGTACGTATATCACGATATAAAAAATGAAAAAACTGTAGGCATAATTAATGAAAACATAGAAGAAAATTACATGGAAGTAGCAGAGCCAATAGGAGTCATTGCAGGTGTCACACCTGTTACAAACCCAACATCCACAACAATGTTTAAATGCTTAATATCCATAAAGACAAGAAATCCTATAATATTCAGCTTTCATCCAAAGGCTATAAAATGCAGCATAGCGGCTGCTAAAGTAATGTATGAAGCTGCATTAAAGGCAGGTGCACCTGAAGGTTGTATAGGCTGGATAGAAACACCGTCAATTGAAGCGACACAGCTTCTCATGACACATCCAGGTGTCTCATTAATCCTTGCCACAGGCGGCGCAGGAATGGTTAAATCAGCATACAGCTCAGGCAAACCAGCATTAGGCGTAGGTCCTGGCAATGTTCCGTGCTACATTGAGAAATCAGCAAACATAAAGAGAGCTGTATCAGACCTCATCTTAAGTAAGACATTTGATAACGGAGTAATATGCGCATCAGAGCAAGCTGTAATAATAGACGAAGAAATAGCAGATGAAGTAAAGAAGCTTATGAAGGAGTACGGCTGCTACTTCTTAAATAAAGACGAGATAAAGAAACTTGAAAAATTTGCAATTGATGAGCAGAGCTGCGCAATGAGCCCTGCAGTCGTAGGTCAACCGGCAACAAAGATTGCTGAAATGGCAGATTTTAAAGTCCCTGACGGCACAAAGATATTAGTTGCAGAATACGAAGGTATAGGTCCAAAGTATCCGCTGTCAAGAGAGAAATTAAGCCCTATACTTGCTTGCTACACTGTTAAAGACTACAACGAAGGAATCAAAAAGTGCGAGGAAATGACTGAATTTGGAGGTTTAGGACACTCCGCTGTAATACACTCTGAAAATCAAGACGTAATAAACGAATTTGCAAGAAGAGTCCGCACAGGAAGACTTATCGTAAATTCACCATCATCGCAGGGAGCAATAGGAGATATATACAATACAAACACGCCATCACTTACATTGGGCTGCGGTTCTATGGGAAGAAACTCAACAACAGACAACGTAAGTGTCAATAACCTTTTAAATATTAAGCGTGTTGTGATAAGGAAGGATAGAATGAAATGGTTCAAGATTCCACCAAAGATTTACTTTGAAAGCGGGTCACTGCAGTATCTGTGCAAAGTAAAGAAGAAAAAAGCCTTTATCGTCACAGATCCATTCATGGTAAAGCTTGGCTTTGTAGACAAAGTGACATATCAGTTAGATAAGGCAAATATCGACTACGAAATATTCTCAGAAGTTGAGCCAGACCCATCTGTTGATACAGTTATGAACGGCGTAAAAATCATGAATTCATACAATCCTGATCTGATAATAGCTGTAGGCGGCGGATCTGCAATAGACGCAGCTAAAGGAATGTGGCTTTTCTACGAATATCCTGATACTGAGTTTGAAACGCTGAGGCTTAAATTTGCAGACATCAGAAAGAGAGCATTTAAGTTCCCAGAGCTTGGCAAAAAAGCATTATTCATAGCAATACCTACAACAAGCGGCACAGGCTCAGAAGTCACCGCATTCGCTGTAATAACGGACAAAAAGAGAAATATCAAATATCCACTGGCAGACTATGAATTAACACCTGATATAGCGATAATAGATCCTGACCTTACAAAGACAGTTCCACCGTCTGTAACAGCAGATACAGGTATGGACGTCCTGACACACGCTATAGAAGCATATGTGTCTGTTATGGCTTCAGATTATACAGATGCACTGGCAGAAAAAGCGATAAAGCTCGTATTTGAATACCTGCCAAAAGCATACAAAAACGGCAATGATGAAGTAGCCCGTGAAAAGATGCATAATGCTTCCTGCATGGCTGGTATGGCATTTACAAATGCATTCTTAGGAATAAACCACAGTATGGCACACATACTAGGCGGTAAGTTCCACATACCACACGGAAGAGCCAATGCTATACTTCTCCCATACGTCATCAAATACAATGCAGAAAAGCCTACAAAGTTTGTAGCATATCCGCAATACGAATATCCAAAGGCAGCAGAAAGATATGCTGAAATCGCCAGATTCTTAGGACTGCCTGCATCAACCGTTGAAGAAGGCGTAGAAAGCTTAATTGAAGCTATAAAGAATCTCATGAAAGAGCTTAATATTCCACTGACTCTTAAGGACGCCGGCATCAATAAAGAACAATTCGAGAAGGAAATTGACGAGATGTCAGACATCGCATTTAATGACCAGTGCACAGGCTCAAATCCGAGAATGCCTCTTACAAAAGAAATCGCAGAGATCTACAGAAAAGCATACGGTGCATAATTTAAGAAAAAAGAACGGCTTACAAGTTAATTAAAACTTATAAGCCGTCTTTTTTTCTATATTTAATTCCCCATAAACATCCTTATATCGTCTTCTACGTTTGTAATGCCACCAATGCCGAAGTTTTCAACTAAAACTTTTGCAACGTTTGGGGACAAGAATGCTGGAAGTGTCGGTCCTAAGTGAATATTCTTTACCCCCAGGTACAGAAGTGCTAGTAATACTATTACAGCTTTTTGCTCATACCATGCAATGTTAAATGATATTGGAAGCTCATTTATATCTTCAAGTCCAAACACTTCTTTTAGTTTAAGCGCAATCACTGCTAATGAATACGAGTCATTGCACTGTCCTGCATCAAGTACTCTTGGTATGCCATTTATGTCGCCAAGATTTAATTTATTGTATCTGTACTTTGCACATCCTGCCGTCAATATAACTGTATCTTTTGGAAGTTCTTTTGCAAATTCTGTGTAGTATTCTCTTGACTTCATCCTTCCGTCGCAGCCTGCCATTACAAAGAACCTCTTTATAGCACCAGTCTTTACTGCATCAACTACTTTATCTGCCAGCGCCAGAACTTGGTTGTGGGCAAATCCCCCTACTATCTCTCCACTCTCAATTTCAACTGGCGGTTTGCATCTCTTTGCATGCTCTATTATCTCTGTAAAGTCTTTTTTTCCATCTGGGCCAGCATCAATATGCTTTACACCTTCAAATCCTACAACACCAGTTGTGTAAAGTCTATCTTTATAAGAATCCTTTGGCGGTGTTAAGCAGTTTGTGGTCATGAGTATTGGACCGTTAAAGCTTTCAAATTCTTTATCCTGCTGCCACCATGCATTCCCGTAGTTTCCTGCAAAGTGTGAATACTTCTTAAATGCCGGATAGTAGTGTGCTGGAAGCATTTCACCGTGTGTATATACGTCAACACCTGTTCCTTCTGTTTGTTCAAGCAGTTCTTCCAAGTCTTTTAAGTCGTGTCCGCTTATTAAGATACCAGGATTGTTTCTGACGCCGATATTTACCTTTGTGATCTCAGGATTGCCGTATGTGGACGTATTTGCTTTGTCCAGAAGCGCCATCACATCGACGCCGTATTTACCAGCCTCTAATGCAAGTGACACATAATCATTTGCGCTCAAGCTGTCATCTAATGTAGCAACTAATGCTTTTTCTATAAACTCTGATATATTAGGATCTTTAAAGCCGAGGTTTGCAGCATGAAATGCGTACGCTGCCATACCCTTGATGCCGTAAGTTATAAGCTCCCTTAGAGACCTTATATCTTCATTTTTAGTAGCAAGCACACCTACTGATAAAGCCTTCTCATCAAATTCACTTTCATCTGCACTCCATGTAGCTGCATCATGCAAATTGTTTAATTCAACTCCATTATCTTTCAATTGGTTTTTTATTGACTCTCTAAGGTTTAAGCCTTCTTTAATTTTGCCAACGAAGTAATTTTTGTCAAAGTTGACGTTTGTTATAGTCGAAAATAGTCCATCGATTACGAAAGAATCTGTATTTTCACTGTTTAAGCCATGTTTTCTAGCTTCTTGGTTTACTATAGCTATCCCTTTTAATGTGTATATGAGCAAATCCTGAAGTCTTGCTGTATCATCAGTCTTACCGCATACGCCTCTTAATGTACAGCCAACGCCTTTTGATGCCTCTTGGCATTGATAGCAAAACATTCCCATGTTTTTTCCTCCTTCTTATTTTAAATTTCTAAATAGCAAATTTTTCACTATATTCAATACGCTTATTATTATATGGCACTCTATCCATTATTTCTGTGACAAATATCACAAAGCATAAAAAATAGAGGGCAAACTGTAATCCCTCTATGCTCTAACGCATAATCTATTTAGATAATATCTCATCTATTTCTTTCAATTCATCATCGCTAAATTCAAGATTATCTAGCGCTCTTACATTTTCTTCTATCTGACTTACTCTGCTGGCGCCTATTATTACAGATGTGACTTTTCTCAAGTCCCAAGCCAAAGCCATCTGAGCAATGCTCTGGCCTCTTCTATCTGCGATTTTTTTCAATTCTCTAACTTTATTTATGTTCTCTTCAGTGAGATTTCCTTTTAAGGATGTATTTTTCTTTGCAGCTCTAGAATCATCAGGGATTCCATTTAGGTACTTATCAGTCAATAATCCTTGTGCCAATGGGCTAAACGCTATGCTGCCAATACCTTCTTCTTCAAGGACATCTGTAAGTCCATCTTCTATCCATCTATTAAACATAGAATAACTTGGCTGGTTTATTAAAAGAGGAGTTCCAAGCTTTCTCAGTATTTCTGCAGCTTTTTTAGTGTCTTCAGCATTGTAGTTTGAAATACCGACGTATAAGGCTTTCCCCTGCCGTACAGCCTGATCTAGTGCCATCATGGTCTCTTCTAATGGTGTATTTGGATCTCTTCTGTGGGAATAAAATATGTCAACATAGTCAATACCCATTCTTTTTAAGCTCTGGTCTAAACTAGAAAGTAAGTATTTCCTTGAACCCCAGTCTCCATAAGGGCCGGGCCACATAGTATAGCCAGCTTTTGTTGAAATTAATAATTCATCTCTATAACCTCTAAAATCCGTCTTTAAAATCCTGCCGAAATTTTCTTCTGCAGAACCTGGTGGCGGACCATAATTATTTGCAAGGTCAAAATGTGTTATACCAAGGTCAAATGCTCTCCTTGCCATTGTCCTCATGTTTTCAAACACATCATATCCGCCAAAGTTGTGCCAGAGGCCAAGTGATATTGCAGGAAGCATAAGGCCACTTCTTCCGCATCTTCTATATATCATATTGTTGTATCTATTTTCATCAGGTATGTAGCTCATTTTTCTCCCTCCCAAATCGGTTTCTATTTTAATTATATAATAATAATTATTAAAAACAAAATATTAAAAAGTTAATTTAATTTTTGTCAATTTAAAAATATGGTATATTAAATAAGTAAACTATTTGAAAGGGGAACATCAAATGAATTCTATAATGCTTTATGTAGGCGCCATTATTGTTGGACTTGCTTTAGGGCTACAATCGCCGATGAATTCGACTCTTGGCAAGATAGCTTTACCAAAAAACTCTGCAGTCTTAAATAATTTAGTTGGACTTATTATTTTAGTTGTAATAAGCTTCGCAGATGGCAGCATAAGGCAATTTGCGAATTTATTTAAAGCACCAACATACCTTTTATTTGGCGGCATATTGGGTTCTATAATCGTTTTAGGATCAATCATACTGATTCCGAAGCTTGGTGCAGCTACTTTTGCATCCATAATAGTATCAGCACAGATGATCGCTGCTCTACTTATCGACAATTTTGGGCTATTTGGGGTTGAAAAAACTCCAATTGATTGGTTCAAAATAATGGGTGTTGTGCTTCTCATAATAGGCGTAAGGCTAATAAAAGCATAAAAAAACCTTATAGATTTTTTCTATAAGGTTTTTCTCAGGTTATCTTCTATAGCCTCTGTTGTTATTGTACTGCTGCTTTCTTGCTTTTCTGCATTCAGGACATCTTTGAGGCTCATTCTCGAAACCTTTTTCTTTGTAGAAAGCTTGCTCGCCTTCTGTAAAGATGAATTCCTTACCGCAGTCTTTGCATACTAATGTCTTATCTGCCACAACACTTTCCTCCTTTTTAAGATTATAAGATTTAAACAGACCACATTTCATCCTAAAAAGGGGAAATGTTGTTAAATCTCTTATTTAAATTACGAATTATAGTATACCACGTTTCATTATAATATGCAACATTTTTATTTATAAAAATCAATTTTTTCCTACTCTTCACTTGTAAAGTAGTCCATAAATGCTTTATCAGCAGCACTTACTTCCATTCCAGTGAAAACTATAGTTTTTTTATCACCATCTTTAGATATTAAGGTCAATTTCGAATCAAATGTTGCTGGTATGCTTTTACTAGGCTTAAAATAGTACGGTTTATAGCCATCTTTAATAAGTTTCACTGCATAAGAAATCTTATCCATTCATAAAAACCTCCCGTACTATTTATGATGCCCATAATTATAAAATCTATATTTTCTCAGTAGCAGCGATTTGCTCAAGTGCCTCGTTGTTTTTTTCTAATTTTTTAAAAGCTACAGACAGCATAAGCTTAATCCTGTTTAGTTGGTTTACCTCGCTGGCACCAGGATCATAATCTACAGAGACAATATTTGCATCTTTGTACATTTCCCTGATTGCTTTAATCACACCTTTTCCGGTTATGTGATTTGGAAGGCATGCAAAAGGTTGTATGCACACGATATTAGAAATGCCTTCCTTCAAAAGCTCCATCATCTCGGCTGTCAGATACCAACCTTCACCTGTTATATTTCCAAGCGATACTATAGGTGATGCCAACTCCTTTAGCTCATTGAGAGTTTTTGGAGAGATAAATCTTTTGCTTTTCTCTAAAGCCTTTCTCATTTCCTTTCTGTAAAATTCCATACCCGCAATACCGATATTCTGCAAAATCTGCTTTATTTTGCTACCAGATAAATATTTATATTTTTCATTTGCATGATCAAGTATAAACATCAAAAAGTCTATAAGATTCGGCAGTATCACTTCTGCCCCTTCTTTTTCAAGCACATCCACGATGCTGTTATTTGCAGTTGGATGATACTTCACTAGTATCTCGCCTACAACGCCTACCTTTGGTTTAATGACATTATTTATTTCAAGACTTTCAAAATCATTGACAATTTGATGCACATTCTCTTTAAAGGTCTTTAGATTTCCACTTCTTACCGATTCTATGCATTTAGGCACCCACTTTTCATAAAGTTTATTTGCAGATCCAGGTGTCTTCTCATAGGGCCTTACTCTAAGCAATACATTTTGCAAAAGATCACCATACACAAGGCCAATAAATGCCTTATTTAAAAGCCCCGCCGTTATTTTAAATCCAGGATTCTTCTCCATGCCCACAAAATTCAATGATATAACAGGTATATTTTCAAAACCAGCATCTTTTAAAGCCTTTCTTAAAAATCCTATATAGTTTGTAGCTCTGCAGCCACCACCTGTCTGCGTGATTATAACAGATGTATTGTTGAGATCGTATTTTCCAGATTTCAATGCTTCAATCAATTGTCCTACAACTATTATTGAAGGAAAACATGCATCATTGTTAACGTATTTTAAGCCTTCTTCAACCGCCGGCTTGTCTACAGCAGGAAGAACTTCTAAATTATAACCTGATACATTAAATGCTTCCTGCAAAAACTGAAAATGTATTGGCGACATCTGTGGTGCCAGTATAGTGTGCCTTTTTCGCATTTCATCCGTAAACAATATTCTTTCCATCGTGTACGGCACTTTATCTCTTTTATTGCCTTTTCTCTCATTAATCGCTGCTATTAATGAGCGTATACGTATCTTTATGGAGCCTACATTTGTACCTTCATCTATCTTTATAAGCGTAAATATTTTTTCGCGAGAGCTTAAGATCTCCTGCACCTGATCAGATGTAACGGCATCGATGCCACAGCCAAATGATGTAAGCTGTACAAGCTCTAAGTTGTCGTTGTCAGCCACAAAGCTTGCCGCCGCATAAAGCCTTGTATGATACATCCACTGATCTACAACTCTCAATTTCCTATCTAGCTTCCCTAGGTGTGATACAGAATCCTCCGTAAGAACAGCAATTCCTAATGATGTTATTATTTCAGGTATACCGTGGTTTATCTCCGGGTCTACATGATACGGTCTACCTGCCAGTACAATCCCTCTTTTGCCTGTTTCATCTAAGTATTTTAATACCTCTTCACCTTTTTTCTTTACATCGTCTTTTACTCTCTCGTCTTCCTCAAATGCTGCCTTTAATGCTTTATCTACTTCTCCTTTTGTTATGTCGAAAATCTTTAATTCTTCATAAAGTCTCTTAGCAAGTTTTGCCTTATCATCCAAAGCTAAAAAGGGATTTAGGAACAAAATGTCTTTTTCCTTCAATACATCCATATTATTTTTAATGACTTCCGCATACGATGCTACAACAGGACAGTTGTAGTGATTGTCCGCATCTTCAAATATGTTCTGCTCTACAGGAATGCATGGATAGAATATCGTCTTAATCCCTTTACTTATTAAATTCATTATGTGACCGTGCACAATTTTTGCCGGATAGCATGCAGACTCTGACGGTATTGTATCCATGCCTGATTCATATAATTTCTTCGATGACCTATCAGACAATATGACCCTAAATCCAAGCTTTGTAAAAAATGTAAACCAAAGCGGGTAATTTTCGTACATATTTAAAACTCTCGGAATTCCTATCGTTCCCCTGTAGGCTTTTTCTTTGCTAAGAGGCTTATATCCAAAAATCCTCTTGTACTTGTAGTCGTAAAGATTTGGTATGTCATTATGGCATATCTCTTTTCCAGCGCCTCTTTCACAGCGATTGCCTGAGATAAACTCTCTGCCATCACTGAACTTATTAATAGTTAAAAGACAATTATTTGTGCATTTCCCACACCTTCTATTCGAAACCTCCGTAGTGAAATTTTTAAGCCTGTCTCTTGTAATGATACTGCTTTTGCCATCTACATACCTCTCTTTTGCAATAAGTGCTGCACCGTATGCCCCCATCAGACCAGCAATTTGAGGTCTTACGGCATTTCTTCCTGTAATAAGTTCGAAACTCCTTAGTATAGCATCATTCAGAAAAGTGCCACCTTGAACGATTATCTTTTCTCCTAACTCTTTCGGATCTCTTATCTTTATGACTTTATACAAAGCATTTTTTATGACAGAGTATGAAAGGCCTGCAGAAATATCACCTAGTGATGCCCCTTCTTTTTGCGCCTGTTTCACCCTTGAATTCATAAAGACAGTACAGCGGGAACCTAAATCAACTGGGTTTCGAGCTGTCAATGCAGCTTTCGTAAACTCGTCTATAGACATATTAAGGGATGATGCAAAAGTCTCCAAAAATGAGCCACAACCTGATGAACAAGCTTCATTTAGCATTATGCTGTCTATGACTCCGTCCCTAATCCTTATGCACTTCATATCTTGTCCACCTATGTCAAGTATGAAGTCAACACCGGGCAAAAAATACTGAGAAGCCTTATAATGGGCAATGGTCTCAATTTCACCTATATCTACCATTAAAGCTGCTTTTATAAGATTTTCACCATAACCTGTAACAGTGGAATTCGCTATAAATGCACCATCAGGCATCTTGTCGTAAATGTCTAAAAGCACTTTTATGACAGAATTTAGAGGATTTCCTTCGTTACTGCCGTAGTAAGAATAAACAATTGCACCATCTTCATCTATCATTACAAGCTTTGTTGTAGTAGAACCAGCATCTATTCCCAAAAAAAGGCCGCTTTTAGCATCTTTTATATCTTTTTCTTTAATTTTTATTCCCTTGTGCCTTTCCTTGAACTCTTTATACTCTTCTTCGTTCAAAAATAAAGGTCTTAGCCTCTCTACATCATTTTTTACGTTGTATGGCATCGTATGCGCTTTATTGCTTAGCTCTTTTAAGGAAATGCTTTTTTCTTTTTTTGATGAGAGAGCAGCACCTATGGCAACGGCCAATTGCGAATTCTCCGGAACAATTACTTCCTCATCCTTCAAGTTCAATGTTTCTATAAATCTCTTCCTTAATTCTGGAAGGAAATACAAAGGGCCTCCTAAAAACGCCACGTTTCCTTTTATAGGCCGTCCACAAGCCAGTCCACTTATTGTCTGGTTTACAACCGCCTGAAATATGGAGGCTGCTATGTCTTCTCTTGCAGTGCCTTCATTTAAAAGAGGTTGAATGTCTGTCTTTGCAAAAACACCACATCTTGCAGCTATTGGATATATGACTTTGTAATTCTTAGCAAGCTCATTTAAGCCTTGTGCATCCGTCTTTAAAAGCGACGCCATCTGGTCTATAAATGCACCGGTACCCCCGGCACAGCTTCCATTCATGCGCTGCTCAATAGTGCTGTCAAAGTATGTAATCTTTGCATCCTCGCCGCCTAACTCAATGACGACATCTGCCTCCGGGAAAAACCTTTCAACAGTCTTTGTACCTGCAATTACTTCCTGCACAAACGGCATATTAAGCCACTCAGATACCGCCATACCTCCAGAACCAGTAACCGCAGCAGATACCACAAGGTCACCAAATTTAGAATACGCATCATCTATCAAATTTACAATAGTATCTTTTATGTTAGAAAGGTGTCTTTCATATCTACTATAGATAATCTCATCATTTTCATTTAAAATGACTATTTTGGCCGTAGTAGAACCTACGTCGATCCCTAAATAGTGCAAATTTCTATTCACTTCAATTTCTCCTTTAGATATACGTATTGTAATTATTATATAATAGATAGATTTAATTATAAATAATTCCTTAAATTTATGTTAGCACTATTTAGTTTAAAAACAAAATCACAATATTTATCAATTTGTATATTAGTGCATACTTAATCCAAAACCAAAAACAAATAATGGATTTAAGGTTATCGACAAGTGATTTTTTAATGAATTGCCCGTTTCCTGTGCTTGCCGCCCATTACGTCAGAAACATCATTGATAGTGACAAATGCGTTTTCATCTTTATCATATATGATTGATTTGAGCTTCGCCACTTCTAAACGGGTGACGACAGAGTAAATGATGGTCTTCTGGTTTTTTGAAAATCCTCCTTTGCCCTCAATAAATGTCACTCCCCTGCCTAACCGCGCAGTTATGGCGTCTGCGATCTCCTCACCATATTCTGAAATGATAATGACCGCCTTGGCTTCGTCCAGTCCTTCTATCGTTATATCTATCACTTTAAAAGCAATAAAATAAGCAATCAGAGAATACATTGCCCTGTCCCATCCAAAAACTAATCCTGCACTGCTTAGAATGAATATGTTGAAAAACATCACCATTTCTCCCACTGAAAAGGCCGTACGCTTATTTATTATGATTGCAACCATTTCAGTCCCGTCAAGGGATCCGCCGTATCGAATAATCATTCCTACACCAACTCCCAAGATTACTCCGCCGAATACGGACGCAAGCAAAACATCATTTGTAAGACCGGGTATAGGGTGTAAAATTGAAACCCACAACGACAGAGATAATAAGGAAAACAAGGATGACAATACAAATGTCCGACCTATCTGATTGTACCCCATAAATAGAAATGGAAGATTATAAATGATTATGAATAGGCTAAGCGGCAATTTGGTCAAATAGCTTGAGATTATTGATATTCCCGTGATTCCGCCATCAATAATGTTATTGGGTATGAGAAATATTTCTAACCCTACTGCTGCCAACAGCGAGCCTAAAAAAAGGAAAAAATACCTAATCATCTCTCGTGCAATTTGATGTTTCTTCGTCATATAACCCTTCCTTAAAATTTATTTTGTGCATCATAAATATTAAATTTGTCCTGTTGCAATAATGTGATAATTGTTTAAGTCCATTTGAGCATCTTATAACGTAAACTCCATGATAAGAAAACATTATAACTATTAGTATAGCTTGAGATAGTATAATCTGATATCATTTACTTGGCACATCTTGTATATTTGCTTCATTTTAATGATATAAACACATTTTAATAAATAAGATTTCACATAAAGTGCCTCATGCTGAAAACTCCTCATATTTTATTATACTATAAGTACTAGCCCAAGTGAAACCCATAATACATTAACTGCCGCAATTCATTTGCCCATCAGAACCTGCTCCCTGCAGTAAATTAAATTGTAACGGTTTTGCAAATTTTTGTATACATTTTCCGTCTGCATTATTTTTTCATTATTTTTATTCAAAATTTATCATCGTTGTGGCATAAATTCATTAAGTTTATCGAAATTATGTCCATGCCATAATAAAAAGACAGATTTTCTCTGCCTTAAAAGTAATACTTCAAAAAAATATTTACCTTTTCTTAAGAAAATAAAATTCTCTGTTTGCACTTTCCTATCCTTTAACTGCACCAGCAGTTAGGCCGGATATTATTCTCTTTTGGAATATTAAGACCATTATTATGAGTGGCACTGTTACTACTACTGAAGCTGCTGCAATATCTCCCCATGGAAGGTCATGTTCTCCGGGAAACATGGCAATTCCCACCGGCACTGTTCTCATTAAATCTTGTGTATTAAATACAAGAGCGAAGAGAAATTCATTCCAAGCAGCAATAAAAGTGAGGATTGCAGCCGTAAACATTCCCGGTGTAGCAAGAGGCATTATAATTCTTAAAAATGCCTGCATCGGGGTAGCGCCATCCACCTTTGCCGATTCCTCAAGTTCATATGGAATCTCTTTAAAAAATGAAGTTAAAATCCACAGCGATAGAGGAATTGCAAAAGTCGTATACGTTAGTATGAGCCCAAAATAGCTGTTCAATAGATTTATATTCTTAAGAAAAAGAAACAGCGGACTTACAATTGCAATTCCGGGAAACATAGACACTGACAAAACCAGAGACAATATTATCCCTTTTCCTTTAAATTTCAGCCTTGCTAAAGCATATGCCGCAAAAGAGGAAACAAAGAGGCTGAAAATGGTTGTCACAGAAGCTACTATGAAACTATTTTTTAGATAAGTCAGGAAAGGCCTTTTTATAAAAACATTTATGTAATATCCTGTATAAATTTTACTGGGAATCCACTTTGGGGGAATACTGAAAAGCTCTTGCGGAGTTTTAAATGATGTAATAAACTGCCAGATGAATGGAAAAATAATAAATCCGAGAAATACAACTAAAAATATATAAAACAATATCTGATTTATAATATTTTTAAACTTCATCTTTTCACCTCATTCTAAAATGCTTTTATCCAAAAGCCTTATATAGATCATGGCAAAAACAAATACAAAGATAAATATTACAACTGCTATTGCAGAGCCAATTCCAAAATCGAGGTTTCTGAAAAGGGTTTTATATGCATATATAGTTAGAGTCTCCGTAGAGTTTCCCGGACCTCCTCCTGTCATTACAAAAATTAGATCAAACACTCTGAAGGCGTCTAATGTTCTAAATATAAGAGCTACTAAAATCGTTGGCTTCAGCAAAGGTAAAGTAATGCTAAAAAATCTTCTTATACTTCCTGCACCATCTACTTTTGCTGCCTCATAAAATTCATAAGATATGTTTTGAAGACCTGCCAGCAACAATAGCGCCATAAATGGAGCAGTTTTCCATACATCAGCAAA
This sequence comes from Thermoanaerobacterium thermosaccharolyticum DSM 571, assembly GCF_000145615.1. Classification (NCBI taxonomy): domain Bacteria; kingdom Bacillati; phylum Bacillota; class Clostridia; order Thermoanaerobacterales; family Thermoanaerobacteraceae; genus Thermoanaerobacterium; species Thermoanaerobacterium thermosaccharolyticum. The sequence continues at coordinate 2,685,713 of NC_014410.1, forward strand.
TATGGCCGATCCCATCGCCAAAGACGGGGAACCTAGCCATGCCTTATAACTATTTATAATCCCCATTCTTAGCAATATATCGTTCAATAAGCCAAATTGGTCATTGTAGATGAATTTCCACATGAGGGCAGATACTATAGTAGGTATAGCCCACGGAATCAATATGGCTGCCCTTACTAATCCTGTTCCCTTAAATTTTTTGTTCATCAGAAGTGCCATTATCATTCCAATCACTAATTCCAATGACACAGATACGATAGTAAAAATCACCGTATTTATGCTAGCAGAGCGAAACCTGGGATCATTAAATAATGAAATATAGTTTTGAAATCCAATAAAGTGAGTCATGCCTATGAGTTGAAGCTTCATATAATAAAGGCTTAATTTAAAAGTATTTAATACAGGATATAACGCTATTGCTATTATACACAACAGCGCCGGAGCAACAAGCAAATATCCCAATATTGCATCGTTTAAATAAAATTTTGACTGTTTAGGTTGAACAACTGATTTTTTCTCTATCATCTTATCACCTCTTTATATCAAGTGGCAGCCAAAGCTGCCACTTGGGATTTATATGGACCTTAACAATTTTATTTTTTGCCTTCATTTTTAATTATATCGTTTAAGTCTTTTTCTATATTTTGTATAGCTTGCTGCGGTGTTATCTCGCCTGTCAAAGCTTTGTGGAAATTAATCTGCATTGAGTCGGACATTTGCGGATAAAATGGAGTTACAGGTCTTGGCTTAGCTGTAATAAATGCGTCGTACAAGTCTGACCAATATGGATTCTTCGCCAGAACATCTTTGTCTTGATATAATGATTTTATTGTTGGAAGATTTCCGCCTTCTAAAGCTGTTATCTTTTGGCCTTCCTCACTTGTAACAAATTCTACAAATTTCCATGCTTCTTCAGGATGCTTTGAGTATTTATTTATGCCAAGGTTCCATCCTCCTAAAGCAGGTGTTCCTGCCTGGCCGTCTTTGCCTTTCGGAATTGGAGCTATACCTACTTTATCTTTTATAGGTGAATCATCTCCGTTTACTAAAGACCATGCATAAGGCCAATTTCTCATAAATATTGCTTCGCCCTGCTGGAACACATTTCTCGCGTCTTCCTCTTGATACGTTGTTACGCCTGGGGGAGCAATTTTTGCAAGGTCTAATAAGTACTGAAGTCCGCCAACGGCCTGCGGTGTGTTAATAGTAACTTTATCTCCTTCAAGGACATTTCCGCCGTTGCTTCCGATTACCTCTAAAGCGTCGCAGACTAAACCTTCATATTGATTTCCTTGAAATACAATCCCGTATTTAGTGCCGCCTTTGCCAACATTGTCTTTTGCCATTTGAATTAATTCTTCCCAAGTCTTCGGCGGAGTGCTGATAATATCTTTTCTATAATAGAGAACACCCGCGTCTGTAGATCTTGGTACTGCCCATATGTGGCCATTATATGTCACTGCTTCCACAGGTCCCGGTAAAAATTTATCTCTCATTTCTTGCGTAAATTTATCATCTAATGGAAGTAACCAATTGGCAGCAGCAAATTCAGGTGTCCAAATAATGTCCATAGCTAAAACATCGATGCTTGAGTCTCCTGCAGACAAAGCTGTAACGTACGAATTGTGTTGATCATCTGATGAATTAGGTAATTCCTGAACTTTGACTTTGATGTTTGGATATTTCTTTTCAAAAGCTTCAATTAATTTTTGTGTTGCTGGTGTAGAGTCTTTACCTGAGGAATAAGTAATTGTGACAGGCTCATTTTTTGAAGTGCTGTTTGCAGCAGTTGAATTGCCGTTAGAGCTGCAGCCGGCAATTAAAACTAATACAAGCATCAGTGAAACTAATGAAGTCATGATTTTACTTTTTTTACCCATCAAAATACCTCCCTAAATAAAATATTTTTTCTACATAAAAATTATACAAGAATCGGTTTCATAAAATGATATGATATTTTTAATATTTTGTGTAGTTTTTTATAAACTTTTATTTAAATATTGTAATAGATTTATTTTGATGATATATATAATATATAGGTGAATTTATATGCTATACAAAAAGATTCTGCTTTCATATATTTTAATAATAGTCATACCTCTCATTATGGTAGCGACAATAACAGGAAATATAACATCAAGATATATAAATGAGAAGGCTAAAGAAACTTCATATCAGACATTAAATCAGGCCAATAAAAATATCTCAAAAATGCTGGAAAACATGAAAAATGCTCTGCTGTACGTTTCAATGAATAAGGAGCTGCAATATTTTCTATCTCGCAGTGGTGCAGAAACTCCTTTTAATGTAAGCAGAGAAATTATAGCAATCAGGAATAGCATACTGCTTCCAAAAATATTTAATGAAAATTATTCATCTATAGAGATTTTCGCTCTGCACAAAGATCAATATCTGACGAGATTAGAGCAAAATGACGTTATGTCCTCAAAAGTGGTCGAAAATAAGGAATGGTACAAAAAAACATTAGAGATTAACGGCAAGCTGTTCTGGTACGTAAACAATGATTTTGGGAAGCAAATGATTTCTGTATCAAGGCTTGTTTTTGATGTGAAAAATTTTACTAAACCCATAGCAGTTATTTCTGTAGATATGGATATGTCCAAAATCGCATCAATTATATCTGATATAAACCTTGGCAAATCATCCAAAATATATATTATCGACGATAAAGGTAAACTTATATATTCTGAAGATAATAGCTATTTGTATAAATATGGCCTTAAAATGTACGGGAATAACTCCGGAAACAGCTTAATTACTGTAAACGGAAACAAAATGATGGTCATATACAATACTTTGCAAAACGGCTGGAAGCTCATTGGCATGGTTTCTCTTGATGAACTTAATGAGAAAGCTAGAGTTATAAGGAATTTAATATATATCACTGCGCTTTTGAGTCTTGCAACTGCGTCTTTAATTTCTCTTTATTTTTCCCACAGCATTTCTTACCCGATAATAGAACTGGCTAGTGAGATGAAAAAAGCAGAAAACGGGGATTTTAACATGCACATCGGAGAAAAGTGGAGTGGAGAGATAGGAGTGCTGTATTCAAGTTTTAACTACATGATAAAAAAGATAAATGAGCTTATATATGAGGTATATTTATCAAAAATAAAAGAGAAAGACGCAGAGCTGAAAGCATTGCAGGCACAGATAAATCCGCACTTTTTGTACAATACGCTTGATTCTATTAATTGGATTGCTATAGAGCACAAAATACCTGAGATAAGCAAAATCGTAAATTCTTTGGCATCAATTTTAAGATACAGCATAAATAAAGGAAACGATATATCTACTGTAGAAAAAGAAATCAATCATGTCGAAAGCTATATTATTATTCAGAAAATCAGGTTTAAAGATAAATTTGAAGCAGATTTCAATATAGATAAAAGAATCCTGCCTTATAAAACAATAAAATTAATTTTGCAGCCTCTTGTTGAAAATGCAGTAATTCATGGTATAGAGTCATATGAAGGAAAAGGAGAAATCTTAATTAATGGTTATTTATCAGAGGAAGGCAATATTATATTTGAAGTCATAAATAACGGTAATCTCATAGATTTAGATTTGGTAAACGATATATTAAACACGCCAGCAGATGACAGGGAAAATTACGGGATAAAAAATGTAAATGAGAGAATTAAGCTGTATTATGGCAAACAGTATGGTCTCAATTACCAAATAATTAATGGCAGAACTATAGCAAGTATTACTATTCCTGCGGTATTGTGAGGTTGATTTTATGAAAATTCTAATTGTAGATGATGAATCAATAGTTAGAGAAGGGCTTAAAAACAATATTAATTGGCAAGAACTGAATTTAACGGTGGTAGGCTGCGAATCCAACGGAAAAAATGCTTTTGAAGTGTTTAACAGAGAAAACCCCGATATTATTTTAACAGATATACGGATGCCATTTATGGATGGTTTGCTGCTTACAAAAGAAGTTAAAAAAATTGATCACAGTGTCATAGTGATTTTGTTAAGCGCTTATGATGATTTTAAATACGCTCAGCAGGCTATAAGATTGGGAGCTTTCGATTATATCTTAAAACCTATTGACATTGACGTATTAAAACAAACTATAAGGCAAGGAGTTTTAAAGAGAAAAGAACTGTTGGACAAAGAAAAAAAGCCAGTGCCACCATTAAAAGAAGAAGATCTGAAATTTTTAAAGGCAGAATATTATAAGTATCCTCTACAGTTGGAAGATGAACTATCAAAATCCATAAAAAGAGGAAATAAAGATTTATCCCTTAACATTTTTAATGATATCTGGAGTGAATTTGATAACAAAGGTTTTACAGAAGATTTTATAAAAAGGTGGGGTCTGGAGCTTATCGCTTTGATTACACGTTCTATTATAGAAATTGGAGAAAATGCGGATATTTTATTTAAAGAAACAGACCCATGGAGGCAGATTTCGGATTTACCTACTAAAGAAAAGCTCCGGGATTGGATGGAGAATATAATAAATACGGTATGCGAATATATTTCTTTGGCCAAAAGCTCTAAAAACAGAAAATTGGTTGATATGGCCGTTAAATTAATACAAAACAATTACAGCGATTTAGATATTTCTTTAAACAGCATTGCTGAAAGACTATACATAACACCAAGCTATCTGAGTGCCTTATTTAAAAACGAAATGGGTATTACGTTTTCAGATTATTTAACAGAATACAGGATTGAAAAGGCAAAAGAACTTTTAAAAGATGTAAAGATAAAAATATACGAAGTGGCTGAAGCAGTAGGATATACGGATCAGCACTATTTCAGCAAAGTCTTTAAAAATATAACAAGTTTTACTCCCAAAGAATATAGAGAAAAAATCTTATAACTTAGATATTGAATCTTCACCAATTGTTGTGTTAGTATAAAATCTGTGGCAAATCATCACCACAGCTTAGAAAAGATTTTTTCATTTGTTTTTCTGCTATTCATTGCGCCTACTAATAATTTTTAGTACAGGCTGTAACGATATCCTAAATCTACTGTTTTTCTTAAATAATATGTGCCGCCTTGCTTGGATAATACACCTCTGGCTGTACTGTCTAATAAGTCAACTGTAAATATAGTGGCATTCATCTTAATAGTTGCAGTACCGCTTGCCTCCATCTCTGTTGTAGGGAGATTTCCTGTTGTTGAAATAGCAGCAGCATGCTGATTTTCCAGCTTCCAATCGCCATCGCTTGCTTTTTCCCAGTAAGCTTTATCAATACTTTCTATTTGTCTGAAAGAACCCTCAGAGTAAATAGTCAAAACCGTATAGAGTCTCGTCACTGCAGATCCGTAAGCACGTTCTTTGTAGATGATCAGCTTTGAAGTTTTATAAATATTATTAGATTGAGGCATTACTTTAGAATTCGATGCATATATAGGTTCTACCTTCTCGCCATATGCCTCTATAAACTTGCCAGTATTTTTATCAAAAACCTCTACTCGTGAAAACCCACCTGACTCTGTCCTTGAAATGTTTACTTGAGAAATATCATACGGCACATTCGTATATACATCTTTTAATTTTATCCTATTTTCATTTGCCGTTTTTACTTCCTTTACCAAACTGTTTTCGGCCTTTGCATCTGTGCTATTGAAATCAGATAAGCCATAGGCAATAATAATCAATAGAGCTAAAGCGATGAATATCAAAGAATATATTATCTTTTTCATAAAATCAACCCTCGCAAAGTTTTAGATTAATTTCATAATATATTTACTTCATAAATATGTCTATTGACCAAAAGTACTAATTTTTTTAATACTTTCGTACTAAAATGGAATTAATTGTATACTTAGTGCTTTCCTCGCCCGCAGTGGGATTTCACCGCCTAGCTATTGCCCATGCCGGGCGCACAATAGCAAACAGACCGTTCAACGTTAAATGCACGGTCTGTTTATGTTTATTATGGGATTATTTTTACTTCAGCCTAACCGTAAAATCGCCTGATATGGGAGAGCCAATCTGTGGACCATCATTTACAAAAGAAATGTAGTAATTATATGCAGGATCCAAATTGTAAAATCTTGTTGTCCACCAGCCAGTATTAGAATCTATTTGAAATTTGTCGGAACTAGCAACAAATTTATTCGTGCCAGCTTGATAAACATTAATGTGCCATAAAACATTAGCAGGATAGTCAGCTTTTACATTCCAGTCTACATATAGCTGTGTGGAACCATTTGTGAAAAAATAGTAGTTTGAAAAAATTTCAGTGTTAACTCCACTGAAAGCACCGCTATAAGGTAGATTTGTTCCCTTTGTTGGCCGACTAAGGGACATAGGATTTACATCAGCATCTAAAGAAGCTGCTTTTTGTGATGTCATCTTGGTAGTTTCAGAAGCTGGTTTAGCATTTTCTTCATTTGAAATAGTTATTTGGTTACTGATTATATCTACATTTGAAGGAACTTGCCTCAAATATGTCATTTTTGTCGTCTCAGACGATGGTTTAAGATTTTCTACAATTGGTGCGGAAATTTGTTTACTACCTGTATCCACATTTCCTCCTCGTAAAGCAAATGAAGTTCCACTTAAGCTTAAACTTAAGATGAGTATCAAGATTAAACATATTGATATTCGAATTGATTTTCTGTTCATTTTAATTCCACCTCCTTTCGGTATTAAACTACTATGCAAACATTATCAGTAAATCTTTGGCTTTATTATATATCCATTTCATTAATATTTCAATTGGCCAAAAGTACTAATTTTTTTTAGTACGAAAGTACTAAGTGGAATAAGCAATAAAGTATTTATGCTAATAATTTATGCTTTCAAGACCTGGAAAGTACATCAAATCTGCGTTAAATTCTTTATACAGATTTTTACCTTTCAAATCCATCGAAGATGCAATTTTTTTATCAGGACCAATTACATCCCACGTATCATCGCTTTTTAGATGTATTGCGCCCAATAGCTTATTATCTTTAAATGCGCATATTAGAGGTTCTACATTTGTATCTGTACTTACAGGAAGGCTTAAAATCAACACGTCTTTGTACTTCCCAACAGGCGTTATATCCTTAGAATAGTCCGGCCTAAAGCTTCCTTCCTTCACGATGCTTCTGCATTCTTTCGCAACATCATCAAGCAAAGTTGCTTTTTTGGTCTTAAGATCGACTTCACCTAAAGTTTTGAAACATTGGATGTAGTATTTAGAACCTACAAGCATTGTATTATTAGGAAAAGGTGTATAAACAACGCCACCACCTGGAAGCCTTACCTCGTCCCAACTTATCTTGTCAATGTTATCTACATTGCACTTGGCAATATATATATTGGAATGTGTCTCAAATGGATAGTCAAAGATAAATGTTATATCACCTGTTTTGCTATCATAATCTATAAAGCATGGTTGATTATATTCACCTACTGTAATGTCATTGCCTTTGTCATCCTTCGTTTTATACAGAAATGATACATTCTTTTCCATTACATCGCTGCCATTGTGTAAGTATAATGTATAGTTTTTTACTTTTTTAATTGGTTCAGGATTGTCATCCAAATTCCCTTTAGCTTCAATGTCCTTGCCGTATACCATACCCACATCATTGCCTTTGACAAAATCTACTTTGTCTTTATATTCATCTGTTGGATAATACGTCTTCCTCAATACTATCCTGCCATCTCCATCCCAAAATAAAGGTGTGACAAAATTGGGGTCTTCTGAGACATAGACTATCTTTTCAGTTAAATTTACTTTAGAATTATTCAAATCCCAATAAGCTAACATCGCCGAATGTTTATTATCTGGCTCATTTGTATATATCAAAAAAGGTATTTTTATCTCTTCAGAGTCGCTCTTAGGGCTTTCATTTTCTGTTACTTTAGTATTGTCTACAGTATAACAACCTGTAGCAATAAATATAAGTGTAAAGACCATCAAAAAAAATTTTTTCATAAAGAACAAAAACTCCTTCCTTAAAAATTCATACAAAGAAGAAGCAAAATAAGCTTCTTCTTTGTATGAATTAAACACTCATTAATCTTAATTCCACAGAACATAATATTCATAGGTTGATACATTTGAGTAATTTACTTGATTCCTATCATTTGTATGTCCACTAAATTGCCTTGTTATTGTATCATTTTTAACAATCATGACGACGTGAGAAGTAGAAGTGTAAAGGACTCCTCCAGCCGATGCAGACGTATAATTTGATGCTTTCCAATATCCTTTGTTAAGCATATAACTTTTTAACGAACTCGTATTTACCCATGATGCTGCCGTCTGTTTAGCAGTAGCACCTCTATACCACGTACCGTCCGTCGGAATGCCTCCCGCATGTAAAGCCTGTGACACAAAGTCAGCACAATCATTATGGCACAATCCAGGATAATACGGATAAGCACTATTGTTCCATGTATTTCTAGCTTGCAGTATACCACAGGACGTTCCGTGATCATAACATGATGTGGCATTTATAGACCATCTATTGGCGTAATCTCTGGCAGCAATCCTGTCATATGAAGCATAAAGTGCAGGTGAATATTCCTCTTTCTGTAAATTCAAAACCTGTTGCATATCGTGTATGCCTTCTGTTTCCATTTCTTCTGAAGATTTAGGAAGCAGATTTTGTATAGGAACCATAGTATCAATATTTTCTGCCATTATATTTATGGAATCCTGAACTATCTGATTGTCTTTCACATCAGCAGTAACTGTCAAGAAAAAATTATTATCATCAGCTTTATTTATATACTGACTCAGATCATTAAATCTAAACTCCAATTCTTTAGAGGCTTTTGATAATTGATATTCTTTTAGGCTATTTTTATTTGCTTCAAAAAGAGCACTGTTCATTTTAGCATTAGATTCATATTTAAAATTATTTAGATTGACCTTCTTCAACATTCCCTTTATATATGGAAGGTCTTCAACTTTTTTTGCCTTTAAAGTCGTATTCATCGTTACAAAAAGATTCGCTTCAACTTTTGAATCAGTAACTTTCAGATCATTAAATTTAACTTGAATGCTGTTAATTGTGTAAAATTGCCCGAATCCGTTAGTCAGCACATTTTTTACTTTCTGCTCAATTGTATCTTTATAATCATTCGTATAATCCGCTTTCGCATATGTCACAGATGCAAAAGCCGTGGTCAATAATGATAGCATCAACAAAGCCAGCAGAATGCCTTTTGCCATTTTTAATCCTTTCATATTCTTTCTCCCTTCTATCCTATTTTAATTTAAAGTAGCAATTCAAGTTTTAAATACCACCTCCTTTTTTTATTCGCTCTGACACTTCTGCTGCTTTAAGTTATTCTAAAAAAATTGCCAGTCGATGTTTGATTTCATTATATGTTTCTTCCAAAATTGTGTCAACTGACCAAAAGTACTAATTTTTTTAGTACGAAAGTACTAAAGCGGAATGACCTGTATATGAAATTATATCAGAACCATCTTCGTTGCATAGTTTTACTGTCATTTTCTTTTTTTCATATTTAAATAATTATTAATAAATTATTTATCTTTTTAATAAACTTTTTACTAAATTGCCTTGTTAAGGAGATTTCCAATTGATGATAAAGACAAACGACAAAAACAAAAGATTTAAAACTAATACAAACAAAATGATAGATAATAACCATTTGGAGAATTTATCTAAACCCATTCATCTCAGTTCTTCCAGACATCACCGTTTCGAGTAACGCTTACTCTTAGATCAACATACTCATCTTGTACAACCAAACCATTCCCCTCATACTCTATGCCCCAGTGAAAATTACCTCTTGCATAAGCTCTGCAGTATTCTCCGTTATTTATAACTGTAGTACCAGTTTCCCAGTTTGACACTTGCCAGGCTGAAAGGATACCTCTTTCATAATAACCCCATAACCCTCCATTTTTTACTCGTTCTGACACTTCTGCTGCTTTAAGTTATTCTAAAAAAATTGCCAGTCGATGTTTGATTTCATTATATGTTTCTTCCAAAATTGTGTCAACTGACCAAAAGTACTAATTTTTTTAGTACAAAAGTACTAAAGCGGAATGAGCCATATGTGAAATTATATCAAATCCATCTTCGTTGCATTGTTTTACTATCCTTTTCGTTTTTTGCATACTTAATAATTATTAATAAATTATTTATCTTTTTAATTAACTTTTTAATTTTTGTATGTCCACTAAATTGTCTTGTTATTGTATCATTTTTAACAATCATTACAACGTAATATCTTGCTAAATCAATTTATATTCTCTATCTTTTGAAAAAAGCGTTTTTCCAAATCTTTTAATTTAGACCTTAAAATGCTTTCATCCATATGTTTTATCTCAGCAATCTCGCTAAATGTCATTAAAGACATATCTATACCCCAATGCATTTTTAATAATTCTTTTTCTTCCTCAGAAAATTCTTTTGTTAGCTCGGTAAAATTTCCTTTTATAAATATCAACAAGTTTTCAAATCTATCCTTTTCATATGGTTCCGTTGGCTGTTCATCTTCAGTTATAACTATATTTTCTGATTCAATACCATTTTCTATTTTTTGAAGTATTACTTTTTTCCTTCCACAACCCTTAATCACAACTATACACCGCCTACATTTCTTTATGGCCAAATATGTATTTGATCTTATATCTTTTTTAAGTTCTTTGTGATAATTAGCACTCCGTTTAATGACTTCATTTTCCCAGTTTCCAGCACTAATTTGTTATTTCCCTTTTTTAAACCAATTATGCAAAAACAAGAACAATTTATATAGAAAATATAATATTATTATAATCAGAACTAAATTAACTGTGGTAAATATAATAGTCACAATATTCATTGATGGCATTAATACAGCCCTCCTTCATGGGTTTACAAAAGTATTATATCAAGTCCATCTTCGCCGCTTTGTATATACAGTCCTTTACATTTTTCACGTTTAATATTTCAAAAATCTTATTCTTATGGTATTTTACATTGCTTATTGATCTATTAATCATTTTTGCTATCTCTTCATCCGTCTTTCCTTCCGCTGTCAGTTTCAAAATCTTTAGCTCTACTTCTTCAAATTTTCCCTCTATCATTTCTTTTTTAAGCGCTGCATAATTATATTCTGTATATTTTGCCATCAAAAACACCATAAACACGCATTCATCAGTAAGTCCATTCATACATGAAATATCGATTACACCTATCAATTGCCCTTTATTGTCAAAGACAGGTACAGCTATGCAGTCTATCTCCCTGAGGCACTTAAGATAATGTTCATTCTTTTTGACAAATGCAGTTTCTCCTTCATTTAAAGCAATCGATACTTATTTATTCCTGCAAATTCTTCTTTCAACTGAACACCTATATTTAAATAAGAAAAACTACTTTTGTTAGGCACAATCAAATCTATTATGATGCCGTTTTCGTCTGTCAATAGATATGTATATTTTTTAAATTGGCCATTAATCTTAGATATTTCATGAATGCTTTTTCTAAAGGCTTTAATTAGCAACTTCTTCTCATCGGAAATGTAAAGATCTGATACAAACATAAACGGTTTTGTGTCTTGATTAAGTCCTCTTCTTGTACATCTTCTCCATGCTTCATCAAACAAATGCTTATGAGTATCATATTTTATGACTTCATACTTCATCTCGATCTCCCTTATTACAATAAAGTTAAAATATTAACAACGTTTAAAATGTACCAAATTTATTTTTGTATTTTTTCTATAATCATATTTCTACAAAAACTTTTGAATTCCTTTTAATGTAACCAAAACTTAACATTTCTTAATAAATTCTTAATGTTTTTAATAAATTTTTTAATTTTTCTTATCAATAATAAACAAGGGACAGATTAATATCTGCCCTTTAGAAATAAGATTAATTGCAAACCATACCTGGTTATTCAATTTTATTTGCAACATTATTAATATAGTTTGCCATAAAAGATGCTTTCCTAATTCCTCTTTGAATTATAAAACCTAATATTAATCCAATAATATTCAATATAACATCATTAACATCGCATGTATGATTGGGATACTTTGTCAAATAATCAATAATAAATTGAGCAATTTCTATAAATACTGAAACACACAAACCCAACAATAACGTATAATTAAATTTGTTCATCTTTCTATATATTATCGGTACAAAAAAGCCAAGCGGTATAAAAAGTATAATATTCCCAACCACATTTTTTATAACTATATTAATTGGCTGTAATCTCATAAGAATTATTATATCTTTCATAGGAACAATATTTACATTTGGAGTATAATTAGGCATAGGTGGATAAAATGTAATCGGGAAAAACACTATACTTATTAGTTCAATTGCATATATAATAAACCCTGCCATAAATGTGACTATAACAATATTTTTTGTCGACTTAAATTGTTTTATAATAAGAGGAATGAAAAAAATAAACAAAATAGCTTTTAATCCTATCGGAAAATTTATCCCCAAAATAATCCATCTCCCGAATATAACTTGATTTATTTAGGCTCGATATTGTTTCATAATCTCCAGATGAAGACACAACAATAAAAATCTATTCTTAAATGCTTTTTAATTATCTCCTAAAACTAAATCACATAAATATGGTAGAATGTTCTCTCTTCTATAGCATTCGAAGAGAAAGTTTAGTTCATTTTTTCTTTTAGGTAAACGTCTATTAAACTCTTCAATAAATTCTTCTTTACTTAAATTATTTTCAGTGCTTTTATTAAATGCCCACTTTAACAATCCCTCAAGTTCTTGTATTTCATAAGCTGTATATTTATTGAGAAGAGCATATGTGCTGAAATTTTTTGCAAGTGGTTCTCCTTTTTCAGAAGCTATGCGAAGCAATGCATCGATTAATAACCTGTTTTGTGATTCCAATTCCAGCACTCTCTGTTCTAACTCCAGTACTCTCTGTTCTAAGCTATCCATAAAGTTATCCCTCCTAAAGATTAAAAAACTCCCCAATCTATAATATATTTTAGACCAAGCCCTATTCCTTTTGCAATGCTATAAGGTACACCCAATCCATTCAAAAATCCCGTTACTTGATCTTCAATCGCTTGAAGTGCCAAATCTTCCCATGTAGAAAGCTCATCCAATTTATTTGCAATCTTGATAGAATATTTTCTTAGATATTTTGCAGCTTCTTTATTAATATAAGTTTCCATCCATTCAGCTATTTTATCTATTGCACTTGATCTTAACATTCCAGCAATTCTTTTTACAGATAGTTTTAAAGCTTTACCTTTTAAACCTTGTGGTTTAATAGTGCCACTTTCTTCTACACTTGTGTCCTTTTTTTGTGCATATTCTGCAGTCATTGATCCATTCTCAACTTTTTGTTTGTCAATTGGAACATTTTCAATAGTTGTATATGCTCGGTTGTCATTAATTGATTTCTTTAAATTTGCATCATTGAACGTTGGATTAGCAGCATAAACTGGACTCAAAGTTGAAATTGAAAGAAGTGCTACAACTAAAAATAATGAAATGAATTTTTTCAAAGTTAAAAACCGTTTTATCATATATTAACATCTCCCTCCCTTCCTTTTAACATAAACTATTAGATGCTATCAGTAATTCTCTTAGCTTCATAATATATCCACTTCATAAATATGTCAATTGACCAAAAGTACTAATTTTTTTAATACGAAAGTACTAAGATGGTACTTGTCGCATGAAAAAAGTTGTAACAACCTCTTTTTCATAGTAAAATAGTTGTGTAATTATGAATCATATTTAGGAAAGGGTCATTATGAGCGATCTTTTATGGATACTTGAATCAACAAAAAGCGATAAATTTCCATACAGGCTTAGCATCAAAAAAGGCGATACAACACTTTTATCATTGTTTGTGCAGAATAAATGGCCTGGTGCAGGAAGTCAGATATTTTGCCTTAAAGATACCAATGAACAGTCCAATGATTATGAAGTCATTGAGAAAGTACCAATTATATCAATTGATCGATATGGCAAGCGGCTATCTGTGGTCTTAGACCGCGGTGTAAATAAAAGGTGCGAATTTCTATTCCTTAAAAAGAAATACAAAAACAAAGAAGGGGAATACGAACAGATATTTTGGAGAACACAGCAAGGCTTAAAGGAGCACAAGCCTCGTGTCAAGTTGACTGCAAAAGGAAGCAATGATCTTCACATATTGATTGATGCAAATGAAAAATACCCTTGGAAATTTACCAATTGCATTGTTGAGAGAGTACAGTTGCCAGCAGGTGATTACGCATTGTTTTACAATAATGAAATAGAGGCCGTCGTAGAAAGAAAAAGTTTTGAAAACTTTAAAGCCGACATCGCCAATTTGCCAATTTTACATCAGAAGCTGGGTGAATTGGAAAAATATAAGCATTCGGCACTTGTCATTGAAGCCAACTATTCAGATTACTTAAACCCTGACAAATTAAGCATTTATACGCCATCATATATGGCTAAAGTGATAGCTGAGATTTTTGCATTTCATCCAAAATTTCAAATTATATTTGCTGGCAATAGAAAATTGGCCAATGAATGGACATTACGGTTTTTCCAAGCCATTGTATCACACGAAAGCGAATCTATACCTGATAGAGTCGCAGAAGAAATATCAAAATATCAAACGAAGAATGACTTTACAGGCGGAATTTACTACGCCATTAGAAAAGAAATTCTTGAAAATATGGAGGGAGATTTTACAATAAACGATTTAAGAAATAGATTTGCTAATACAAAAGACTCTACAATCAGAAAGGTACTAAATGACCTTAAAAAAGAAGGTTTGATAATTAGTCATGGCAGGGGTAAAGGCAGCACTTGGACAAAAGCACCGTGAAAAGTCTATATGTACCTTAAAGTAAGCTTATCAATATTCTTTTAAGTTTTTGTCAACTTCAGCAATATAAGAAAAATCTTTGTCATCATGTAGAAGGTATAAATTATTTTCAATTGCAGTCTCTGCTATAAGCAAGTCAATGGTACTACGTATTGTAATTCCTTTCTTTCTGCAAACAAAATAAAGTTTTGCTGCTGCTTCGTAGGATTTCATACCATTTTTTAAATCATAAAACCTCTGTGTACTTAAATATTCTTTCAATAATTTAAATTCTCTATCTGATTTTGCTCCTTGCAAAACTTCCTGATATATAAAAAAATTTATACCAAACGGCACACCATTTTTTATTACGTCTTCTAATTTTTCTACTTGCTTATTATTTATACCTTTAAAAAATGCTATCAAAACTGATGTATCAACTAATATCATGATTTTCCCTCATCTTTTTATAATCATAGTTTTCGTCAAATTGTATTTTTCCTTTTAAATCCATTAGATTCTTCCTTTTATGGTTTTCTATTAACTCTTTTAACGCTATATTGACAATTTCTTTCTTTGTCTTTATCCCAGTTATCTTCAAAGCTTCTTTAATAAGTTCGTCATCAATAATGATATTTGTCCGCATAATAATACACCTCCATATGTGTATTATAATACACATATACCTTTATGTCAATGTGAAAGTTTTGAAGAATAGTTCTTAAGCATAATGCTGCCCATATTATCACCAATAAATTTTTAATACAAGCTGTAACGATAGCCTAATTCTACGATTTTTCTTAAATAATATGTGCTGCCTGGTATAGACAATACACTGCGGGCTGAACTGTCTAATAAACCAACTGTAAATAATGTAGCTTTCATTTTAATAGTCGTGGTTCCGCTTGTCTCGATTTCTGTTGTAGGAAAGCTTCCTATCGTTGAAATAGCACTTGCATGTGGATTTTCCAGCTTCCAATCGCCATCGCTTGCTTTTTCCCAGTATGCTTTATCAATGCTTTCTATCTGCCTGAAAGAACCATCAGAATAAACAGTTAAAACTGTATAGAGTCTCGTCACTGCAGATCCATCAATTCGCTCTTTGTAAATGGTCAGCTTTGAAATTTTACTAATATCATTTAACTTATCTAAGATGTCTGATTTAGATACAGTTTCTGCCTTTTCGCCATATGCCTCTATAAACTTACCAGTATTCTTATCAAAAACCTCTACTCGCGAAAACCCATCTGCCTCTATTCTTGAAATGTTTACTTGAGAAATATCATACGGCAGATTCGTATATACGTCTTTCAATTTTATCTTATTTTCATTTGTTGTATTAACTTTCTTTGCCAAAGTGTTTTCGGTATTTACATCTGTGCTAGTTTTTTGAGAATGGACAGCAGCTAAATCATAGGCTATGACAATCAATAAAGCCAAAGCAATTAATATTAAAAAATATATTATCTTTTTCATCTAAAATCTACCCTCACAAAGTTTTAGATTAATTTCATAATATATTTACTTCATAAATATGTCAACTGTCCAAAAGTACTAATTTTTTGTAAAATCATGTATGTCTTAGAATTTTATAACATTATTATATGTTTAAATCCTTAATAAAAGATGGCAAAAAATAAGATGCTACCGTAGTAACTGCATCTTGACTATTTTATATATGTAACCAAAAGTTTTAATATTTCTTTTGCAATTTTACGCTCCCTGTCTGTACATTTATTAAGCAATTCTATTAGCACATCTTCTTTTCCATTTAATCCCATCCACTCATCCCTATCTCTTAACATTATTTAAATGTTTCTTAATCGTAGGAACTAATTCTACAGCAACATCTTGCATTGATTTAAATTCTTTTCTATCTATGTATTTCAAATTTCTAAGAAAAGATGGTAACTCATTCCAATCTATATTCCAATCTTTAATTGTAATCATTAAAATATTTCTTTCAGAAGCATATCTTGAATAAAATGTCTCTCTTTCAAGTTCACACCAATTTGATTTGAGATAATTTTGCGTAATGTAAAATAATACACCAACACATTCATCAATAGCCTTTTCAATTTTACTTACTATGCTTTCTCCATAGTCAATATTGTTTTTTGCATACCAAATTGAAATAGATCTTCTATTTAATTCTAATGCCAATTGATCCACTTCTTCTTCATCAGCAGTACTATAACTTATAAAAATCAAATTTTTTGGTTTCATTTCCTGATTGCTATACAATTTTGACTTTAGATACTTTTTTTCTGAGAAATAGAAATAATTATCAAAAATAAAGTCACAATTTTTTGAGTCAATTAAAGAATAAAAATTAAATTGTCGCTGACCTATTGCTTCGAAAAAATCTGTTAGATTTAAATCTGTTCTTAATTTACAACCTAAATTCTTAAATTGATTAATTATATCCTCTCTTAAATTCGGTAAATCGGTTTTGAAATTTAATACTACATAAAATTCTAATGAATACGGATTATTATTAATAAAAACTGCACACATAGGCATAGTTGATGCGTTAAATTTATCTAATAATTTTTTTAGCTGTTCCTTTATAGGAGTTCTATCACCATAATCACATTCAAATATCATATCATAATCCATATATAACCTCCTCCTTGTATAATATATTTGCATTCAGTTATTTAGTTAATTTTCCAAATTCATGTCATTTTTTTGTCTGCAAACTAATAAATATAATTCATAAAAAAGCTAATATGCTTATATATATATTGATAATGAACGATGAAAATGCGTTTTAACTTAAAAGATACCATTTATCTATTTACAGTGTGAATTACATTATTTATAATTGGTATAGATTTGTTTGTAATATCTCCTTTATTACTATTCATTTCTACAGAATTTAATATAACTCCTACCGTTGTGGATGGATAGTTGCTCTGTATTTTATTTTAACTTTGTTAGGAGTATTTCTCTAAGAACTGTGCAGGTGCGAGAATTTCCGGTTTTTCTATATCAATATCTAAAAAATCTTTATCACCTGTAATTAGTATATCTACATCTTCAATAATTGCTGTATATAAGATTGGATAATCTTTTTCATCTCGAATTTTAAATAAATCATTTTTCATTTCTTGCGGCGTATAAACCATCTCGTAAGGAAATTTGCTTAAAAATTTGTCTATAGCTCCCTCCTTACCTTTAAACTTTCTTTTAACCACATCTACAGTTTCATCAATAACAAATGATGATAAAATTAATTTATGCCTTTTAGCTATCATAATCATTAAATCATTTATACTACTTTTGGGAAATAAGAAAGCGGAAATGAGGATATTGGTATCAACTGTGATTCGCATGACGTTCTTCCCACATTTCATTTCTAACTTCCTTTACCAATTTGACTACATCCTGCTCATCTTTTAAGCCAAGCCTTTCAGCTTCACCTTTAAAAGCATCTTGTACTTCCCGTAATGCAAAAATTGCCGAATTTTCAATGAAGATTTTCCCATTTTCCTCTAAAAAAATTACTTTATCACCATCTTTGATGTTTAGTTTTTTACGGATTTCTTTTGGTATTGTAATTTGACCTCGAACAGTCACCTTGGCTAATTCCATAATATTAATTACCTCCTTATTTTCATTGAAAATAAGATTTCTACACTTATATTATAAGTTAATTCTGATTAAGTATCAAGTCAATTATCCAATCTCCAGAGATTTCGAAATAAAATTCCAGTAAAAAATTTATTTTTACAAGAATTTTTATATTTTACATCTAGTTAAACATATGGTGATAACAAATTCCTTGGATGCCAAAAATAGTTATACTTTCCTCTTGCCTCATGAATTTTAATAATGAATTTCTGAAACAATACTATCTATCCCTCACTTATGATATGGCTCACCCTTCATTATCTTAAATGCTCTGTAGATTTGCTCTATCAATATAAGTCTCATAAGCTGGTGTGGAAATGTCATTTTTGAAAATGATAGCTTCAAACCTGACATAGATTTTATATCGTTATGTAAGCCAAGGGATCCTCCTATCACAAATGTAATATTAGAATTGCCCGCTGTCATAACATCTTCTATATAGCGGCCAAATTCTACTGAGTCCATTTGTCTACCTTCTATGCAAAGAGATATTATGAAGCTTCCTTTTCTAATCTTATCGACAATTTTAACACTTTCTCTTTGCATAACACTTATTTTTTCTTTATCACTTAAGCTTTCAGGTGCCTTTTCATCGTTCACTTCAATTATGTTTATATTGCAATATGGCTTCAATCTTTTTACATATTCCTGTATTCCATCTTCTATAAACTTCTCCTTTATCTTTCCTACTGCTATTATGTCTATATTCAAAATTCTCCCTCCGTCACACTACAAGGTACTTAGGAATATCATCGCAAAAATCGCACTTATGAGGTGCCAACCAGTCAGTAAACGAGACATCATCAAGCCTATATATATCCGGCGGCTGCTCATATACATCCACAAATTCCTCTATGGCATCCTCTAAATGTTTCTCACATACAACATACATAATTTATTCTCCTCATTTCCCAAGTGTTATCGTAGTCGTTCCTATGTTCCCAGTCAGTGTCCTGTATTTTACGCTTACCTTATCTCCTATGTTTCTTGAGTATATCACTGTCTTAAGCTGAACCATCGTATCGACAGGTTTACCATCGACTTCCAGCAGTATATAACCTTTTTTGATGCCTGCTTTTTGAGCCGGGCCTTTAGGATCTATATCTGCAACGTATATTCCTTCTGCTATAACTATATCTGCATTTATATAGCTAGCTATCTCTCTATCATATCCTACTATGCCTAAGTACGGTGCTTTAAATGTACCTGTAGTTATTACTTTATTAATTATCGGTTTAATAATATTGATTGGTATTGCAAATCCTAATCCTTCTGCTGTTGTAACTTTTGCCGTATTAATACCTATAGCATTGCCCTGCGCATCGACTAATGGTCCACCACTGTTCCCTGGGTTTATTGATGCATCTGTCTGTATAAGATCTTCCATTATCTTTTGTTTGTTGTTCTCCTCTATTGGCAAACTTCTATTCAATGCACTTATTATACCAGATGTCACAGTTCTTTCAAAGCGCAGTCCCAAAGGGTTACCTATAGCTATCACAGTTTGGCCTACCACAATCTTATCTGAATTTCCTAATGAGATAGTAGGCAGATTTTTGGCATTGATTTTAACAACAGAAAGATCTAAAGTAGAGTCAGACCACAAAACTTTCCCAGGCAATGTGCTGCCATCACTTAAATAGATCGTAAGTTTCTTTGACTCAGGGCTTGCTACATGATTATTTGTAATAACGTACCCGTTTTTATCAACGATAAATCCTGAGCCTACACCTTCAACCTGTTTCTCCAATATATAGTACTGTCTTTCGTACTCAACAGAAGATATACCAACAACAGCTTGGGTATCTTTCTTTGCTACAGCTTCCGCAATCGTAGAAGGCTCTGCTTTAGAGATTACCACCTCTTTTTTAAGGGGCCCTGTACCTGTATATGGAAGCGGTATTATTTTCCCCCAAAGAAATTTTGGTGCAATGTATGTAAATACGAGAGACGTAATTACAGCAATTATTATGACGGTCGTCAGGTATGACGGCTTTTTTATCTTCCTATCGTCACCATTTTGCATCATATCACCTCTTAATTATCATGTGTATTATGAGGTGATTTATTCTATATTTTATTATACAAAAAAATAAGTCCAAATTGGACTTATTTTACTCTTTTTATGTCTGCACCGAGTTTTTGTAGCTTCTTCTCAATTGCTTCATATCCTCTATCGATGTGGTAAATATTTTTAACCTCTGTAACACCATTGGCAGCGAGACCGGCTATTATCATAGCCGCCCCGGCTCTCAAATCAGTAGCTTTAAGTGGTGCACCTGTGATTTTTTCAACGCCCTCTATAACAGCCGTTCTACCTTCTACTTTAGCATTAACGCCCATTTTTTTAAGCTCGTCCAAGTATTTGAATCTGCCTTCATACACATTTTCAGTAATCATGCTTACACCATCAGCCAGTGCTAAAAGTACCGCCATCAATTGCTGCATGTCAGTTGGAAAGCCAGGATACGGCTGTGTTTTAATATCAACTCTCTTTAATCTTCCAGCTGTGGTAACTCTTAAATCTTCATCGTACTCTTCAATTATAACGCCCATTTCAGACATTTTCGCTATTATTGATTCAAGATGCTTTGGAATAATGCCTTTTATTGTTACATCACCGTGTGTAGCTGCAGCTGCAACCATATAAGTTCCAGCTTCTATTTGATCAGGTATAACAGTATGCTTGCAACCGTGAAGCTTGTCTACACCTACTATTTTAATCATATCAGTGCCTGCACCTTTTATATTAGCACCCATCGCATTTAAGAAGTTAGCGACATCCACAACATGTGGTTCTTTTGCGCAATTTTCCAGTATAGTTGTGCCTTCAGCTTTACAGGCAGCCAGCATTAAATTTATCGTAGCTCCCACGCTTACAACATCAAAATAAATATGATTCCCCACTAATTTATCTGCTTTTACCTTTATGATTCCATGTTCAATCGTAGTTTTAGCACCTAATGCCTCAAAACCTTTAATGTGCTGGTCAATTGGCCTCACTCCAATATTGCAACCACCAGGCATTGCAATAGCAGCCTCATTAAATCTACTTAGAAGAGCCCCAATAAGATAATACGATGCTCTCATTTGACTTGCCAATTCGTGTGGTGGGCAAAATGAATTAATACCTTTAGGATCTATAATTATCTCATGTTCTTTTTTTATAGTTTTGCCACCAAGGTATTCAATCATTTTACTAAGCAGTTCTATATCGCTTATTTCTGGCAAATTGTCAATAGTGCTGGGAGTATCTGCTAAAAGAGCAGCAGGAAGTATGGCAACAGCAGAATTTTTCGCCCCACTAATCTCAACTGTTCCTTTTAATGGTATTCCTCCATTTATCACAAACTTCTCCACTGTTTGATCTTCCCTTCAAGAAAACTAAAAACATCACAATTACACATATATACTTTAATACAATTTCAACAACTTTACAAGCATTTTATTTAAAACAAGCGAAATAAAAAAGAGGTAATTTTTACCTCTCTTCAATATTACCAGTATATGCGTTCACATAATAAACAGAGTTTTCTGTTGTTATCCTCCAAGTAGGTATTGCTTCGCCTGTATCGGCATTTCGCCAGCTAAAAAAGTAGACAGGTTTTATTTCTTTTACAATAATATTATGATGGCCCTCATCCACATCAAGAAGCTTAAGAAGTGCATTTATAGGTGGTATAATCTCTTTTCTTTCTTTTTCTTCTCGTATTGGAATAAGCCATGTAGATTCAAACGAAAACGTATCATTGCTAATAACACCTTTCATATAACTAACATCTACATTAATACCGTTGTAAACTTCTGTATACTCAACAGTGTATTTGTTGCCATCAGCGTATTCATTTATAACAGAATATTTCTCTTCAAGATTTTTACTTTTTACAAATGACTTTATATAATTAAAAGCATCATCTTTATCCATTTTTGTAAATTTCTCATCGCTTATTTTATAATAAAAAAAACCATTCTTTACTTCTATTGTACCATTTTCAATGTTATAAAATGATCCATTGTCATATGAAATTTGTCTAGAGCCATTTAAAAAATTGCCCTCAATATATGCTTTGGTGTAATTTTTTAGCTTCACCAAAAGCATAGGCATCGGCTTGTAATTTTTAGGAATCTCCGCTTTAACAACAATATTGTTTTCTTTTAAGATATCGTTCATTTTTTTTATCTCTGAAGAAGAAGGTATTGAATTGCTGGTTTCTGCAATATTCAAATTTCCTAAGTAAAGTATCACGTTTAATACCGCAAATATAAGAATTAAGATTGTTTTTGCCTTTGACCAGTCCATATTATATAACACCATCATCAAATTATTTTGCCATCCAAAGCATTTATAAGGTACTCATTGCCTATGCATTTAACATCCCATGCAGGGATTAGCTCAGTCCCATCAAATACATACACCAGTTTTAACGATTCCACACCTTTTATCTTATTGTCAACTATTGCTTTCTGTATATTATAAAGGTTGCTCTTGTAATCTCCAGCATAATAAATATCCATGAAATTCACTTTAGCAGTCTTTATAATCCCATTTGATACAGAAATGTCTATAGGCTCTGATTTTTCTCCATTTCTGATTACGCATATAGGATAATCAAATATGTAATTAAATGAAAAATTATACTCCGTACCACTGCCACTAACACCCGTTATGTATACATCTTCCACATTGATTCCTAGATCTTTTATAAATTCTAATGCTTTATCTAATGACTCAATTTTGCTCATAGTTAGTTTTGTCGATGTTGTTGTTGTATCAAAGTACTCTATTAAGCCATTTCTGTAAAGCCTTAGCCCTCTTATGCCATCAGTATATATGTATGAACCATTATTTTCCTTTATCTCTCTCACAACAGATATGTTTACAAATACATTCTTAGTTATAGTCCTATAGATGCTATCATTTGCAAAACCCTTGTTTACATATTTCCCTAATGTGAAATTCTTCAATGTAAACACATTTTCGCTGTAAACATCATCTGCAGTCGTCATTACATAGTCGATTGAATTTTGAAATTGTTTGCCAATTAACTCGTCAAAATATCTGGAATTCTTTAAACTCATGACAAAGTAGTTGTTGTAATCCGTAAATATAATTTGCGGCTTACTGCCAACTTTAATTATAATCTCTTTTATATATGCGTCGGAGTTTATCTTATTTAATTCAGATAAACTTTCTAAGTTTAAAGCATCAGTAAATATATCTTTTGTTATGCCTTTGCCCATATCAATATATATCAAATTGCCTCTAAGATTTATGCTGCTTTTGTCAACCTGCGATAATGCAATTCCTTTGCCCAAATTATCTTTTAAAGTTTTTATTGTATTTGCCCATATTGAAGTTATATCATTTGACGATGTTATGTCTCTAAATGTGTCATTAGCATTTATCTCAATCGATGAAGGTCTAACTATACTAAAAATATCCACACTTGATGGTGTGGGCTTAGTCATAAAAAAGCTTTTTTGTGGAAAAGACGTCCACAATGTGTAACTTAAATAAAGGCTTGTTGAAACAAGCAATACTAACACAATTGTTTTTATATGCTCTTTCATAGGAACACCGCTCTACTTAAAAAGCTTATTCCACAAGCCTTCTAATGTGTCAACCGTAACCTGAATAATTCCATCCTTATACTGAAGCGTTATATGTCCTTTGACAATTTGTATTTTGCCGTCCTTAACAGCCTTCAACGTAACATAGTTATCACCAAGAGCTAATGTTATCAATTTTGCAAAAAGACCAGTATCACCTATTACCCACTTGTCATTTAAATTATCGTTTAAAATAAGCTCAACATAAGTATCTGGCTGCCCATTGCCTGATATTACAAAGTATTTGTTGTTTGTTGTGACATTATTTATGTCTGATTTAACCGTGATTAAATCATCAGCGAATCCATACGTCATAAAAAACGTCATAAACATTACAGTGGCAATGATAAGGGCTAAAACCTTTTTCAAAAGTACCACTCCCCATCATAATATAACAAAAAGTTATATAAATTTACACATAATTCCTAATATAACCATTTTCACTTATAGTTAAATTATAGAATACCATTATTACAACAATGTTACAGCAATATTAAAATATAATTACGGTTTATTTAGTATTTAAGCTTTATATAGACAATTGTACCAATTCCTACTTCGCTTTCGATATTTATTTCCCCTCCATGTGCCGTAACTATCTCTTTCGCAATTGCAAGGCCAAGTCCAGTACCCCCCAGTTCTCTAGATCTTCCCTTATCCACTCTATAAAATCTTTCAAATATCCTTGGAAGGTCCTTCTTTGGTATCCCGATGCCATTATCAGAAATAGTTATATAAGCATAGTCATCATCGTACTTTGTAAATACCCTCACATATCCGCCTAGATTTGTGTACTTGATAGCATTCGACACTACATTAAGCAGCACCTGCTCCATTTTATCCCTGTCTATATTTATGTTTCTTTTTTCTTCTCCGGCACAAAATGTAAGTTTTTGATTTTTTTTCTGTGCTTCAATCTTTATTTTATATAGGATATTTTCTATAAACTCATTTAAATTGGTTTCTTCCAGATTTAACTTGCCGTTTGAGTCCATCTTTGACAGAAGAAGCAAATCCTTCACAAGCCTTGTCATCCTGTCTACTTCTTTGTCGATAATGCTTAAAAATCTGTTCCTGTATTCTTCATCAACACCATCATTTAAAAGCGTCTCTGTATAGCTTTTAATAGTTGTAAGAGGCGTCCTCAATTCATGGGAGACATTTGCCACAAATTCTTTCCTCATGTTATCAAGGTTTTGCTGCTCTGTAATGTCGTGCAGTACAAAGACATTTCCATCTATATTCTTATCAACTTTAATTGGGCTTACAAATGATTTCAAAATTTTACCATTACAGTATATAAGGCTTTCAGTATTTTTAAGCTGACCTTGCGCAATTTTTTCTAAAGGCTCATCCATAGTAATTTTTTCGCCTATCATTCTTTCAGCAGCATTATTAAAAAGAATCACCCTGTTTGAATCATTTTTGGCAATTACCCCATCAGACATATAGCTTATAATAGCTTCTACCTTGCTTTTCTCATTTTCCATCTCATTTAAAGTTGATTTAAGCCTTTTAGACATGAAGTTAAACATGCTGCCCAATTTACCTATCTCATCATCAGATTTTATATCTATATGTACATCAAAGTTACCTTCCGCCATCTCGCGGGCGTACTTCGTAACTTCTTTTATTGGGTCAGTTATTGTCTTTGCTAAAATATATCCAAGTATTACGGTTATTATTACAGCAATAAAAGTTGCGCTTAATAAGATGAAATTTACATCAGATAGCGTGTCATAAACGCTTTTTAAAGATCCGCTTACATATACCACACCAGATATTTTTCCATCGCTATCTACAACTGGCATTGCAATACTCCTGATTTTGCCATTTGAATTATTGTCATTGCTGGTTTCCATCCCTTGTTTTCCAGATAATGCCTTTATAACTGCAGGTGTCAGCATCTTTCCTTTTTCACCTGTAGAGCTGGCCAAAATATTTCCATCCTTATCAAGTATGTACACATATTTTATGTAAGCATTAGGGCCTAAATACATATTTATTATGTTATCCAGGCTAGACTTTGAATTCATGTTGTCTTTTAATGTAAAGGCAATTCCAGTCGCCTGTGCTTCTATGTAATTTTCAAAATTAGTCATGTGGTAATTTTCCAACGATTTGAAAAGGTATACCCATATGATTTCCATTGCCACCAATATTAAAAGTCCATATATGAGAATTATTTTCCACTGTATGCTTTTATAGTTCACTTTCTTCGCTAAAATAATAACCAACCCCTCTTTTGGTATGTATATACCTTGGGTTTGCTGGATCATCTTCGATTTTTTCCCTCAATCGCCTTATAGTCACATCAACTGTCCTCACATCGCCAAAATATTCATAGCCCCACACCTTTTCCAAAAGCATTTCTCTTGAAAAAATGAGCCCTCGGTTGGCCACTAGGAATTTTAAAAGGTCAAATTCCCTTGATGTCAGCTCTATAGGTCTTCCATTTTTTTCAACTTTATACTTTGATAAATCTATGCTTAAATTATTAACGATTATGACATTAGACATGCCCTCTCCATTGTTTATTCCACTTCGCCTCAGGTTAGCTTTCACCCGTGCAATAAGCTCCCTCATGGAAAATGGCTTTGTCACATAGTCATCGGCGCCTAATTCTAATCCCAACACTTTGTCTACTTCTTCTTCTTTGGCCGTCAGCATTAAAATAGGCGTCGTCATTGTCTGCCTTAATATTCTCAAAACAGTAAAACCATCCATCTTTGGAAGCATGACATCAAGGAGGATAAGGTCAGGATTTTTCTCTTGCGCTAATTTAAGACCTTCCTCCCCGTCATACGCTTCAATTGTACTGTAACCATTTTTTTCTAAATTGTACTTCAAAATCTCTACAATAGGTTTTTCATCGTCAATTATTAGTATCCTGCTACTCAACTTCACTCACTCCTTAGCATTGTTGACAAAGACATCGAGTCTTAAGCCTGTCTCTTTATAAAAGCTTGATTCTATACTCATTCCACTTCCTAAATCTCTAAGCATCTCTCTTATTGTTCCCATTCCATATTTATCGCTTATAGCCTTTGTCACTTGAAAAGCCCTTTTATAAGCAAGCATTTCATCAAGCGAATTAAAATCGTTCTTCAATTGCTCATAAGTGTACGGGGCACCATTATAGTTTAAATCTTTTCCCCATTCATAGCCATCCTGTCTGTACTCTTCTAAAAGAGCAATACCTTCTGTAAACCATATAGGATAATTTCCATTTGCAATATCATCTACAACAAGATGAGTAAACTCGTGCACAACAGGTCCTTCATATTGAAATACCTTTGTTACATCCTGCCCAGGAGATATCCAAAGCGATGGCGATTCTATGCTAATTACACCATTTAAGTATATGCCCATAGCATTTTCCCCTTTTGCAAGAGAAAAATCTTTGTTCATCTCATCAGGATTGTTATAAACTATAATAGTTGATTTGCCTTTTGGAGTATATCCCAAATCTTTTATAATATCATAATAATGTTTCTCAGCCGTATTAATAATAAGGTCAACATATTTGCTATCTGGTTCTGTGTACCTTATAATAAAATGTTTGCCTTCCTTTGTCTTAAAATTCTTAATGCTATTTTCAATTTTATCTTTTCCAATTACTTTATACACCGGATATGCTTTTGTCAAGATACTGCCATTCAACAAAATAGCAAGTACAAAAACAATAAATACAATAGCTACCAAATTTTTATTTTTTCTCATAATTGTATCACCTCACAAAATACTAAGAAAAGAAAAAAGATTTATGTATATATCTAAATATATGAGGTAATACAATTACATTATAACCCAATGTCATTTATATTGCAAAGTAAATTTAAGGATAAAAAAAAGAGCCCTGCTAATTTATTTGGGCTCATTTTATTTTAAGTATATTTGAGGATTTACAGGTACACCATTTTTTCTAACCTCAAAGTGGACATGAGGTCCTGTCGTATTTCCTGTCATTCCTACCAAGGCGATTTCCTGTCCTTTATAAACTTTATCTCCTTTCTTCACAATCAGCTTGCTGGCATGTCCATAATAAGTCACATATCCATTTCCGTGATCAATTTTTACGAGATATCCATATCCACTTTCCCAGCCTGAAAATATTACTGTCCCTCCATCTGCAGCATAAATTGGATCTCCAATCGATGCAGCTATATCTATACCTGCATGGAGCCTTCCCCACCTCTGCCCGTATCTTGATGTTATTGTTATGTGACCTCTAACCGGGTAGATAAAATTACCCGTAGCATATGTCACTGGAAGTGGTTCATCTCCTACAGCAATAACTTCATTAACTGGCTCACTCACCACATTTTCATTTATTACATTTTTATTGACAATTTCACCATTGTAATACTTCAAAATAGCAGTAACTATTTTAGAGCCAGTTTTGCCTCTAACTAATACTTTTGAATCATTTATAAACATTTTATCATCTTTTTGAGTAACGGTTTCATACGGAATATCCTCCATATATACCGATTTTTTCTCTGTCACAACAGTCAAGAGAGGCTTAGACTCTTTTATTTTAAGCAATTCCCCTGGATATATCCTTTGACTGATACCTGGATTTAGATTATATATATCATTTAATGTTACATTAAATTTTCTCGAAATTGACCACAGTGTATCATTATCCTTTACCACATACGTCACAGATCGACTTTTTCCCTCAAGATCTTTTACCGCTTCTTCAATTGTTTTCAGATTTGCTGTTGGTGTATCAACTTCCATTAATCTAACATCGTTTTTAAAGTAAGCTTTAATGGATCCTCTTTTATATTTGTCAAGCGTGATTTTTAGTGCTTCTAAAGCATCTTTTTTGCTCTTTAGTGCTACTACATATAGACCGTCTACTGTAATTGCTGTAGGTTTTTCAATGCGCAAATTTTTATTATTTACAGTATTTAAATAAGTAATCAAATTTTCTTTTTCGCTTTTTGCATTCGTTATATATGAAGTGTTATAGTCATTTTCTACACAGACATACGAATATGCACTTTTGTCATTGTCGATATATTTAAATGCTATGGCAAACAGAATTCCTAAAGCGACAACAAATATGCATCTTCTTTTAATTGCGGTGTTTTTCATAATGCCGCAACTAAAAGGATTTGATTTGCCTTCGTTATCCATCATCTTCTCCTTTCATTTGCGCATAGAGTGTATTCTTACAAAAATGCCTTAATATTATCTGTATTTTTACAAATTTTATACATAACTCAGCTTAAAAAATATATAAATTTGTCGTAATATATATTATATTCTTTTAAATTGATGGTTATGACACATCGTGTTATAATTAAATTTGAGGTGGTGTACATGAGCAGATGCAATTTTTCTAATGATTTTGATGATTTGGGAAGCACCCCCGTTAGCAATTTCTTCATAAATCATTACATGTTGGAAGCACCAGGCGAGTACGTAAAAGTATACCTTTTAGGACTTAAATACTCATATTACAACCAAAGCTTCTCTATAGAAGAAATGGCCGAAAAACTTTTTATGTCAGAAATCGACATAGATAAAGCTCTGAAATTTTGGGAAAAGTCTGGTGTAATCAGGCTTAGATATTCTGACAGCGAATATTACATAGAATATCTTCCGCTCGTTAAGAAAGTCGATGATAAGCACACATTGTCTATTGATGATACAGAAGTCAGGCAGATGTTTGAGACGGTTGAAAAGATGATAGGTAGACCACTTTCTCCTACAGAGATGAACACTTATCTTGGCTGGGTTGACGAATACGGATTTTCTCTGGAAATACTTACTATGCTTATAAGTTACTGTGCCTCAAAAAATAAGACATCCCTAAAATACATGGAAAAGGTAGCCATCGCATGGCATGATGCAGGCCTTAAAACCGCTCTTGATGTTGAAGCATATTTAAAAGCAGAAAGCGAAAAGTGGATAAGGTACAAAAAAATCTTACGGGCACTGGGTCTTAAGGATGACGATGTAATGGAAGCACATAAAGCCATGATGGACAGATGGATGGATGATCTGGGTTTTGACATTGACGTAATATTAAAAGCATGCAATGAATGTGTCTTAAAGATAAATGAGCCAAGTTTTCCATACATCAATCAAATACTCATTAACTGGTACAATGACGGCATAAGAACCATAAATGATTTTGATAAAGTAAAGAAAAAGCCCTATACCAAAAAAACTGCTCCTAACTATAAGGTTCCCAAGAATTATTTTAATGGATATTCACAAAGAACTTACGATGTAGACGAACTTGAGAAAAAACTATTAGCTCATTCAAGAGGTGAATTTGGTGAATAACTTGGTTCAAGAGGTTTTAAGGGAATATGAGATGCTGAGGGACAAGTCCTTAAAGGAAGCTCTTATGAGGCGGCAAGAAGTGTACAGAAAAATTCCCGAGATATCAAATATAGATGACGAGATAAAAGACATAGGCATAGAAATCTCTAAATCCATATTTCTAAAGCCTCAAAAACATAAGGATCTTTTAGAAAACTTAAGAAGTAGGCTCAACGCTTTAAAAAAGAAAAAAGCCGATTTATTAAGGTCAAATGGTTATCCTGAAACGTACATGGAGCAAAAATTTGAATGTAATATCTGCAAAGATACAGGCTATGTCAATAACAAGAGATGCAAATGTTTTGAGCAAAAACTTATAAACTTATACTACAGGCAGTCCAGCATAGAAGACATTACAAAAATTGAAAATTTCAGCAATTTTGACTATTATCTATACTCTGATAAACCTTATAAAGGCAAAATGTCTCCGCGGGAAAACATGAAAAGTATAGTCGATGTTGCAAAAGATTTTATAGATAATTTTGATAATGAGAAAGAAAGTTTGTTTTTTTATGGTGACTCAGGACTTGGTAAGACGTTTCTCTCAAACTGTATAGCAAAAGAACTACTGGACAGAGGCAAAGTAGTGCTATATAGGACAGCTCCAGACCTTGTAGAAGGATTAAGGCTTAATAAGTTGAACTCTGACAACGATTCGTACTACGAGTATACGGATTTGCTTAGAGAATGTGACTTACTTATAATAGATGACCTGGGGACTGAACCTATAACTCCTTTCAGCCTCCAGGAGATCTTCAGCATTGTAAATGCAAGGCTTTTAGCAAATAAAAAATTCATAATATCAACTAATCTACCGCTTTCTGAAGTTATGAATATATATCCTGAAAGATTGTGCTCAAGGATACTTGGCAATTTCAAACTTTTAAATTTTTACGGTGAAGACATAAGGATTAAAAGAAAAACTATAAATTAATCAAGCCATTCGGCAAAGAATCCTCCTGTATCCTTTCCAGTTACACTGTCCACTACGTCTATTAGGTTCTGCGTAGTGGCATTTTTATATTTATACTGGTTGTAATACTTATTTAGGACTTCTTTAAATTTTTCGTCACCGATAAGCCCCCTTAGTTCACTAAATACCATAGCACCTTTGTTGTAGACGATATTTGTATAATCATTCCAGTCTTTAAATTGTCCTAATGTCTTCACCATAGCATCATCTTTATTTGCCTTTGAAAACTTGTAAAATTCTCCTGAAATGATTGACTTAAATACCGCATCTGCTGTGGCTTTTCCGTAATACCTTTCGATATACATAATTGTTGTATATTCCGTAAGGCCTTCGTCAAGCCATGCTTCCTTTACTTCATTGTTTCCAACAGCTCCATACCACCACTGATGCGCAGTTTCATGCGCTATAACATACTCCAGATTAAACAGGTTATCCTTTGAATAAAGATCTTTTGAAATAAAAACTAAATTTGGGTATTCCATGCCGCCCATGTAAAAATCTGATTCAGCAACACTGTACTGCTTATACGGGTATTTGCCTATGTAGCTGTTATAAAATCTTATGGCATCTGATGCGTATTTCAATGCTTTCAATCCTACGTCTTCATCAAAATAATATGATTTAACTTTTATGCCGTCAACGTCTTCTTCAGCGACTTTAAACTTGGGACTCAACACAAGTGCAAAATCTCTTACATTAGGCGCATCTATCATCACAACATCATCATTACCATTTCTCGTTTCAGACTTTATTACACCTGTCGATGCCACCACAATGTCCTTAGGAACTGTAAGTCTTATGCTGTAATTTGAGACATCGCTATAAAATGGGTCTCCAAGTGTATAGTATGGATCATTGTTCCATCCATTTTGGTCGTACACTGATAATATTGGATAGAAATTTGTCACCTGAACAGTGTTTTTGCCGTAACCAAACCTGCCTTGAGATGGAGGAATCTGTACTTTAAAGCTAATAGTAAAGTTAATCCTATCGCCTTTTTCTAATTTTTTTGGAAGGAGTATTTTTAAAATTTCACCTGTCTTTTTATCAATGCTGTATGTAGCCGGTACATCTTTATTAAAGGTTATCTTGTTTATCTCAATATATCCAGGCTTAAATCCATTTGGATACGCCAATCCTATCTCTTCTTTCGTAAATGGAACATTATCTTTATCTTTAAATGCGTTGGGATATAAATGCATGTACACTTCACTTAAATTCACATCATCTGTGTTTATAAAGTCTACCACTTCTGTTCCAATAATAGTTTTATCTTTATCGTTGTACTTTAGATCCATATTGTACACCGTCGTGTTGCTGTTTTTAATGGGTGCAAAATAGATAAGTAGCCCTATGGCAGCAACAAGGATTACCAGCCATATATATTTTTTACCTTTCATTAAATCAGCTCCCCCATATTATTGTTCACTATATATTAATACGAAACCACAAATATTAGAACATAATTTGCTTAAGTAGAAACACATATTTACTTCCCCAACATATATTGATTATGAATCTAAAAGAGGAGGGATAAAATATGCACTTTATTTATTCACTGTTCATCGCTTTAGCCAACAACATAGACAACATAAGCGTCAGAATAGCCTACAGCGTAAGAGGAATAAAAATCACCGCAGTAAAAAATTTGTGGATATCCCTGATAACATTTATAATATCATCCATCGCCGCCATGTCTGGCAACATAATATCTGGAGTACTTAGTAAGCACATAAGTTCCATATTGAGCATGATTCTCTTTATCTCTATAGGCCTTTGGATAGCTATTGAACCGTATTTAAAAAAAAACACTGACAATCCTAATGATATAAACGACAAAGCGAAAAACATATACGACATATTGAAAAAGCCTGAGGAAGCCGATGTGGATGATTCTAAAGACATTGACTTTAAAGAAGCTACATTTCTAGGCATCGCCCTTTCTATAAACAATATTGGAGGGGGATTAAGCGCTGGCATGATAGGGCTAAATTCTTTTTTTATAGGATTTCTGTCTGCTCTTATAAGTTTCATAGCCTTATGGATTGGAAATTATGTGACAAACTTTTTAAATAGATGGAACTTTAAAAGAAAGGCGACAATCATTGCTGGATTGATATTGATACTCATAGGCATAAAACAGGTAATATAATAAAGCGAAGTATATCAAAGCAAAAAGGCGTCATTGTTGATGCCTTTTTAATATTTTACATAAATATAATATCTATAAGACAACACAAAGAATTACATGAAAAACCCGTTAAATCGTCCAAACGATTTAAAACGGCAAGTTTCAATTCCAGTATGGTTAGATTAAATTCCCCAAGCTGTGCAAAGAAGTAACTTGTACGAGCTAAGGGATTTATTACAACAAATTATTAATGTACAGAAAGCACATGGTGTAGCAATACCAGATTGGAAAGACATAGCACCAAAGAAAACACCGACAATTAATTCAGGTTATTAGTTATCTGGGTCTTAATCCAATTGAGTAAATCTTGGGGTACACCTAACTGTTTTGCTACAAAATATTCGTATGTGTACGCTGTTGCTTCATTACAATTGACGTTGTTTGGTTCAAATGAACCTGATGCCATTTGTTGCCCATGATATGCTTCATGCGCTAAAGTAATAGCAATACATTCAACGTTATAAAAATAGGGGTTATTGTTGAACATCTTCAAAGCTGGTGTATTAAATACAATCGTATGTGTATTTGAATACGTTGTTGCAAATACATTACTATCAGTTGTTGTTTCAGCTTCACTAACCTTTGATATATAGGCACATACTAACTTATATGCTTCCGGTGCTTTCTGTTTCAAAAGTGTATATGCGTCTTTCAAATAGCTATTTAGTGTGCCCGAAACAGAACTATCAATTGCCGGAGGTGTGATATTGCCGGTATTGTCATTGGTAGTTTCCCAATAATGTTCTACCATTTTGGCTTCAGGCGTGTACTGTGGCATGTCTACTGTAACAGTTTGGGTGTTACCATCCCAATTTACTTTTGCACCTAATGTTTCTGAAATTACACGAATCGGTACTAACGTAGTACCATTTACTATTTGGGGTGGCACGTCTGTATATACCTGTTGTCCATTGATTATTAACCTTATATACGGTACAGCATATACATTTCCTAATAAAAGTAGTATAATAATGATGATAGATACTATTAATTTGTATCTATTTCTAAACATATACATTCCTCCTAAAATTTGTTTTAATTTTCATATATCACAATGCGAGGTGAATGTCAATGACATTCTTGTTCATAAGTTGCTTGGCTGAATCAATAGGTTTGGCAATACGGATAAAGTCAGAGTTTCAATTCCAGTATGGTTAGATTAAATCACTCAAACTTCGCACATAGATAATTACTCTGTTCCTTACTACGAAAATGGGATAATTTCTTCCAAGACTTCAAAGACACTTGCGAAGGCTCGCTCCTTGGCAACTTAATATACTAAATATACTAACCGTGAAAAAGGCTAATACTATCCTATGCAAGTATAATCGCCTATACTTGCATAGATATCTAGTGTAATGAAAATATCTCATTTATGCAGGCTGCTTTACCTCAAAACCGAGTTTTTGAAGTTCATAAACCATTCTTGCAACTCGTTTTTTCTCGGTTTGAAGCCTGCGTGATTCAAAACAGTTTTCGTTATACTTTGTATCTGTTTTAAGCATAGTATAGATGATTACAAGTAGTTTCCTGGCAAGAGCTACAATTGCTTTTTTGGCACCTTTACGCTGTTTCATCCTCCAATACCATGCACACAGGTATGATTTCCTCTGGCGGGTTATTATCCAGGCTACTTCACAAAGGATGCATTTTATATATGGGTTACCTTTATTGATGTTTACTCGTTTTTTTTTACCCGCACTTTCATTATTGCCTGGACTTAACCCTGCCCAAGAACAAATATGTTCAGCAGTTTTGAATTTACTCATATCAGTGCCGATTTCTGCAAGGATTGTAGATGCAGCTGTTTTATCTATACCCGGTATACCATCTATTAGCTCTATTTGATGGTCATACTTACAGATAAATGAATTAATCTGGCTCTCAACCTCTGAAAGATGGGCTTTAAGACTCTCGAGATGACCGAACATCATTTTAAGAAACTGCATCTGGTGTTTGTCCAGTCTGCCATTTATAGCCTGCATTATTTCATTTATCCTTCTACGGGTTTGGGTTTTAAGACAACTGTCAAGATCCTTGATAGTAATGCTGCCGTGGGTGTAAAGATGCTTTATTATTGCACTGCCAGAAGCACCAAATATATCTGATATGAAAGATGAAAGCCTGAAACCGCAGCTTTGTAGAAACTTCTCAATACGATTCTTTTGTGAAGTTATATCCGATATAACGCTTTTACGATATCTTGTGAGGTCCCTGGCCTCCCGGATATCTTTTTCCGGAATAAAACTTCCGTTGAGAAGACCAGCCCTTAAAAGAGTAGCAATCCATTCCGCATCTTTCATATCGGTCTTCTTGCCGGGCACATTCTTCATGTGCCTTGCATTGGCAACAATCAGGGACATACGGCCATCAAATGCTGTTTCAAGAGTTTCATAGACAGGTACCCAGTATATACCTGTACTTTCCATAGCCACATGCATGCAGTTTTCTTCAACAAGCCATGCTTTTAGAGAATCAAGGTCTGAAAGCAGTGTTGAAAACACTCTGATTTCAGAGGAAGGTTGTTTGTTAACCGGTCCTTTGAGAAGGCATGCAACTATGGATTCTTTGTGGATATCAAGTCCGCAACAGCATTCAAGAATGTCTTGCATATAAATCAACTCCTTTAAATATTTTGACAGGAATGATTGCCCGAGATTATATGAACTTTACTACTCGTGCTGCCTAAAGGTGCACAATTGGCTGTACTCGAAGGCAATCAGTTTACGTTGAAAAACGGGGTACTATTCCTCCAATGAGCGACCAAACTCAGTTCCTGTCCTACTTTGAATTTAGCACATAGTTGAAATTATGCAAGTAACTTAGCCCATTTTCATCCCTGGTTGTGATTGTAAGATCATGACCCGTTGAAAACTTAATACTTTGCCAGAAAAAAGTATAGTAATTCACGCAATTATGCACATTTTGGGAGTCTTTCCTTAAGTTCTTTTGGAATCGCAGCCATAAAAGCATTAAGTAATTGGTCCAGCTGCTCCGAAGTCAGCGATAGTTTATCTGCTATTGTATCTAAGAATACTTGCATAAGCAGATGAAAAGCCTGAATCAATGTAATATCAGACATTTCATCCTGTATGTAGTAAAATATCTCTCCCATTGTTCGCAAATCTGATGATCGGCGGTTCTCTAGTGCAAGCATCATGTATCTGGTAAATACTATTGCTGTATGTGCTGTCATCGCATCGTAAGATAATGAATTACATTCTTTGCTGAGCTTCAAGTATGATTTACACACTTTGAAAAAGACTTCTATATCCCAGCGCTTTCCGTATATACGAATGATTTCATCCTCATTAAGGTTCATATCCGTGGTAATAAGCGCCAGGTAGTCTTTTCGCTTATTCTTGTTTCGGACAAATACAATTCGAGCAGGAATAGATTTTCCGTCTTTTTCAAGGGAAACTTCCACGGATAACAGATATCTTGACCTACCTCTTCTTTTTCTGTTTTGCTTGTATATTGCCGTTAACGGCTGCATTATTCCATTATATAGGTAATGCATCTTTGATGTTTTCTTCGCCATTGCAATGATATCATAGCCCATCTCTTTAATAGCAATCAAAGAAGAAGGAGAACAAAACCAAGTGTCAAACAATACATAGGATGCTGGAATCATTGCCTTTTTAGCGGCCTTTATTAATTCCAGAACTACGGCTGTTGCTTTGGTTTGGGCTAAATTCCTTCTTAAATACCCGGCGGATCGCTTGTCCATAGTTATAGCTTCATTGATACGATTCTTTTGATTTTCAGTAGATAAAAGACAGCCATTGACTGGGAGAAAAGTATTTCCATCTGACCATCCGAGTGTAAGTAAGCGAAAGCCATACTTGTATGTTTTCTTAGCATGGTCATATACTTTTGCTAGTAGTTCTACTTTTTTAGAGCTAGAGCGTTCAAACAAAGAGTCATCCACAATAAGAACATTTACGCGTTTATCGCTTGTTAACCCAGTAATTGTCTCATTTATAATCTGTGCGCTAAGCCAAGTAGTAAACCGGATCCAATTGATATGAATAGAGTTTAAGAACCTGTAAACCGTGTCCTTCTTAAAACCAGCCTGATTTGTACCCATTAGCATATTCATATACATAGATCTATTGGTAAAGATCATACAGAATAAGTACTCGAAAATGGAAATAAAGGGAATACCCTTGCTTTTGTAAGCATTCGATAACCTTAAAGCAGCCGAAATTCTATATTTTTTGAAAAAACTTTTAATCGAAGTAGAAACCTTATTATCAATTTGGTAATTTTGTGTTATACTATTCATAGCATGAGTCTCCAATTGGTTTATTTTTTAGATAATTCAATTATACCAAAAATGGAGGTCTCATGCTATTTTATAACCCAATAATATTGAATTATCAAGGTACAGAGCTACTTTTATAAGTGCGAAGTTTGAGTTATATCATATTTTTGATTCATGTCTATTATTTTCCCACACGTGTTTCAATTCCAGTATGGTTAGATTAAATCGTGCAGGTGTGTCTTATATAGGGATTCAAATGTTGCCGTTTCAATTCCACTATGGTTAGATTAAATCCTGGCTGGAGCATTTTGAACATGAGCCCCTCTCTCGTTTCAATTCCACTATGGTTAGATTAAATCTTACGTTATTGATCGTACTAGTTACACCATTTTTCAGTTTCAATTCCACTATGGTTAGATTAAATCAATGGAACTCCAGTAACAAGCGGATTTACACTTGAAGTTTCAATTCCACTATGGTTAGATTAAATCACAAAATCAAGTAGGACTGCATCAGGATTGATGGTAAGTTTCAATTCCACTATGGTTAGATTAAATCCTTGTCAGGGTAGACGGTAATTTTTTTTATATATGTGTTTCAATTCCACTATGGTTAGATTAAATCCCATAACCTGACCATTAGAACCATCTTCTTTGTATGTGTTTCAATTCCACTATGGTTAGATTAAATCCGTGAGGGCACAAAAGAGCCAACATTAGCAAACTTGGTTTCAATTCCACTATGGTTAGATTAAATCTCCTGCTTCATTAACAATTGCTAATTGAGTAATGTTGTTTCAATTCCACTATGGTTAGATTAAATCAGAACGTTAAAAACTTGTTATCAATTAATGGCGGAGTTTCAATTCCACTATGGTTAGATTAAATCTATCTTTTTCTGTGAGTTTATCCTGCACTATTTTTTCGTTTCAATTCCACTATGGTTAGATTAAATCTAATACAAGATGCAGCGCAAACAACATGGCAAGCTGGTTTCAATTCCACTATGGTTAGATTAAATCCAGCAAAAGCAGCTTTCCATTTCAATGCCCTAAAAGGGTTTCAATTCCACTATGGTTAGATTAAATCTAATGAAACGATAGATAAAACTAATACTGCATAGAAGTTTCAATTCCACTATGGTTAGATTAAATCCTGTTGGTGATGCAGCTATATTGATTTCCAATTTTCGTTTCAATTCCACTATGGTTAGATTAAATCTCTTTTTTATTGTTTTGAAAAATGTAAAGATATATATGTTTCAATTCCACTATGGTTAGATTAAATCTTTGTTTTTTGCTCCGTTTATACGACAATTTGAACCGTTTCAATTCCACTATGGTTAGATTAAATCCGTCCAGAATATGCCATTGCCTTTCGTTTTTTTGTATAGTTTCAATTCCACTATGGTTAGATTAAATCTCCGCCGACAAGCTGCGCAACCACAAGAACGTCATCGTTTCAATTCCACTATGGTTAGATTAAATCCTCGAATTTGACAAACCTAATAATATCTCTACTTCAGTTTCAATTCCACTATGGTTAGATTAAATCCTCATGGTATTTTCGTTTCAGCCTTTCCGCATATTCGTTTCAATTCCACTATGGTTAGATTAAATCTTAGAATTAGAACTCTAAAGTTTTTTAATTGTGAAAGTTTCAATTCCACTATGGTTAGATTAAATCAACAAGTATGCAACAGACGAATTCTTGTCTAAACTGGTTTCAATTCCACTATGGTTAGATTAAATCCATTGACTACATCGAAGTACCGCCGGAAATAGACTAGTTTCAATTCCACTATGGTTAGATTAAATCTAACAGCAATTAAAGACTTTGAAACATCATTTTCGTTTCAATTCCACTATGGTTAGATTAAATCTGGCTTTGTTGCTTTGGTACTAAATTCTTTTTGTATGTTTCAATTCCACTATGGTTAGATTAAATCAATACATGCTTCTGCTGTAGTTCCACTTCCTATAAACGTTTCAATTCCACTATGGTTAGATTAAATCTACAAGCCGGCTCTATGCCGGCTGCTTTTTTCCTGCTGTTTCAATTCCACTATGGTTAGATTAAATCCATTAATTTCAATCATCTCCTTTTTTGCTATGTAATGGTTTCAATTCCACTATGGTTAGATTAAATCGCTGTTGTTGGTGCTCATGATGACCGTGTCATGTCTTGTTTCAATTCCACTATGGTTAGATTAAATCGAACCTGTAGTAGAAGATAACACAAGTACAAAAGAGTTTCAATTCCACTATGGTTAGATTAAATCACATGTCAGATATCCGAATTGGATACCTACTATTGAAAGTTTCAATTCCACTATGGTTAGATTAAATCCCAGCTATGGCTTGTTGACTTGCTACGTCCTCGACCAGTTTCAATTCCACTATGGTTAGATTAAATCCAGGTGATGGAGATCAAAAGACGATCTCGTATTCTTGTTTCAATTCCACTATGGTTAGATTAAATCTCAATAGATTCAGTGATAAATTTAGTAAGAGCAAAGTTTCAATTCCACTATGGTTAGATTAAATCCCTATTCTATGTCCGTCCAATACACCTAATTCAACGTAGTTTCAATTCCACTATGGTTAGATTAAATCGCACTTTAAGGAATGCACCTAACCTCCACAGTGCCTTGTTTCAATTCCACTATGGTTAGATTAAATCGGGCGTATCGGAAATATTTCAAAGTGTATAAAATAGTTTCAATTCCACTATGGTTAGATTAAATCCAATTACGATTATTGGATTGGCTTTAATGAAATTGAGTTTCAATTCCACTATGGTTAGATTAAATCGGAAATTTTATTTATTCTCTCCCCCATCCCGATTTTGGTTTCAATTCCACTATGGTTAGATTAAATCCCCCACGAAAATCGCATGAAAATACTTACCTACTTAAATTCAATTTAACACAACATCAGTTATTTTTCAATACTTTTCAAGAAATCCAGTCCGTTTATTGACATTGTATAAAAATTCAATTTTCATCGTCTCTCCCTTTAGTAACAAAAAACAATAATCTTTTACATTATCAATTTCTTTGTCGACCTCCTATGTTTTTTACATCGAGAAATGTCGACAAAGATTAATCTTTTATAATTATTCATTTTATTTTTTGTATCATTCCAAATCCAGCACTGTTCTTTTCCCCTAATCCACATTCGTATGCTACTTTTATTAAATCAGGATTACCTGACATTGTAAAAGGTACCATATATCCTTTAACATAAACATTTTTGAATTTTATTCTCTTCCCATTAGGATTTTTCATATAATAATTTACATCAAAATCTATGTTTATATTTAAATTATCTGGAAGCGTGTTATATAAAACATAGTATTTCTCAATTAAATTATTTTTTATATTTTCAATAAATCGAGAATCATGTAAAGGTAGATTTATACTTTTCCTCTTCCCATCAATTTCAATAGCGGTAGACATAACTATTGGAGATAAACATATAAATTTATCTTCTTTATTACTGAATTCCGGTTCTTTTAACATCTCCACACTCTTAATCCTAAATTGATAATCTTGTAATTTTAAAAACTCATTGTTTAATACTTCGGTCACAAAATTTAACATAAACTCTTTTTTGGGAGAGGTTATGTATAGGTATGTTTCATCCAAAAACATTATCTCATCATCGATTATTTTGAGCTTTTTACTGCGCAATTGAGAAAAAGTAAATAACTTAAAAACTTTCTTTCCATATCTATATCCTTTTTCGTGAAGGTGTTCCGCAAATTCTCTATTCGCTTTTTTTAAAGTGTTATACACCCATCCAGACAAAAAGTAATTATAATTTATATTTAAACTTTTATATTCTTCCGGCAATAATGTTATTTTTATCCTCAATCATATCACCTCATAAAATATTATCAGTAGAATTTTTCTCTATCCCTATTATTCTTTTCGATAGCCACTTTTGAGAACTAGCAGTATATATCAAAACTGAATCGCTTTTTAAATCCAAGTGCCCTTTAAACCAAAAAATAATTCTATCTAACTGAGCCTCTGTTAATTCACCTTCAAACACAGAATTTTGCACCCAATTTAGATAAGTTTTCAAATATTTATTTACTTTTGCAACCTTTTTTTCATCAACATCATAAACTATAAGCACATACACATTACCACCACATCTTTAATGATTCATATTCTTCTTCATCTAATAAATGCTTAATAATTTTATAACATTCAAGTCTTATAAGTCTTCTATAGCTTACACTTCTATTTAATTTGGGATGTTTTATAATTGTCCCTAATTTTTCTTCAAACTCTCTTTGAAATATAATTCTACCTTTATCATTTAGATAGCACATCTCTAAATCCTGATCAAAATGTTCTTCTCTTATCATTTTTTGATTTATTAAGCTAAAAATAATCCTATCTATAATGATGGGTTTAAATATTTCACTTATATCAAGACTTAAAGAAAATCTTCTTTCGCCAGGCTCATGCAAATAGCTTACAGTCGGATTTAACTGTGTATTATAAATCTCTGTAAGAACAATAGAATACATCATCGAATTTCCAAAGGAAATCAACGCATTTATGGGATTGTCTGGAGGATTCATTGTTCTATTCTTAAATGCAAATTTCCCATCAATTATTGTTTCAAAAGCACAATAATATATATTTCTAATCCTGCCTTCGACACCCATGAGCTCATTTATTGTCTTGACATCCTTTAGGTTTTTTCTCTCATTCTCAATTCTTTCAACATATTCGTCTAGCCCTTCTTTTCTATTCGCATAATACTTAATGTTTTTTAATATATTGTGACTAGCGCCATTAATAAGTTCCTTCGCGATTTTGAGTCTTTCATTCTCATCTTTGTATTTTTCCACTTGCTTAACTAGTAAAAAACCCGAAGGCAAATGTTCTCTTGGATAAAAACTTCCGGAATAATAGCCGTAATAATTAAATACGTGCACTGTTATATTGTTTTGTGCTAAAAAATTGATTGCTTTTGTATTAAAATCTATTTCTCCAAATAAAAATATTTCTTCTACATTGTTCACAGGTATAAACTTTTTCCCAAATGTT
The DNA here is from genome assembly GCF_000145615.1 of Thermoanaerobacterium thermosaccharolyticum DSM 571. Taxonomy (NCBI): domain Bacteria; kingdom Bacillati; phylum Bacillota; class Clostridia; order Thermoanaerobacterales; family Thermoanaerobacteraceae; genus Thermoanaerobacterium; species Thermoanaerobacterium thermosaccharolyticum. The sequence goes on from NC_014410.1 coordinate 2,728,565, forward strand.
TCACTTTCAAAGAAAATGGTATTGTCTTTCCTGCTAAGTCGTCCACTTATATTTATATATATGCTTTTTTTCATAAAATCACCTTCTAACTAAAACACAATTCATAATAGCTGCACTTTGTACAAACTCTACTTTTTACTATCGCCGGCGGTTTATCTGCAGATTTTATTTTATTGATTTCTTCGATTATCACTTTTATTTCATCTTCACTTTCCTCACTAAGATTAATTTCTTCTTTTGAATGGTTATCCATATAATGTAAGATCCCTGTAACATTTTCTATACCTTTTGTCTTTAAATAATAAATATAGTATAAAACTTGGTATTTCGTAGCTTCTTCCATAGCCTTACTCTTTTTGGTTTCGTGTATTTCCATCTGATTTTTAATAAAATCGATTTTTATCCGCCCATCTAGAAGAATCTCTTTATCTTCTCTTTGAAAACTTCTTTCATGAATAGCATTCCCTATGTCAACATAATCTGAATTATGTTCCATGTTTATGCCATGTGTGAAAAGCCATAATTTGTGCTTGCAGACGAAATAATAATTTACCTCTGTACCCGTCGCTAAATCCATAATATCACCTTACAAATTTCATACTGGGATATATGGTAAAGCATTTAGCTTTATCATATATCCCTCAGACAACATCATTTTATTTTTCTCAGTAAAGTAAAATTTTTGTTTGCCCTATATTGCTCGTATTCAAAGCAATATATTTTGCTAACTCTTTTAGCTTTTTCTCCTGAATAAGAATTCATATTGGCGAATTTAGCCTCTTTATCAACATCATCCATTTTAAAAATTATCATATTTTTTCCATAATTATTTGATACTATTTCATCAAAAATATAGCTGTAGCCTGGAGGTCTTTTATTATCATTGTACTCTTTTGCTTCAATGAACTGAAAAAAACTTCCTCTTTTTCCAAAGTAATTTACCCTCATAAATAATGATTTAAGAAAATCTATGTCTTTTTTTTCTTTTATCTCAGTCTTTATCAGAATTTTTACCAAATTATTATAGTATACATACTCCCTAAATCCAATTGTTGTTTTAAATGCATATCCCTCAATATCTTCTAAATTCACATTCTCCTTCTTTGTTTTTATCTCATATTTACTTTGATTTTTAACAAAGCAATTATTTACACATATAAAATCCGGGAGGTTATAATGTATTTCCAAGTTTTTAATCATCTCAAATATATCATCATCAAAACTTTTAAAGGTTATTGCCGCATTAATCAAAGCCATTTTAATTGAATACGGAGAAGGAGCTATCAAAGACTTTGCAGCGGGGTTTGTTGCATCACTTCTTCTCAATGAGAATAGAGAAGTCGGCTTATAAACAACCTCAAGAAGCATAAATTATCTTCCCTTTCATTTCTAATTATTTGCTCCCAACTCATATGGTTCATAATTTTGTATCAAATCAGTCATAATTTCAGTGAACTCTGACAAAGTATTGAACTCTATCACTCTAATTGAACTTTTCTCTAATTTATTAATATTTTCTGCTATAGCTTTTATTTCATTTGTATATGTATCATTTAATGGACTTATAGTTGGAGCAGGAACCGTACTATTTGAAATCGCAATAACCCCTTTGAAAGAAATAATGTGGGGATCTTGGGTATTTCTCATAGCACCATTAGGTTTAATAAATGTGTACATTATGGATTGCAAAAAAGCTTTATATCTTTCGCATCTTTGAATCGCATCAATAGCATATGTTCTTGATATCTCATTATAACCTATTCTATATATATCATAATTAGATACTAAAGCATAAATGCCAGAATTGGCAGGTCTATGAAATATATTTTGTCCTTGATTTGCTGATTCATCGTTACTTTTATTTCCTGCATTTGCTACTAACTTGACATGGAAAAAGGTATCCGTTTTTACCTTTTCAGGTATTCCTATCAACCAGCCAAATTCTGCTGCTGACTTTCTCGGTAAATTTTTATTATTATTGGTTATCAAGATGCCTTCCAAATCATCTATGACACATTTATTAACTAACATGTCCAAAATCTCTTCATCTTTTTTGTCCTTTGTTTCTTCTGTAAAGGTTTTGTCGCCACTTATCCTATTTGCATCAAAAACCTTACACTTCTCACAAAGCGGAAGCCCTTTTTCTATTGATATATGATACAAATGTTCGGCTTGGATATGTTTTAACATGTCTCCGCTAACTGCATTTACAGTGAAAATTTTCCCATCTTCATTCACAATTGTAACTTCCCGAGTCAAAACTTGATTCCCTTCTCCTCCTTCATTATTTAATGAATGCATATTGAGTCCTAATTCTCCGCAAATCGATAACGAAGAAATAAAGTTTTTATCCATTTCCCATTCTCCTTCCTTTTTAACCATTAATCTCATCAAGTTCATTATTTTCATCTTCTGCCAGTTCATCTTCTTTTTCTTTCCTGTCAAGTGAATATCCAAAGGCACACAATAATTTACCTATTAACGATGGGTTATCATATTCATCAATTAATTTCACCAAATCTTCTAAATCTTGTTGCTTTATTGTAGCTCTAACTTTCCCTTTATCTTTCTCAGCCATTTTAGCTGTCTCTTGATTATATGATACAATAAATTCTGACAAAAATTCTATCAAGTCTTCTTTATAGGCTGATTTCCTCAACAATTCCTGAGCAAGTCCATACCTAATATCATATTTTTGTTGCCCTTTGCTCTTTGCGTATTGTTCCGAGATTGTGGATTTGCGTATAGCTTTAGCAATATTCCTAAAGCCCTGATTTTGTAGTATTTCTGATATTTTGCTATCAGTTTTCAACAAAAACACCTCCATCAATTTTTCACTAAAAGGTTTAGTAAAATAATTTTTCTTTGCGATCTGCTCCATTAGAAAGATTGAATATTGTCCTATGAAGTTGTAAAAATAATCCATATCAGATGTCGTTAAAAACTGTCTATATGTTTTAAGTAAAGAAATTATATTACCACTTTCATCTTGATCTGAAATAGAGTTTCGTATATTATTGATGATCTTTAAATGTTCATCAATTATCTCTATCCAATCTTTTACCTCTTTATCTGAATTTATCTCTATAAACAAAGGCAGTTCAATAAACGAAATATTAGTAGGCGAATTGGCATTCCCCATATTTTTGAAATAAACTGTATAAAATCCTTTTATCTCATCGTGCGGACGATATCCATTTAAAAATTTTCTATTGCTTTTATACTCTTCCCTATGTTGGATTAACTCTTTCGCCATCAAAAGAACAGAATTGATGTCTAACCTTATAGACGTATTTCCCTTCAAAAGTTTCTTAAATTCGTTAAATATTTTTTTGCTTATATCCCAATCCAAATTATTTACATCGAATACATAAACTTTATTGTCCCACTTTTGTTTAGCTATTTGTACAGGTTTTATAACCATAGAAGTGAAACTTCCAGCAATTTTTAAACACTCTTGCAGCCAAAATCCATCGACGGATTTTGGAGTTATGTCATTACTTTTTTGAGGATGTGCCCCTTTAACCATTGACGGATTATATAGCTGTAAACTATTTACTTTTTCTATATTTTTTATTTTTCTTTTCTTTTTCAAATCCGATATTATTGCTTTTGCTTCTTCAATGTTGTTAGTTGTATCAGAATATAGTCTTAATACCACATCAATAATATTTTGGAAACTATCCTTGTTATCGTATAAATTAAAATATGCTTTTTTATACATATCAAGTGCTTTAAACTGATTTATGCCTGTTATAACATCCAATTCTTTTATTGGCTTATCTTCATAATTTTTAATTTTTTTATCTAATTCAGCTAATATAGATTTTGCATCAGGTAAACTTTTGGCTTTTTTCTTTTCTTCATTTATTTTTTTAAGATAATCATTATATCTATTCTTTCTTTCTTTTTCCTCTTCTAAATCGATATAATTTTTAATTCCTTTTTCTATCACTTCCTTATCATCTTTTTTCTTTAAATAAGGAAATAAATCAAAGTATCTGATTTCAGAAAGTTCCATATCTTTTACATCAAGTTCATAGTAAATACCTTTATCAATAATTGATATTTTTGCCTTCTCATGAGTAAGTCCTAAAATCAATTCTGCCAGTCCATAAGCCTCCAACGCGTTTGAATATGTTCCGCTTTCTTTCAATACATAATATTTTTTATCTGTCATCTCTATATTCACCTCCTTCCATCATAATCTGCTTATAAGCAAATGATTTTTGATCACAAATTCTAAGTATCCTAACAAAAAGAAAATATAATAATACATCAAAATCAATACCAAATTTATTAAAATTGACTGCATAGTCATTAAAAGATTGTTCATCTCCTTCTGATAAAAATTCTTTTGATTTATCAATATCTTTATACAAATTAGGACAATAAATTTTTATTAACTTTAAAGTTTTTTCCTTGCCTTCTTTCATGATTCTATACTTTGCGGAAGATTCAGTCTTTACTGAATGATGCTTAGCTATAGCGTTTAAAATAGCTATGCAAACCCCATAATCCAATATATCGCCAGCTAAACTTGCAGCTACAACACCACCAATACCCGCATGATTAGGTAGTTTAGGTCTATTATTTTCATCAACATTTGGATTATAATCAGTATGCGCTAATAATTCTTCTTTGTTATAATTTCCTTTTTTGTTTTGGTATTTAGAAGCCGATGCTTGCCAAACAGCGTTCAACTTGCCATAATCATGCATTATAATGATAAATCTTATTAATTCTTCCACATCATACTTTAAATCTAATCTTTCTTTTAATTTTAAAAATATATACTTATATTTACCTTTGAATAAATCATCAAAAGCCACCATCATATACCTTATGTGTTCTTCATAAGTATCTTTTGTAATTATGTAATCCTGTTTTTGTTGAAGTTTGTCTATTTTTAAAATTTCTCGTTGACCGGCATTTAAAAAGTTTAATCCAATGTCATCATCATAAAACACGTATTTAGAATTTAAAATCACTCTATTCTCAACCTTCAATCGTATATCATCAAGTGCTATTTGAGGATAATTAAACTTTCCGAATAAATCTTCATCATCAAGAAAAGACTCTTCTATTGCTCTTACCAGCCAGTCTTCCTCATCTTCTTTTACAACCTTTTTTAATCTTGAAATTAATGTATACCTATTTACCGGAATCGCATCATATGTATATGGATTCTTTAATAGACTTACATTTTGAACCACTAACACATTAATTGTGTCTATATCTCTTATTAATCGACTGGCATTTCCTTTTTCATTATTTATCCAGCAATCAACTATTTCTGTAAATCTCGTATGCTTTCCTTCTTCAATGCGCTCGAAATCTCTCAATTCCTTATCAGTAAGAATATCATTTATCAAAACTTCGCTTTTTTGATAATCAATATTCACACCATTCCCTATACTTTTCAATTTATTCAAAGTCCTAACGCACAATTCTTCATCATACGGTAAATAAGGTTTTGTTTTATCATCCTTATTTACATCATAAACAAAAATTTTCCCATTTTCTCCTTCATATCTTGCACATCTGCCAATCCTTTGAAGAAAAGAATTTATTGGAGAAATTTCAAGATGCATTACATCACAGGTTATATCAAGTCCAACTTCTATAACTTGTGTTGAAATTAGTATTACATTCTCATCGCTATATTTGTTGAAAAATTTCTTTATTAATTCTTCCTTGTCTTTCCTGTCATTTGAGCTAAACCGCGAATGAATACACAAAAGTCTAACATTATTCAATGACTTTTCTCTATCAATTTTGTTTTTAAGTTCTAAAAACAAATTCTGACACGTTTCTACAGTATTACATATTGCAATTGTCTTTTTAACATGATTTTTAATGATTTCTTCTGCACTGATGGTCGTTTCCTTTACAAAAACTCGTTTTACCTTATCTCTCTGACTTTTAATTTTGGCAACTTCACTTTCTTTAATAGATATCTGGCTACCGTTTAATTTTTTACAATAATTATCTAGTAGCTTACTGCTAAGTGTGGCACTCATGAAACAAAAAGGTGTTATACCATCTAATTTACTTATAATATTTAACAAAGTAGATAATGAACGCTTCACATCCAATAAATGAAATTCATCAAATATTAAATAGGAAGAGATTATAGCTCCAGTATTTATATTGCTTTGTTTGTTTGACAATGAAAAAGGTATTGACAACAAGGAACTTAAACTTTGATCAATTGTTGTAAATATTATATCACCATCCAAAAAATAAGGATCATTACTATTTTCACCTGTCTGAATAGTCACTTGTATATTCCCATTAAACTTCTTATCCACCTTTTCCCGTACATCATTGTATAGACTATTAGTTAAAACTCTCAAAGGCAAACTATATATCAATTTCCTCGGAAAATTGATTCCTTCGTAATAAGCAAATAAAAACGGCATAATACTAGCCCATGTTTTGCCCGAACCAGTAGGCGCTTGCATAATTACATTTTTTCCAGCAAAGACCTTTTTCGCTAAATCTATTTGAAAGTCATAGGGCTCAAATCCAGTGACATCTTTAAAAAATTTTACATACTCAAACTCATTTAAAACCATTGAATCGCTTTACTCCTTTTGTGATTTTTTAAAATCAAGCTGCAATGACTTTAAGATGTTTTACCTTATATATTCTACAAAACCATCAAAAATCCTCCAAAAATTCCATTAAAATTTATTATTTTGCTGCAAAAACAAACATATAAAGAAAAGGCGAAATCATAACTGATATTGATTTAAAACAATTTTTGTGATACAATTCAGTTTAGTTTAATAATTGTTTTTTCGGTTGAGCAAGATTTTCTTGCTTCAAGATTTTTGGCTTCCAGGGTGGGAAGCTCATCGTCATGATGAGTTTTCTGCCTTTTTATTTTTTATTACATGGACAAAATAAAGAAAGGTGATTTACATGATTAACGCTATTTTGTTTGCAATACTATTAATAATACTGACAGTACCTTTTTTTGTAAAGGCAATAGAAGATAATATTGAGTATTTTCTATTTGCTATGGGCATCATCGCAGTTACCGTATCAGGTGCAATGTCACTTGATCTTTTATCACATATATTAAAAAACCATCTTTTGTACATTATAACGGCTGCCGTCTTTATCAGCGGACTTTTATTTGAAATTTTTAAAATCAAAATCAAAGAATTCGTAAAATCAATTTTAAATCATATATCGCTTAAAATTTTTGTTTTTATGTTAATAGTCGTATTAGGACTTACATCAAGTATTATAACTGCGATTGTTGCTTCATTAGTTTTAGTTGAAATAGTTCACATCTTGCCAATACATCACAAAGACAAAGTCGTCATCACTGTAATCGCATGCCTTTCGATTGGCTTAGGGGCAGCATTGACACCTGTAGGAGAGCCTTTATCCACATTGGTAATCTCTGCTTTAAAAAAAGATTTCTTCTACCTTCTAAGAACGATTGGCATTTACATCGTACCTGCAATTTTTGTAATGGGTATTTTAGGCGCCTTTTACGTAAATAGATTTGCAGATAATGCGAAACCAAAGCAAGAGGAAGAATATTTTAAAGAAGAAGAAATGGAAATTAGGCAAATAGAAAATATTAAGTTTATCGTCATCCGCTCTATAAAAATCTTCATATTCTTATTAGCTTTAGAGCTTTTAAGCGCAGGATTTAAGCCTCTTGTTGATAATTATATAATGCATATGAATGTTCGTCTTTTATACTGGGTAAATATGATTTCAGCAGTTTTGGATAATGCAACATTAGCTGCAGCCGAAATAAGCCCAGCAATGGATCCAGAGCATATCCGTGCAATTCTCATGGGACTTTTAATAAGCGGTGGCATGTTGATCCCCGGAAATATACCTAATATAATATCAGCAGGCAAGTTAGAAATAAAAAGCCGCGAATGGGCAAAAATAGGAATTCCTCTTTCCATGATAACTTTAATAGTATGTTATTTTATAGTTTTTATATAATCGAGAATACAAGCACATATGGATGCACATTAACTAATAAAATATTAAGGTATGCAAATTTATGGGCATACCTTAATATTACCGAATTTATCATATTATCATTAAGCATCTTTTTCACCAATGTTTATAACATTTAACTCTTTTAATTGAGGAAATTCAAATATATCCAGCGGTATTTCTTGTAAAAGTTTTATACTTCCCTCGAAATCATCACGAAGATTTAGGTGATGCTCAGCTAAAATGCTTTCAAGGGACATATTTTCCCACTCAGCCCATCTTACAAACCTTGAGCGCTCTCTGATATACTGATTTTTAACTTCTTCGTCATCGACATTATTTATTACCTCATCGCAAATAAAAAAATTGCAGACATAATTGCGATAAACTGGCGGCAAAGTACACCCATATCCACTTTTAACAAACGGACAAGCTCTAAAAAATATTGTCTTATCTCTAATATCATCTTCTTCTGGTGCATTTTTCAAATACTCTTCATACCCATCTTTGTCAAAATACCCTTTCGCATGTATATAGTAATTATATACAACTGTTCCAGGATTATCGATTATCCTCTTTAATACTTGCAAGCCTTCGGCCGATTTAACCATCCTGTGTATATCTATCAGTTCAAACTTTGGAAAATATGAACAGCAGCCCCGCATATTTATGCTGCAGTAGCTTACACCCATTTTGCTAATACAATGATAACATGATGTACATATATAACGGGCATAACCTAAAGACTCATACCGTTCCAAATAGACTTTATCCATTGCCTCACCTTTCGCTTTTGAATTATTATAATCTATTATAAAAAATAGAGGGTGAGGACTTACACTCACTCTCAAATAAAAAGCCTTCTTTTTTTATTTTAATTAATTGCTTTACTTTTCAGATTTATTATCTTTTTTAACTGTACTAATCCCAAAATTAAGATTTTTTTAGTTCGCATACATTTCGCATACATAAAAGTGTATTTATTTCAAAAATCAATTTATCCTAATTCATCAATTTTTTTATCTCCTCTTTTGACAACTCTGTAATTTCTGCTATTCTATCAATATCCATACCTTCTTTTAATAATTTTTTGGCAATTTTTATGCTTTTTTCTTTTTCACCTTTTTCTATTATCATTTTATACGTTTCAGATTCTTCAATTCTAAACATTCTTATCACCTCCATAAAAGCTTTTTCGATAACTTCTCTTTTATAAACTATACCTGATAATATTTCAGCCTTAAATGCTATGTCCTTCTTTTTGTTTATGTCCAAAGGAATATTTTTTATAGCTTCAACACATCTTTCTAGGTATTTTTCCCCTTCTTCTTTCCTTCTATTTTGGTCCATCAATGGTAGAAGTGAATATAAATCATAATAATCTGTCTTTAAAACATCAGTAAATTTAATGTCACCAACGTTTATTATCCTGTATCTATAGTTTAGTGTGTTTTGTTCTCCAAAGTCGTAACTTAAGCTATTTGCCATCTTTACATTGTCTTTCCCTATATATACGACTACTTGATATGGTATTAGATTGTGCTTTTCCATTATCTCAAGGGAATATCTTAGCATCCTGTATGGCATTTTTCCGTCATTTTCTGATTGAAATTCTATGTGCACAGCGACATTTCCTTTATCTGTAGTACATTTGAATATCATATCACTGTCCCTGCGTTCTACTCTTGCAAATTCTATATTAAGTTCATCGATCTTTGTGTATTGTAGTCCTAAAAAATAACTCATTATGTCATCAGCCATATCCGAAAAAATATTTTTTATCGTTATATCGTATTTTTGGCTCATATTCTTCCTTCCATTTCTCTTCATCTCACCTTTATTATATCATATGGCTATTAAAAATACAGATTATTTTCATTGCATATTTGAAGATGTATATGGTCTTCATCAGCTTCTATGTATAAAGTTTCTATTTCTTTTTTAGTCTTTGGCTTTTCATATGTTTGAAGGTTGTCTATTTTTCTTAATGTGTTCATTACTGTATGCCGGCTTACATTGCAGTTAGCTCCATTTCTTTTAAGTTCCTGAGTGGTTTTTTGATATGAGAGTATTGTAGAAAGATCTGTTATATCAGCTTTAAGCTCAGCATCTATTCTTTCATATTTTTGGATGCCAGCAGCTTTATCTACGAGATATGCCTTCTCTCCTGTTTCTTTATTTTTATAGTACCGTCTTTTGTATGTGATATCTCCAAATGCAGTTGTTATTGTCCTTTCACAATCTTTTTGAACTACCACCCAGTTTTCCATCAAGTAATCCAATAATTTTTTCTACGACAAGCAGGAATTTTTGAAGTACATGTTAAATTTTTTTCCTGCTTTTTCACCTAAGAAAATTTTACACTAAGCTTTCTGCTAAGCTTTTGGAAATGTATATACTTTTTAATAATTATATATTCTTCGTTTAATCTGCAAAATACACAATTCACTTCCATGTTTTGCGAAGATTCAAAATTTCCTGCATATATCCCCATACAGCAATAGGTGAATGAATAACTTGATAAAATAAAATATAAAAAATATATCCAAGCCGATTTCTTCGGATTTTTAACCCTAAAGAATCAAATACATTTTTTTGAAAAATATACATCACTATTGTTACAAAAATATTTAAAGGAAGCACTAAAAGAGTATACGGTCCTACAATGTAATATTTACCCCAAAAAGCTATTATAAGTCCAGGTATCCAAACAAAAGTATATGTCATATCTATAAAGGGAATCAATATATCCAGACTAATTAAAAATCTTGCAAGAAATCTTTCTTGCTGCAAAGGGCCTGCCTTTTTAAAGCCTTCAAACATGCCACGTGCCCATCTAGACCTTTGTCTTATAAAATGCTTCATTTCTAGTTGGAACTTCTGTAAAAGCAACTGCAAAAGGCTCAAAATACACTTTATAGCCACTTTTGAAAAATTTCCATGTCAATACAATATCTTCGCCTATTACATCTTCCCAACCACCTATCTTTTTTACAATATCCGTTTTATAAAGGCTAAAAGCACCTTGTGCAACTAATGTACCTTGATATAAACCTTGCATTCTTTTTAAAGAAGCAATTCCCATAAAATAATCCCATTCCTGCATTTTAGATAAAATATTATTTCTGCTATTCCTTACTAAAACATGTCCAGCAACTGCACACACATCAGGCGGAGCACTTAAAATTCTTGAAACTATATTATTAATTGCATTTCTGTGTAATAATGTATCAGCATCAAGCGTTATAAAATATTCTGTATCAATCGTTTTTAGTCCAGTATTTAATGCGTTATTTTTTCCCGGCTTTGATTCAAATAAGAATTTGCACTGTATTCCATAATGTTTTGCGGCATTTTTTGCTGCTTCAATGGTTCCATCTGAAGAATTATTGTCAACAATCACAACTTGTATTTTACCATTATATTCTTGAGTCGAAATATATTTTAATGTATCAGCAATTTTGTCAGCTTCATTTCTTGCTGCTATCAAAACTGTAATTGGTATATCAGGATTTGTATTTCTATAGAACGGTTGTTTATCCAAAAGAAGACTTACTGTATCAAATGCAACAAGATAGCCTGGCGCATAAGCTATAAAAGTAATTATAAATAATGCAAGTGGAAATCCAACAGCTTTACTAAGTTCGTGTAGCCAAGGTTGAGATAATTTTATTGAAAGGATTACCCATAAAATTGCTGAAAATTGTGATATATAAAATTTATATATTACAGGTATGTATTTTTTGTTTTTTCTATATTTACCTGGTTTTACCTCTGACTGCAACTATGACATCTCACTTCCTGCTATATATTGCAAATTGTTGAATTAGATTTACCATATTCGTATATATTTCATATTCAGCAGCAATTTCATTAAGTATTTTTTCTTTCCGCAATACCTCTAATACTATTTTTGTTTTTATTCTGATGTAAAATTTCTATTCTCAACTATGATTCCAACTTATTTTTGCTTTTTTGTCTATCTATTTCTCAGGTATCATTACCCTTTCAATAATAAAACAAATTTTTTTGTATCTTCGCCTGATAATATACGGATATGGCTTAACATTATGTTCGTTAATCCACTATTCTTAGATTCAAATTTATATCGTTTCTTTGATTACTGTTTTTATAACTCTTACATTTCTTTTGTTTCTGCCGTATCTTGTTTTGAATTGATATTTCTTTTATTAAGCCTTCTTTTGCAAAATTAATTAGCTCCTCTTCATCTTTGCCGTTATCAGGAAATGCACTTATGCCAAAATACCACTTACCTGGCAGTTTATCTTTAATTTTTTTTATTACAAACTCTGCACCTATCCTCCCTCTATGTCTAATATTTCAACACACTTTCACACGCTTTTTACGCAATTTCTTCCATTATTTTTTGCTTCATAAAGCATATTATCTACTCTTAAAAGAACCGTGTCAATTGTATCATTATCCTTATATTCAGTGACTCCAAAGCTTGCTGTTACGCTTTCTATGCCTTCTAATTCCATTGTACTTATTTGCCTTCTAAGTTCTTCAGCAAGGTTAACTGCATTATTCAAGGAAGTTTCGGGCAGGAGGATTATAAATTCCTCTCCTCCCCACCGAGCAAAGTAATCTGTCTTCCGTATTCTTCCTTTTACCGTCTCAGCAACTTTTTTAAGTACCATATCACCTGCTGCATGTCCAAAATGATCATTAACATTTTTGAAATGATCTAAGTCAAACATAATGAGGGAAAATGGCTTTTTATTTCTCTTTGTCCTCTCTGCTTCCTGTTCCAATATCTCCATGAAAAAACGCCTGTTATAGATATTTGTAAGAGGATCAGTAACTGATTGACTGTAAAGCAATTCCTCAAATTTTTTACGTTCACTTATATCACGAATTATTCCTATAGCATGCCACGAATCATTAACTTTAACAACAGAAAGTGAAACTTCTACATCAATTTCATGGCCATGTTTATGTCTTGTTTTCATTTCAACTGTTTTGCCTACTATGCTTCCTTTACCGTTTAATCGAAATCTTTCAAATGCTTCTCTGTATGCTTTATATAATTGTTCGTCTTGAATCATAAATGCATGTAACTCTTTTCCTATTATTTCATCTCTTGAGTAGCCAAGTATCCTTTCTGCCGCAGGATTCCAGAAAGTTACCTTTCCGTTATCATCAATCATGATTATTGCATCTCCCGCATATACAGTTATAGTATTTAAAATTTCATTCTTTTCTTTTAGATCATTTTCTATCTTTCTGCGCTCTGTCAAATCTACAGCAAGTGCTACATATACTTTTTCATCACCAAATTCTATAAGTTCTAAGTGAATTTCTGCTGGATATAAAGAGCCATCTTTTCTGCGGTTCATTGTGTCAAAAATGATTAATTTTCGTTCTCCATTTGAAAGAGGCTCAAGAAATTCTTTAAAAGCTTGTAATGTAAACTCTGGACTTAGATCAACAGGAGTCATTTCTTTGAATTCTTCTTCAGTATATCCTAAATTCTCTCTTGCTCCATGGTTTACTGCGATGAATTTTAAGGTATCTGGATAAAATATATAAATTTCATTAAGTGAGTCTTCAAAAAGTTTTTTATAAAATTCAAGATCTTTCTTGGCTTTCCATTCTTTAGTAATGTCAAAAACAATTACGTGCATCAACGTTTTTCCTTGATAATCTAAAAGAGTTGAATATGTTTCTACCAATCTTTCTTTCCCATTAACTAATTTTTGAAGGCAAATGCAAGGATTGCAATCATTTTTTAATACTTCAGAACACTTATGACAACCATCAATTGTAAAAATGCCAGCAACAGATTCTATGTTCATCTGTAATATGGTTTCTTTAGAACATCCATAAAAATTGCAAGCAGCTTTATTAGCATCAACAATATGCCCTGATTCTGGTTCAATTAGCAGCATTGCTACATCATGATTTTCAAACATGCTATAAAATAATTTTTCTCTATTTTTTATCTGTATTTTTGCCTCATATAGATTAAAAGCCATTTCTATTTGAGAAATGAGCACACATTCATCTACACCTTTTAGGATATAGCCGTAAGCCGAAACTGATTTTATTTTTTCCATTATTTCCTTACTGGCATTAGCAGTCAAAAATAAAATTGGAATGTCTTTATGCTGCCCAATTATTTTTGCTGCGTCTATGCCATCAATTGTTCCACTAAGTTCTATGTCCATAAGAATTAAATCTGGACTTTTGGAACTATGTATTGCTTTTTCAATGGTCTTTTCCCCTGATAATACTATTTCTGTTTTATATCCGTATTTATTTTAAAATATCTGCAGTTATTTGTGCATTGAGTTTACTGTCCTCTACTATTAGAACCTCCTTAGTATTCATCAGCTAATACCCCCAACAAAAGATTCTTGCAAATTTAACTTTGTTTATTGTTTTAAAAAGAATTTGCAATATTCGATTAAAGATTATTCAAGAATTTTTTCACGAAATATTATTATACTCTTTTTGCTTGAAAATACAATAAAATTTGCCATTTTGAAAATGATTTACACTAAAATTTTAACATTAAAATTTGGGTTAGTTGTATAATTAAATGTAACAGGCAAAAATTTAATTGAGAAAAATTGAAACTATAGTTTCAAACCATGTATGATATTAAGTGAAAATCAAATCAACATACAGGAGGTTTGATGTGATAGATGAAAAAGACAGCTTATCAATCAAGAAGGTATTTGATAAACTCAAAACGCAATATAAGGAGAATTTTTAAAAGATATTTAAGAGTATAACGGCAGACAATGGCGCGGAATTTGCCGAATTGAGTGAAATATTAAAGGAATGTGAAAGCAAGGCATATTTTAGTCACCCATATTCTGCATTTGAGAGAGGGACAAACGAGCGTCATAATGGGTTAATAAGGAGGTTTATACCTAAAGGAAAAACGATAGCTGACTTATCAGAGTGGGCTATAAGACGAGTGCAAAATTGGTGCAATCAACTTCCAATGAGGATCTTAAGATACAAGACACCTGAAGAATGTTTTTTAGATGAGGTTAGCAAAGTTATCAATTATGCACAATGATTACGATGAAATAGTTCAACCATGGCAAATGCAAAATTGCCGCTGTTTCCCCTATATGGGAAACAGATATATCATACATGGTTAGAAAATTATGGTTTTATCAATTATTTAAAAAGTGTTGCATTTCATATTGCAATTTACAATTGCATTTTTAAGCAACTTCTGCTATTGAAAAAGTGATCCATGTGCTAATGAATTTCTGAGCCATTGCTAATGGACTTTTTCTATGGTTGATAGTGGGCTTTTGAAAATGATATTTACTTTTATTTACATATGTTAATAAAATCAGCATTTGCAAAGTAACCATCTGAGTAGTATTCTCAAATATTTCTGTCCATCTCGAAAATTCAAGGTTTGTAGATACAATTATACTTCCTTTTTCACTACGATCCGAAATTATTATGAATAATAAATCAGCTTGGTTTCTATTAAAACATAGATATAAAAGTTCATGTAGAATCAATAGGTCTACTTTTTCTAACTGTTTTTCAAGTTTTAGAAGCTTTTTATACTCTTGTGCTTCTGTAAGTTCTGTGACAAGATTGGCAACAGTATAGAACTTTACGTTATACCCTCTTTACAATCCTTTAGCCCTAAGCCTATTGAAATATGAGTTTTGCCTGTGCCAGTGTTTCCTATCATAATGACATTCTGACGTTTGGATATAAATTCACATGTGGCAAATTTTTCTCCCTTCTCCCTCCTTCCCATTTTAGTGTAAAATTTTCTTAGGTGAAAAAAAGCAGGAAAATAGCAGTAAAATGTAGAAATAAGACCTCACCATCCTCCCAAAAGGATGAGTTAGAAAACAAATAGGACAGTGAGGTCTTATGATGATAATTCAACATACAGTTCGAAAATTCCTGCTTGTTGTAGAAAAAAATATTGAATCACTTGATGAAAAATATACCTATTTGGAATTTGAAGAAGAACTAAAAAAATTCTAAATCGCTTTTTTTATCCTTTTTTGCTGCGAAAGTACGGATATAATTCTTGCATATTTATAAAAAATCGAAATAAAACAAGGTATCCACCATTTAACGGATACCCCTTCATTTTCACATTAGCACTTTTACACTTTTTATTTTTCAAGCACTTTTTTATTTTGAAATCCTAAAATATGGAGCTGGCGAAAGGAATCGAACCTTCAACCTGCTGATTACAAGTCAGCTGCTCTGCCGATTGAGCTACGCCAGCATCTTTTTTATTGCCCTGACAGTTATATATTATAACGGGTAAGTTTCACTCTGTCAACACCTTTTTAAGAAATTTTTAAAGGAGGCTGATGGCTAAGCCATCAGTTCCTCTCTGATTATGGTCTTTTCTCTTCCTGGACCTACAGATATTATAGAAGCATTTATTCCTGTCAGTTCTTCTATCCTTTCTACATATTTTTTAGCATTTTGCGGTAGATCTTCAAATTTCTTAATATTAGTTATGTCTTCAGTCCAGCCATCCAATTCCTCATAGACAGGCTCACACATAGCAAGGTCTTTTAAACTAGCCGGAAAATTGTTTATTATTTTCCCATTATATCTATATCCTGTACATATTTTAATCTTTTTAAGTCCTGTCAGTGTATCAAGTTTAGTCAGGGCAAATGTTCTTATGCCGGATACTCTTACAGCATAATTGACTATGACAATGTCAAGCCAGCCGCATCTTCTGGGTCTGCCTGTCGTTGTACCGTACTCATGACCCTTCTCCCTTAAAAAATCTCCTTCTTCATCAAAAAGCTCTGTCGGAAATGGCCCCTTTCCGACTCTTGTTGTATACGCTTTAACAACTCCTACCACATCATTAATCATTGTAGGGCCTATGCCTGCACCGACAGTTACACCGCCTGATATAGGATGCGATGCAGTAACATACGGATATGTCCCCAAATCTATATCAAGTAGAGTACCCTGAGCGCCTTCAAATAATACCTTTTTGCCTTTTTTTATTAAATCATATAAAAGCGAAGTTGTATCAACAATGTAAGGTTTTAAAATTTCTGCGTAATTCATGTATTCTTCATATATATTCTCAAAATCCATTTCTTTTGAATCATATATTTTGGTAAATATCTTATTCTTACTTTGTACGTTATTCATCAGTTTTTCTTTAAAAGATTGGGGGTCTACAAGGTCACATGTTCTTATGCCAATTCTCTCAGATTTATCCATATAGCATGGGCCTATTCCCCTCTTTGTTGTGCCAATATCGTTCTCGCCTTTAGACAACTCTTCTAATTCGTCAAGTTTAATATGATACGGAAGCACTATATGTGCCCTATCGCTTATCTTTAAATTTTCTACGCTAATTCCTTGGCTTTTCAATGTATTTATCTCATCAATCAGTGAACCTGGATCTAACACAACGCCGTTTCCAATGATGCAGATTTTATCAGGATATAAAATCCCAGATGGTATAAGATGCAGCTTATATTGGGTCCCATTCTTTTCAACAGTATGTCCAGCATTATTTCCGCCTTGATACCTTACAACAACGTCTGCCTTTTCAGCAAGGTAATCTGTTATTTTTCCTTTTCCTTCATCGCCCCATTGTGAGCCTACTATAACAAGTGTTGACATTATTTTGCTCCTTTCTTTACTTTACTCTATTTAAAATTTCCCTTGCAACAACGACACCTGATACAGATGCTTGTGCTAGTCCCCTTGTAATGCCTGCACCATCGCCAGCTGCAAAGAGATTTTCGATTTGCGTTTCAAACTTATTTGTAAGCTTTACTCTAGATGAATAAAACTTGACTTCTACCCCATACAAAAGGGTGTGCTTGGAATAAATGCCAGGTGATACTTTATCAAGAGCCTTTAGCATTTCGATGATAGATTGAAGAAATCTATAAGGCAGTACAAGACTTAAATCGCCAGGTGTAGCATCTTTTAAAGTAGGCTCTACAAGGCCTCTTTTAAGCCTTTCTGGAGTTGACCTTCTACCTGACAAAAGATCCCCAAGCCTCTGTACAATGACGCCGTCCCCCAGCATATTTGCCAGTGATGCGATGTATTTTCCATACGCAATTGGCTCTTTAAATGGCTCTGTAAATTCTTTGCTTACAAGAATTGCAAAATTTGTGTTATCTGTCTTTATATCTTTGTAACTGTGTCCGTTGACAGTCTTAAGACCTTCGTTATTTTCAACGACAACTTTTCCATAAGGATTCATGCAAAAAGTCCTGACTCTGTCATCAAATGACTTTGAATAGTAAATGAATTTCGACTCATAAACAACATCTGTTATGTCTTCCATGACGACAGCAGGAATCTCTACTCTGACACCAACATCGACCGCATTATTTTTCGTCTCAAGAGACAACCTCTCTGATTCTCTTTTAAACCAGTCTGCACCTTCCCTTCCCGGCACCACTACTACAAATTTAGCCAAGTACTTCTCGCCATCCTCCGTCACAACACCGCAGGCTTTGCCGTTTTCCGTTAGTATCTCCTTAACCATCTTTTTAGTCTTTATCTCTATTTTATCTATTAAAAAATCTTCTATATTTTTTATTATGTCGTAACACTTTTCCGTGCCTAAATGCTTTATAATTGCAGGAATAAGCTTTAAATCTGCTGCTGCAGCTCTTCTTTCTATATCTCTTATTTTTTCTTTATCAGTTCCGTGTACTTCTCTAGTTCCGCCAAATTTCACATAAACACTGTCTACGTAATTTATCAGCTCATCCAATTGTGACTTTGGAATATATTCATCCAAAACACCACCATAGTCAGATGTCAAAGTAAGTTTTCCATCGCTAAAAGCACCTGCTCCACCTATTCCGCAAGTGATGGAACACGGTTTGCAGTTTGCACACTTTGATCCATACTGACTTATGGGACATATTCTTCCTCTAATATCCCTTCCTTTTTCTAAAAGCAATATATTTAATCCACTATTTTCTTTCACCAATTCCAGGGATGCAAATAGTCCTGCCGGACCACCACCAACTATAATTACATCGTATAATTTCATATGAAACACTCCTTCTAGATAAGATAACAACATCCCCTTAAGTATATTATCAGATATTCTCAATTTAATCAACTAAAATTACGAATAATAATCAATATTTTTTACATAAAGTTCGTTTTTTCGCCCGTATTCTGGATTTTTTGAGACCAATTTTTAATTTTTTAATGCCAACTTTTATTTCGTTAATAAGATAAAGTCAATAAAATCATACCTTATATAATACTATTGCCTTTTTAAAACCCTATTTCTTTAATGCCGTTTTTTTATGCTCAAAAATAATATATAATAATCTTGTAAATTTTATAAATGTGAAAGGATTGTAGCCAATTGAATCACGAAGATCTTTTAAAGTTTGTTGTTTTAGCCGGTCAGACGATATTGGAAAATGGCGGGGAAACATACAGAAGTGAAGACACCATAACAAGGATGTTGGAAAACAAAGTGGAAAGAGTCGAGACATTCGTAACACCTACAGGCATATTTGCATCTATTGAAAATGATGGGAAGATTCAGACTACAATAACAAGAGTAAAACAAAGAGAAAGTGATTTAAACAAAGTTGCCCTTGTCAACGACTTATCAAGAAGATTTAGCAAGGAAAATTTAGATACACTGGATCTTGATAAATACGTAAAGGAATTGAGGAAAATAAGGTTAAAAGGTAAATACAATTATGTGCTGAGAATATTTTTTGCAGGTGTTGCAGCTGCATCGTCGGGTATGCTGCTAGGAAGTACGCTTAAAGACTTCTTGCCTACATTTGTGACTGCTACACTGTTGCAAATATTTGTAACATATTTTGAAAAATTGCGTCTTTCTACATTTATAATCAACATCATCGGCGGAGCATTTGCAGCACTACTTGGAATAATCTTTTCGCATTTCTCTGTCGGTACATTAAATGGCATCATAATAGGATCCATCGTAACACTTCTTCCCGGTGTCGCCATAACAAATGCCGTAAGAGATGCCATATGGGGTGATCTAGTATCAGCTGTCTCAAGAGGTGTTGAAGCGGTAATATCCGCCATAAGCATTGCCGCCGGCGTCGGATTTATTCTGAATATATGGCTTGTAATAGGAGGTAATCTATGATACTGCAGATTTTATACGGGTTTCTTGCAACAGCCGGTTTTGCATTTCTCTTTAATGTACCGTTTAATGCCATAGTAGTATCGGGACTATCTGGCGCAATCGGATGGGCCGGATACCTTTTGGCCATGAAAATATATCCATCTATTGTTGCAGCTTCCTTTATAGCATCGCTATTCATCGGAATAATGGGGGAAATCTTCGCTCAGAAAAAGAAATACCCTACAACTATATTCGTCATACCCGGCATTATCCCGCTAGTACCGGGAGCATATTCCTACAAGACGGTTCTTGCGATTATTCAAGGCAATAATAAACAGGCCTTTGATTTAGGCCTGCAAACCATCGGCATTGCTTTAGCAATAGCTGCCGGATTGATGTTTGTAATCTCTTTTTCCCGTATTAAGAAACGGTAATTTTTGATAGTTCTTTGTCAAGCTCTCTAACAGAGCCCAATAAATTTTCTAGATTGTCTTTAACATCTTGAATGAACTTTGCCTGTTCTTCAGTTGACGCAGATACCTCTTCCGTTGAAGCTGCAGTCTCTTCTGAAACTGCCGATATATTCTCAATGGAAGATATGATCTCATTTTTGTACTCTGTAAGTCCAACGACCGCATCATTCAATACCCGCGTGCTATTAATTATCGTATCTATAGACGATTTTATTTCATTAAATGCCTGTGACGTCGTCTCAACCTGATTGGACTGCTCGTCAGCTATTTGCTTCACTGTATTGGCTCTTTCCACAGTTGCATCCGTCTTCTGCTTAATATTGCTGATTATCTTTGCAATCTCTGACGCAGCCTCCCTTGACTGTTCTGCAAGGTTCCTTACTTCTTCTGCAACAACTGCAAACCCTTTTCCTGCTTCACCTGCTCTTGCAGCTTCAATCGCAGCATTTAAAGCCAAAAGGTTTGTCTGATCTGATATTCCTGTAATAACTTCTATAATCTTTTCTATCTGCCTTGAATTTGACTGCAATTCATTGATTTCCGTCACAACGCTGTCAATTGAATTTTTGGTCTCGGCTGTCTTGTCTTTAAGGGATTTTATTGTCTCTATGCCGTTTTGGCTTATCCTATTAGCGTTATTTGTTGATTCTTCTACAGCTTTGAAGTAGTTTGCGGATTCGTCAATATTCTGCCCCATTTTCTGAGCCATCTCCGCCGCATTTGAAGCATCTTTTGCTTGCTCTGAGGAACCTTGAGCTATCTCTTCAACCGCTTTTGATATCTGGCTAAATGTGATATTGGCCTGCTCTATAGAACTGGAAAAATTGTTTACCGTATACTCTGTGTTCTTTGCAAAATCTTTCACATTTTTTATTATATTTTTTACTCTGTCAACCATTACGTTGTAGCTTTCTATTAGGGAGCCAAGTTCATCATTGCGGCCTTTTTTGACATTAGCATTGAAGTTGCCGTCGGAAAGCTTTTTAAGCCCTTCTTTAAGCCTCGATATTGGCTTCGTTATGCTTAACGCTATGTATATTGAGAATAATACTGATAATAGAAATGAAGCCAATGCAACAATAATAAATATACCCTTATGCGCATCATCTACTATATAATGATATGTTCCAGCGAGTGGGACAAGCGCTACAACCAAAAATGATAAAATAAGCCTCCAAAATACGCTTTTCATCCATATACCCCCTAGCATTTTATTGATGTTTCCCCTGTTTAACTAAATATCTATGTATATAACTACATACCTAAAAGCTTCATTATATACATAAACAACTGGCCGCCCAAGTAAATACCTACGATTCCTGCTATTCCCGGGAGAACATTTGGTGCAGGCAGCGGCAGCTTCAAAAATGAAAATATAAGTCCAACTAATAAACCTGTAAATAAAGCAAAAACTGTAGCTTTCAAATTAACACCTCACTTATCTTTATCGTCATTAAATTTATAAACTTTAGAACTTTTATATTGTACCACAAAAAATAATTTTTTATGGCTTATGCAATCCTAAGCTTTATTAAAAAACAAACACCTCCATCTGTGTTAAATGCTTCAATGGTTCCTCCGTGCCATTCTACAATTGCCTTAGTAATAGCAAGGCCAATGCCTGTTTCCCCCTCATCGCCTTTAAAAAACCTTTCAAACATATTGTTTAATTCTTCGTCTGTAAATTTTCTCCCATCATTTTTAATCTTTATTTCTACATGGTCTTTGTGATTATGTGTTTCTACATCTATTGCCGTTTTAGCATACCTTACACCATTGCTTAATATATTCATAAAAGCCTGAATCAATTTCCTTCTATCGCATTTTACGACTGCATCATTACCATTGTAGTTTATTTTAATTTTTTTCTTATTTAATTGAGGCATTATTTTCTCTATACATTCGTCAAAAATGTCTTTGAGATATTCTTTGTGCATTTTAAGACCCTCTTGATGTGTCTCAAGTTTCGTCAGATACATCAAGTCATTTACGATGTCTCTAAGCCTTATGCTTTCATCTATTATTATGTCTAGAGACTTTGGTATATCATCGCTTTCAATAACGCCATCCTTTATACCTTCTGCATAGCCTTGTATTAACATAAGGGGTGTCTTTAGTTCATGGGAAGCATTTTGCAAAAATCGCCTTTGAGATGTATAGTAATTCCTAAGTTCCACAGACATGTCGTTAAAAGCATCTGCTAAAAGCTTTATTTCTCCATCAGATTTTATTTCTACCTTTTCGCCAAACTTCTTATTTTTAATCTTCTCAACCACTTCTGTTAGTTTTGCAATTGGCGCGGAGATAGATTTTGAAAGCAAATAACCTATTATGAGTGATATTATGCCAGAGACTAAAAATCCTTTTAAAAGGACTCCTACTATTTGAAGAGAAGCAATCTTTATACCCTTTACAAGTGTATACATAACTATAGAACCTATTACTTTTCCGCTTATATTGCTTATTATGGGAAATACAGCAGCTACTACATCTATGTTGCCTATCTTTATGCTATTGTAAGAACCTTCCTTTGTTATCTTATCTAGTATTGCGTACTCTATCCTATTGCCTCCACCAAACGGATTTTGCTTTGATGAGTACACAATATCACCATTAAGGTCTACTACCAGCAAATCACCGTCAAGGATTTTGCCTCCAACCCTAAACTGCGGCATGTACCTTATGGATTGCAGCGCTTCAGGCGTACTTATCCTTCCATTGTAAAGCCTCTGTATGACAGAGCCTTGCCTTATGAGATTTTGCCTCGCTTCATTTATTAAAAAGTCCCTTATCATTAAATTAAAAAATACACCGATTATAGAGAATGAAATAAATATAAGCAATATATAAGAAATTATCAACTTAAATCTTATAGACATCACGATTCCACCTTATAACCATATCCCCAAATGGTAGAAATATTAAACTCACAACCATAACTTTGCAACTTTTTCCTTACCCTTTTTACCATGTCGTCAACTGCCCTGGTCTCAGTAAACGAATCATATTTCCAAACTTTCTCCAAAAGCTGTTCTCTTGTAAATGCCTTATTTGCATTTTTAGCTAAAAATTGTATTAGCTCAAACTCCATCGAAGTAAAACTCATTTCTTCTCCATTGTAAAGCACTTTCCTTTCATCTGGAACTATAACTATATCTTTTATCCTTATCTCGTTGCTTCTTTTGGGCATTTTCACCCTTCTAAATACAGATTTCATCCTTGCTATAAGCTCTCTAGGCGAAAAAGGCTTTGCAATGTAATCATCAGATCCTAATTCTAAACCTAGTATTTTATCCAAATCCTCATCTCTTGCAGAAACAATTATTATTGGTACATCGCTTATCTTCCTTATCTCCTTGCAAAGTTCGTAACCATCCATTCCAGGCATCATTATGTCTAAGATAAGCATATCAGGTTTGTCCTTATTAAAATTTTCTAAGACATCTTCAGCATTGTCAAATGCTTTTACATTATACCCTTCTTTTTCAACGTATTTAACCATTAAATCTCTAATATTTTTATCATCATCAATAATGTATATGAGCTCAGACATAGTACCACCTCATCTATAATTTAACATTTGCAAACTGTAAAAACAACACTTGTATACTGTAGATATACATATTTTAAAACATTTTGACATAAAAAATAAAAGACGGGTATACCGCCTTTAAACATACTTTAATTTTATACAAATGAAAACACCATAAGAATTGCGGTTAGTGAAATCAATACTATTGTAGTTCCCCAACCAATAACATTTTTTACAGGACTGTTTACGTATTTACCCATTATTTCTTTATTATTTACAAGTAGCATCATAGATATTAAAACTACCGGTAATAAAATTCCGTTCAATACCTGTGTCCATATTGTTATGGTAATAAGTGGTGCATGTGGAATCAATATTATGGCAACAGCTATGACAATTATAGCCGTAAAGAGCGTATAAAATTCTGGCGCTTCATCCATTCTTTTGTCAATACCTGCTTCAAATC
Organism: Thermoanaerobacterium thermosaccharolyticum DSM 571; assembly: GCF_000145615.1. Classification (NCBI taxonomy): domain Bacteria; kingdom Bacillati; phylum Bacillota; class Clostridia; order Thermoanaerobacterales; family Thermoanaerobacteraceae; genus Thermoanaerobacterium; species Thermoanaerobacterium thermosaccharolyticum. The sequence goes on from NC_014410.1 coordinate 2,753,119, forward strand.
CAAATGCTTCACAGATGTAAAAAGCAGTCGCAACTGGAAGTATTGCAGCAGAAAAAATCGACGCAATAAAAAGTCCAAATGCAAATACCTCCGATGCCAGTTCTCCTGCCAGTGGTTTTAAAGCCATTGCAGCATCCTTTGCCTCGTTTATCTTTATTCCGTTAACATGAAGTGTGGATGCGCAAGCTACTATTATGAAAAATGCAACAGCTACTGTCGCAATGCAACCAATTATTACATCCCAAATTGTGTATTTATAATCATCTATTTTTATACCTTTTTCTATAACAGATGACTGCATGTAAAATTGCATCCAAGGGGCTATTGTAGTACCGATGATACCTATTACCATGCTTAAATAATCTGCTTTAAACGACATCGTAGGTTTTAATATAGATAATCCAATTGTCTTCCAATCCGGATGTGCCAAAAGGGCTGAAATTATATAAGACAGCAAAAATACGCTAAAAACCAAAAACACCTTTTCTGCTACCGTATAATTCCCCTTGACAATTAGAAGCCAAACTGCAATAGCCGCTAAAGGTACCATTATATACTTGCTAATGCCAAAAATCTCCATACTGCCTGCAACGCCGGCAAACTCTGTTGCAGTGTTGCCAATATCCGCAATGAGGAGTCCAAGAAAAATAAAAAATGTAACTCTAACACCAAAATTTTCTCTTATGAGATCTGCCAATCCTTTTCCTGTTACAACACCCATTCTAGCATTCATCTCTTGAATCACTATCAAGACAATAAATGACGGTATCAATGTCCAAAGCAATTTATATCCATAAGTGGCACCTGCCACAGAATACGTCGTTATTCCACCTGCATCATTATCTACACTTCCAGTTATAATGCCTGGGCCTAAAATAGACAGAAATATCAATAAATTTGTAAGAAATGTCTTTCTCTTTGTCACTCCACACTACCTCCTTGCGTACGTCTTTCCGCTCTTCATCAGTTCATATATAATATCGTTTATAAGTACTGTTCCTAAAAGCTTCATATCATCATCAACGACAGGTATTGCCACCAAGTTGTACTTAGTCACAGTTTTTATAAGCGACTTAATTGAGTCCGTGTCTCGGGTATAAATTATATCTTTATTCATAATATCATTTAACAGAGTGTTTGGCTCTGAAATGACTAAGTCTCTTAGTGTTACAGCTCCTAAAAGTTTATTTGTTTTATCGACTATATAGAGATAATATATAATGTCTTCATCAGGCTTTAAAAGCCTCAGCTCGTTTATGGCTTCTTCAACTGTCAGCGTATTTTCAAACGAAATAAAATCAGTCGTCATCAAACTGCCAACAACATACTCGGGATACTCCATCAATTCTCTGATTTCCAGTGATGCATTATTCTCCATCTCATTTAACAGTTCTTCAACTTTTTCTTCATTCAAGTCGTCTAGTATATCTGCAACTTCATCTGCAGGCATTTCTTCGAGAATGTCTGCGGCTTTAGCTGCAGGCAGCTCGTTTAATATACTTCTCTGAGTATCCGTCTCCATCTCTTCCAGCACATCTGCTGCTCTTCCATGCTCGAGGCTTGAAAATATATCTATGCCGGTTTTTAAATCAAGATCTTCGATTATGTCCGCAAGGTCTGAAGGGTGAAGTGTTGCCAATTTATGGTAAGTCTTTGATAACATTATATTTTCATTTGAGCGAGAAATTGTTTCTATATCCTCCCAAAGTATAAATTTACTGGATATAGTTTTGCCAAATCTCTTTAATATCCTTTTTAATGGCTTTGCAAGTCCAAGCCTTCTTAAAATTCCTTCAATTCCTATATCAACAGCAATCGCAAACAAGCCCTTATCCAAAAGTGCAAGCCTTATATCATTTACCCTTACAACTTTTCTTCCGTTGACGTCTATAATCTGCTTGTCAAGTACATTTTTGGACAAGTACAAGACATTATCTGCGCCATCTATTTCTACTGGATTATTGCATACAAGTTCATACTGCCCAAACTTTTTTGTTATCTTCATGTTTTCCCATTTGTATGTCTTAGTGCCCAATCTCGTTTTTACTATCATGGATATAGCTACTGGATGCTGAATAGCCGTTGAAACGCCAATGTCTTTTAACTTTCCTAAGATTTCACCATTTTTTAAAAATATCTTATTTCCCAATATTCTGCTTAAATAAAGGCTTAAAATAGGCATCTCATTACCTCCTTTTCACCGGGAGGAGTTTAAGGTAAGATAGACTCCTCCCTCATATTCTTTTTTGAATTTTTAAATTTTATTCGCTTATTATAAGGGCCAGAGTCCATCATTACCACCTGCCTTTAAAAATATTTAAGCCTTTTACAATAAAGTAAAAGGCTCTCTTCTCAACTCACTCGTTGGGTTTTAGCACTATACGGCATAGGTTTCACCAGCTGAATTAGATTAAACCTTGTTACGGTAGAATCTGTTGACCCATTGGCATCTCTCGATGTTTCCGGGCATCAGCATGTATCCGCATAGGAGCCTCACTTAACGAACTTTATTTAATTACACATAAATTATAACATACAATCTTTATGTATACAACAAATTTATGACAAATTTTTTCGGGTCTTTGACAGTTTAATAAACATTGGAATCAGTAAAAGCCTTGAAAACAAGGCTTTTTTTATTAAAAAATAGTCAAATTTAGCCATGGAAATATTGCGTAATTTTGCGTAATGTACTATAATAAAAGTAGGTAATTGTGAAACTATGAGATAAAAATTTACAGATAGCAATCAATAGAGGAAGATATAGGAAAGATACAGTATACCAGAGAGTACATTTAATCAAGAAAGGTCTGAATTTTATTGATGAACATTGAAAACAGAAAAAAACAGGCATGACAAATAGACCCCAATGATTTATGCAAATGAGGTAGATGCTTAAGTTTAGCTGGCTGTTGAATTAAGCAGCTATAGACTTAACAGAACGAATTTTATCTATAGCTCCCATACGGTATGCTAGTAAAACAGTAATAAGATGCGCAGCACCAGCCATGAAGAAATCTGCCTTGATGGTTTTGCGGTCTCTAGCCTGGAGATTACCAAGCTGCAGGGGAAGTTTGAGCCTAGAGATAACCTGCTCAATGATATGTCGAAAATCAGCTATTTGATTCCATTGCTCTGTATCTCTAGGAATAGGGGTATGAACTCTATAATTATCTTTGGGATATGTATAAAACATTCTGCCACAATCGGAAGTTGTACATTTATCCTCGCAGGAACAAACATATTTGCCACCAGGTAACTTTTCAGTTTTAGGGCAAATAAACTTGTTCCTAAAGGAACGGTTTTTACCTTTACAAGAGCCATCCCATTTCATTGGAAGAGATGGGTCCTTTGGGCATGTAGGAATACCATCTTCATTAATTCCTGGCTTGCCGAAATTTTTTCTGGTATTTCTAGGATTAAGAGCAATGACAGGCAGAATGCCATGATTCTCAAAGAGATATTTATAGTTTGGGACATCATCGAAGCCAGAATCAGCAGTCATAGCATAAATATTAAAGTTACGATGACGCTCAAAAAAATTCTCCATAGCAGGTATAAGCAGTTTTCCATCCCATGTAAGTTTAACTTCTTCAGGGGATGCGGGCTCAGAGCTATCAGTATAATCATTAAAATCCGGCTGGTAATCGCAAAAGTCCATATGTCTTAAAATGCCGAGGGCATTAGACACAACTATAGTTTTGTGGGCATAACAGAAAGTACCATTGATATATTGCAATTTAATATTAGGGTCAACAGAAGCAGTTTTAGGCATTTGATTATAGGCCATTTTATAGATGTCTTCTTTTGACTTGTCCTTGTTAAAGTATTGAAGCTTTTTAACAAGAGCATTAAAGAATTTGGGGTTGTTTTCCTTAACATAGCATTCAATACCAGTAGTATCCATAATATAAACTTCAGCAGGATTGATGCCTAATTCTTTTTCAAGGGCTTGGCCAATTTCCTGACAAATAGGTTCAGTAATATCGACTAACTTATGAAAGAAGGCTTCAATGTCATCACAGTAATCCTGTTTGAACCTTGAGTAAAAAGAAGCATCAGGAACAGTATTAAGCCCACAAAAATCACGGAGTTCTTTTGAAAATGACAAAAAAGTAATAAGTAAATCAATAGTTGGTATAGAAAGTAACTTTTGCAGCAATAAGGTTGAAACAATTGAATCGAGAGAATTATCATGAGGGCGACCAGTAGCTTTATTATAGTGAAAATACCAATTTACAGGGATTAAGTCAGAAATATTAATATACTGGTCAAGAAGCTCAAGCAACTGAGGTTTTTGAACAACAATAAATTTATGAAAATCATCAATAAAATCAGAAAAATTAAGTTGCTTTATCATGCAGGATCTCCTTTCACTTTGGTTGGATTTAGAATATTTGGTATAATATATAATTCGGCAAAAGTGGAGGAAAATCCTGCTGATATATAAAGTAAAACCCTTTAAAATCAATAATTTTAGGGTTTTACAAAAAGCTAATAATAAAAGAGATGGGAGGAATTTCATTATGAGATTATGTATATCACGGTCAAAAAATGCTGCATCCCTGTACGTAACAAAATCTATATACGAAAATGGAAGACGTTCTACAAAAGTTGTTGAAAAGCTTGGTACTTATGCTGAACTTAAAGAAAAACTTGGTGGACAGGATCCTATTGAATGGGCAAAAAAATATATAGAAGAACTTAACAAAAAAGAAAAAGAAGAAAACCGCGATATTATTGTGAAATACTCCCAATCAAAGATTATTACAAAAGACGAGCAAAATTCTTTTAATGGTGGTTACCTTTTCCTTCAAAAAATATATCATGAACTTAAACTCAATAAACTTTGCAAGAAAATTTCTTTGAAATATAAATTTACTTTTGACTTAGATTCAGTGCTTTCAAGGCTTATTTATGCAAGAATTATCTATCCATCTTCAAAACTTGCAACCTTTCAACTTTCTACTAAATTTATTGAACAGCCTAATTTTGAACTTCAACATATATACAGGGCTCTTGAAGTAATTGCCAAGGAAGCTGATTTAATACAGTCTTACCTGTACAAAAACAGTCTTAAAATTTCCAAAAGAAATACAGGTGTACTGTATTATGATTGTACAAATTATTTCTTTGAAATAGAGCAAGAAGATGGATTAAAACAATATGGTGTTTCAAAAGAGCATAGACCAAATCCTATCGTACAAATGGGGCTTTTTATGGACGGAGATGGTGTTCCACTTGCTTTTGCTATTAACAAAGGTAATACCAATGAGCAGTTGACTTTAAAACCTTTGGAAGAAAAAATCCTTTCTGACTTTAATCTTTCTAAATTTATTGTATGTACTGATGCAGGGCTATCATCAGACAATAACAGGAAATTCAACATTAAAGGCGATCGGGCGTTTATTACAACACAATCTATTAAAAAGCTGAAAACACACCTTAAGGAATGGGCTCTTGACCCAAATGGTTGGTCTTTAGTTGGTGGCAGAAAAACATATAACATTGCTAAACTAGATGAGGACAAATATAAGGATAAGGTGTTCTATAAAGAACGCTGGATAAAAGAAAACGGATTAGAACAGAAACTTATCGTTACATACTCAATTAAATATCGAGATTATCAGAGAAATATACGAAATTATCAGATAGAGCGAGCACAAAAAGTAATTGATTCAAACCCCGGGAAAATAGAAAAATGCAATCCCAATGATTATAAAAGATTTATAGAAAAAAAGCGCTGCACAGATAATGGAGAAATTGCTGAACATCAAATATACTGTATCAACGCCGAACTCATTGCAAAAGAAGCGCAATTTGATGGTTTTTATGCAGTGTGTACAAATCTTGAAGACGATGTTTCTTCAATTATCAATGTAAATAGAAGGCGATGGGAAATTGAAGAATGTTTTCGGATTATGAAAAGCGAGTTTAAAGCCAGGCCAGTATATTTAAGCCGTGATGACAGAATAATAGCTCATTTTACAACTTGTTTCATTTCCTTAGTTATATATAGACTCCTTGAAAAGAAATTGAACGGAAAATATACATGTCATGAAATCATTAATGGATTAAGAGATATGAATTTCTTAAAAGTAAAAGGTGATGGTTATATACCTATTTATACAAGAACAGACTTTACAGATGATTTACACGAAGCATTTGGCTTCCGCACAGATTATCAAATTGTAAGTAAAAGCAAGATGAAAAAAATTTTAAAAAGCACAAAATTATAAATACATTACTCACTTTTTAATAATAATACAAAAGCTTGGGCCCCTTTATTTTCAACGGTTCTCAAGCTTTTTCTTTTCTTCAACTGTCAAAGATGGGATTATAACATACAATCTTTATGTATACAACAAATTTATGACAAATTTTTTAACGCATTTACATCTTTTATTATTATAGCATGCCTATCCAGTTTTATAACTCCTTCTTTGTCTAACTGACTTAAAATTCTTGTCATATTTTCTCGAGACGTCCCTACCATGTTGGCAAGGTCTTGTCTGCTTAAGTTTAATTCTATAGCAATTCCTTCTTTATTTTTCACACCTTTTTCTCTTGCAAATGTCAAAAGTATAGAAACAGTCCTACCTAAAGAATCCTTCAATGCCAGGTTTTCAATTATAACTGCCACGTTTTGTAGTCTTTTTGCCATAAGTTTTATTATACCAAGGGCTATTTCGTTATTCTTTAATATGAGATTTTCAATATCTTTGTTTTTTAAAACGATCACTATTGAGTCTTCTATCGCTTCCGCTGTAGCTGGGTATTTCCCACCTATAAATAGAAGCGATTCAGCAAATATATCTCCATCTTCCATGATTTTAATAATGTGCTCTTTGCCTTGTTGTGACGTTTTTGAAATCTTAACTTTACCTGTTTTTACAAAGTAGATAGCATCTCCTTCATCACCCTCAAAAAAAATAATGCTACCTTTTTTGTACTCTTTTTTATAGGCAATTTTATTCAATTCTTTTAATGAATTTTCGCTAAGAGTATTGAAATAGGGTATCTTCCTAAGATAATCATATTCACACATAAAAATACCTCTTACCTATTCCGTCCTGTATTTGTCAATACTTACAAATTTCGTATATTGTCCCATCCACAATAGCTCAATCGTACCTGTTGGCCCATTTCTGTGTTTTGCAATGATTAACTCTGCTATATTTTTCTTTTCGGAGTCTTTGTTGTAATAATCATCTCTGTAGAGAAACATCACTATGTCAGCATCCTGCTCTATTGCACCTGATTCTCTTAAATCGCTCAAAATTGGCCTATGGTCTGATCTTGCCTCAGGTGCACGGGATAGCTGCGATAATGTTATGATGGGAACCTGTAATTCCCTTGCAAGCCCTTTTAATGACCTTGATATCTCTGAAACTTCTTGCTGACGGCTTTCCGAATTTCCTCTTCCTTGCATAAGCTGCAAGTAATCTATAAGCACCAATGATAAACCCTTCTCCAGCTTTAGTCTTCTACACTTTGCCCTTATGTCCATCACAGATATGCCAGGTGTATCATCAATGTATATTGGTGCTGTCGAAAGAGGTGCCATTGCAGCAGCGAGTCTTGGCCAATCATCATCATCTAAATTGCCGGTCCTTAATTTCTGGCTATCGATATTAGCTGTAGAGCATATAAGTCTATTTACAAGCTGCTCTTTTGACATTTCAAGACTAAATATTGCAACAGGCTCTTTAAGAGCCAGCGCCGCATTTTCTGCAATGTTTAAAGCAAATGATGTTTTACCCATTGAAGGCCTCGCTGCCAAAAGTATGAAGTCTGATGGTTGAAAACCAGATGTCTTCAAGTCCAAATCTGGAAAGCCTGACGGCACACCGGTCAGATGCCCTTTATTTTTATAGAGATTCTCTATATTGTAAAAGGTATCCATCAAGACATCTTTTATAGGATAAAAATTTTCAGTGTTCCTTCCCTGTGCTATATCAAATATCTTTTGCTCTGCCGCATCCAACACATCATGTATATCACCGCCACTATAGCCCATTTCCATTATTTCAGATGAAGCTTGGATAAGGCGCCTTAATGTAGCCTTTTCCTGTATCATCTTTGCATAATACGATACATTTGCAGTAGTAATAATGCTGGATGATAAATTTGTTATATAGTCAAGTCCCCCAACAGCCTCCAAAAGGTTTTGCCTTCTCAACTCATCAACGACAGTAACTAAATCAACCGGTATGTTTTTTTCAAACATATCCATAATGATTGTAAAAAGTTTTTTATTCGATTCTTTGTAAAAATCATCTGCTTTAACTATCTCAGATGCATCGATTATTGCATCCCTTGATAAAAGCATTGCACCTAAAACAGCTTGCTCTGCTTCTAAATTTTGAGGAGGGATTTTATTCCACTCCATTTCTTTACCCCCTTAAAGCAACCAAAACCCTGTGAATTTTTATCTCCAAGACCCACAAAAAATTTTATTCGCCTACAACCTCTACTTTTATTTTTGCCTGTATGCCGGGGTACAATTTTACATCTACATTAAATGTACCTGTTGTTTTTATTGCATCCGCAAGATTTATTTTCTTTTTGTCTATATCGTATCCTCTTTTATTTAGCTCATCTTGGATGTCTTTAGACGTTATAGAACCAAACAATTTGCCATTTTCTCCTGTCTTTACTTTAAGCTTAATTGTCTCCTGTGAGAGCTTTTTGGCTATCTCCTGAGCGGCTTCAACTTCTTTCTGTCTTTTCTTTTCTAATGCTTTTTTCTTCTCATTTAATATGTTTATATTGGACTCCGTCGCGTCAATGGCCAATCCACGTGGTATTAGATAATTCCTACCGTATCCATCGCTGACATTTACTATATCGCCAGCTTTACCTATGCCTTTAACATCTTTCTGCAATATTACCTTCATTACGATTCACCTTCCTTAAAGTATTCATCAATAGCTTTCTTCAAATCATCTATTACATTTTGAAGCGGTTTTTTAACCTGGGCACCTGCAACAGTTAAATGTCCACCGCCTCCAAGTTTTTCAAGTATTACCTGAACATTTATATCTCCTATAGACCTTCCGCTGATAGCCACGTCGTCTGACCGCTTGAATACAACAAACGATGCCTGAACACCTTTTATGTTTAAAAGCTCGTCTGCAGCTTGAGCAGCAATCACATTGTCAGTCTCTTCAGGGCTTACAGCAATTGCTATCCCTTCTTTTGTTATTTCCGCATTTTTAACTATCGTAGATTTTATTATATACGATTTTAAATCATTTTGAAATAGCATCTTTACAGATATGGTATCGGCTCCTTTCCTCCTCAAATAGGATGCCGCTTCAAACGTCCTTACACCTGTCCTAAATGTAAAATTTTTTGTATCAACCGTTATTCCAGCAAGTAAAGCTTCCGCCTCTATCGGTTTTATGTCTACTTTATCTTTAATATACTGGGATATCTCCGTCACAAGCTCACACGTAGAAGATGCGTACGGCTCAAGGTAAACAAGCAATGCCTTGTCTATAAACTCCTTTCCCCTTCTATGGTGATCTATAACTATTATCCTCTCTACAAGATTCACCAATTCAGGATACGTTAAATAACTTGGTCTATGAGCATCTACTACTATAAGCAATGTTTTCTGATTAACGACACTTTTTACATTGCTTACATCTATAAATGGATTTGCATATTCCTCGTCTCTTTCTATCTTTTCTAAGAGGGTTTCTATTGCTGGATTTGATTTATCTAAAATTATCTTAGCTTCTTTTCCAAGTGATACAGCACACCTGTACATACCAATTGCTGCACCTAAAGAGTCAAAATCCATAAAATTATGTCCCATCACCAAAACATTAGAAGACTCCTCAATAAGCTCCCTTATTGCATGTGATACAACTCTAGCTTTGACTTTTGTCCTTTTCTCCACAGCTTGTGTTTTACCACCGTAAATCAATATTTTTTCACCTTTTTTTACGACGGCTTGGTCTCCGCCTCTTCCTAAAGCTAAATCAATTGCAGATGTTGCATACTCATTCAATTTGCTGAACTCAGATGAATCAGCGCCAACACCTATGCTCAATGTGATAGGAATTTTGTTGCCCACATTTATATCTCTTATAAAGTCAAGTATTTCAAATCGATTTTCTTCTAGATTATTAAGATCTCTCTCTTGTGTAACAAAGATGTACCTATCATTAGCATATTTTATTATATATGCATTCATAGACTGTGCCCAAATATTAAGCCTTCTTTCAATCTCTGCCGCAATAACAGGCCTATTTAAATCATCTGCAGACTGAAGTGCTTCTTCATAATTATCTACAAGTATGTAGCCTAAAACCGGTTGAGAATTGCTAAGTTTCTTTGATATTTCCATGTAATCAGTTTCGTCAAAAATGAAAATATTATAATAAGTATGATTGTCTTTAGACTTTTTCCTTTTAGGTTGAGACAATATGCTCATCATGTAATAGTATTTATTGCCTATTTTAAAATGATACTTATCATCTTTTTTTGATTTTGCATATTTTAAAATAATATTATTTATGTCTTTCTTATCTTCAAAATTTTGAGCAAAACATGAATTATACCATACTATGTTTCCTTCATCGCTCATTAAAGCGACTGGTATAGGCAAAAGTGATAATACATTGCCAGATGCCTTATCAACACTAAAAAAAAGTCTTTCAATGTACTTATCAAATTCTGTCCGCTTCTTTTTTTCTCCTTTGTATTCTACGTACAAAATGTATATCAGCAATATCATGGATGCAAAACCTATATAAATATTGTAATATAAAACTGCCATCGTCAGAACCGCTGACAAAATTACATTAAGTAGGCTTACAGAGGATATCAATTTGTAAAATTTTTTATCAAACATATCCACATCCCCTTAAAACTTGGATACAAAGCTAATCAAACTTCTAAGTAAATTTTCTCAAATTCATGCTTGTATCGATTACGCCTAATAGTGTCATTAATGAAAAAGTCACAGGAAATAGAAATAATGCTAACAAGATGAAATTACTGATGGCAGAACTAAAATTAAATCTCTTTGTCATGAAATATTTTACGTAAGAAAGGCCGCTTATAGTAAATCCAATAGACAGAAGAAGCAAAAGATTAGACGCCACTATACTAGAATTTACAAAATACTGGTATAAAAGAGCACCAATAAATATCCAACCCGTCATGTATGGCATCCTCCAAAACATAAATGGAGGCAATCTTTTCACTTTCTGATCTTTCGTCATTATCCTGGACAACAGCATATAGTTTGCCACCACAACTATAGCAATCATTATGACAAAAATCGAAGGCAGCAAAATTTTAATAGTATCTATCATGTAATTTATCATGCTTCTAATCGCAGCTTCATTGGGAGTGTTTTTATAAAGTGTTAATACTTCATTCCCAATTTGCGTATAATCATTTAAAATACTGTTTATTACATTTATACCAAATATTTTAAGAATATACAATAGCCCAACAAATCCAACTAAAGATATCGCGCCAGTCTCTATTACAACATCTCGCGGTGCATTTCCTTTTCTTATGAGATAACCCATTATAATTCCGATCGCGCTTATTACTGCTACTATTGAAGCAGTAATAATATCTGTAAATAAAAATGTAGCTATAAAAACTAAAATAGTGGATAAAATCCCATATAATAAATCGCTTCTAATAAATACAATGCTTATAGGCACTGGTACAAAAAAAAGTATGAAAAAAAGCGGTGGTACGTATGCACCAACTAAAACAATTATAACCGCCATGGCAATCATAATTGCTGCATTTGCAATGTTTTTGCTATCCATCTCTGCGCCTCCATGTATAAATCTTACCTCTTTTTAAGATAGGCAATAAGATCTCTATAATTTTCAGAATCTTCTTCTTTTATTTCTGCAGAAATAGATCTTATGCGCTTTAATATTTCTTCGTCAATTTCTCTAAAATCATACCCCAATTTATTTCCCAATAAATAGCCAGTAATTATCACATGGCATATATTATCAATCAGCTCTAGCGATATATCGTCATTATTAAAATTTTTGAATATAGATGCCGTTCTATCTAAAAGCTCTACCTTTAAACTCTCTAAGCTTTTGATATTTTTTGTTATATCAAAATTATTATCCATAATATCCCACCTTATACACATGAAAAACAAGAGAGGGCTGCGCCCTCTCTATTATATCATTATTCGGCTGTATATGGTAGTAGTGCAATCTGTCTTGCTCTTTTTATGGCTACTGTAAGCTGTCTTTGATGTATAGCACAGTTTCCAGTTATCCTTCTAGGCAATATCTTGCCTCTTTCTGTTATATATTTCCGCAACTTACCAACTTCTTTATAATCTATATAATCTATCTTATCGGCACAAAAAGCACAAACACGCTTTTTAGCTTTTCTGTTTTTCCTCTTTTGAGCGGAATTTTCTTTAACATTGTTATTGTTGTTTGACATACTCAACCCTCCTTAGAATGGAAGATCATCTTCTGACTCCACCGGACTAAATCCATCAAAATCGCCGCCATCCACATCGATATCAAAACTATGAATATCTTTGCCTATATCAATCATAGGATCATTGCCACTGCTTTTATTTGAGTCCAAAAACTTAACTTCATCTGCAACAACTTCTGTAACCCAGTGGCGATTGCCGCTGTTGTCATCCCATGAACGAGTCTGGATACTTCCGGCGACAGCAACTAATCTTCCCTTTTTAAGATTATTCCCACAAATCTCTGCAAGCTTTCGCCATGTAACGATGGGTATAAAATCCGCCAACCTGTCACCATTTTGCTGAGTATAGTTCCTGTTAACAGCAAGTGTGAACGTAGTTACAGGAGTCATATTTGATGACGCATACTTTAGGACAGGATCTTTTGTTAAACGGCCTATCAATACAACTTTATTTAACATTATTTAACCCACCTATCAATGAATTATTTATCAACTTTAACAATAAGATATCTCAGTATACCGTCTGTAATTTTGTAAACTCTCTCAAGTTCGTGTGGGACATCTACATCACTGTTAAAGTTCATCAAAACATAATACCCTTCACTTTTCTTATCGATTTCATAAGCAAGCTTTCTTCTGCCCCACTCATCGACATTTGTAATTTCTCCACCTTTTTCTGTTATGAGATTTTTGAACTTCTCAATTAAAGCAGGTCTTGCTTCATCATTAACATCTGGAGAAATTATAAATATTGTTTCATACGATCTCATTCTTTCACCTCCTTACGGACTTTACGGCCCTATTGGGCAAGGCGGCAATCCATATTGTTATTTTATCATTGTTCATTTGGTTTTTCAACAGTTTTTATTACTTTTTTCATTCCCTTTTCAAATTTAGGCCTTGGCATCAACACCATTCGACCACACTTTAAACATTTTATTCTTATGTCCATACCTACTCTAAGTACTTCCCATTCATCTCCACCACATGGATGAACTTTCTTCATTTTGACAATATCACCTACATTGATCTCTTTTGGCATCATTATCACCTTTCTTATTATTATCTTTTAATACAACATTCATGTGTGGATATGGTAAATCTATATTGTAGTTGTTAAATGACTGTTTTATCCTATATCTTAAATCCCTCTCTACAGACCACTGTTGCATTGGTTTCGTCATAGCTACTATTGTAATTTCAACTGTAGAATCTTTAAAGTTAGTTATGCCAAGTACTGAAGGTCCTTCCAATATATCATCTCTATCTTTTTTTACCGCATTGCATATTTCATTTAATATCTTTAAAGCTTTGTCTACATCCTCTTCATAAGATATACCAATAGTTACGAGAGCTCTCATAGCACCTTTAGAATGGTTTGTTACAGACGTAATTTCGCCATTTGGAATGATGTTAAGATCACCTGAAAAGTCCCTAATTTTTGTAACTCTAAGTCCGATTTCCTCCACAGTCCCTGAAAAATTGTTTATAGTAATATAGTCACCCACTCCAAATTGATCTTCGAATATTATAAAAAAGCCTGTTATGACATCTTTCACAAGGCTTTGTGCTCCAAATCCAACTGCGAGGCTGCCTATACCGGCTACAGCCAGTATTGAACCCATTTTTAATCCTAATATCTCCAGTATAGAGTAAATTGCAACAAAGTATATGACATACCTTAAAATATTTTTTGTAAGAGAAGAAAGTGTTTTTACCTTCCTTTCTGAAAATTGAATCTTGGACCTTTCCTGCATTACATAGAATCTATCTATCAAAAGGTATCCTAATTTCTTGGCAATATACGCTATTATAACGACTTTTAAAATATCAAAAGTCGTTCCTAATATCTTTATATCGTAAAGTTTCAGTATTTGATTATACAAATTAAGCAGATATTCCAAATTAAACATCCTTTCACTTTAAATTACAGCAAAAACATTTTAAGGACATCATTGTTGTTCAAAAATAGCTTTGCAAACTGAGATTTGTCTATATACGTCCAGTAACTTAGGGGTAACATATTGTTTATGGCTTTAAACAAGCTGAATATGAAAAAAACAAACACAAATCCTTCTACCATGCCTAAAAGCCCACCGCCTATCTTGTTAAAGATCCTTATAAACGGATAATTCGATAATTTGTTGAGTATCACTGCAAAGATTTTTAAAAATAATGTAAAGAACAAAAATGTCAAAACTATACTAATTAAATCTACAAACGACTTTATAGATGTAACATTAAAGATTACATTTTTTAAAGAGCCTGCCAATTTCATTGCAAAATCCAACAATTTTACATTTCTCATTATATACTGTGATACAATTGGATAAAACTTCACAGTCAAAATCCATGATATTACAATATTTGCTAATCCGTAAAGTGTCATAATAAAACCTTTTATAAAGCCAGAGTACATAAAATATGCAATTACCAAAACTATTATAATATCAACAATATTCATAAAAACCACCTTAAAACACCTAATATTATAATACACATTTATGTGCCTGTTTTCAACCAATACTTATTTACAGTGTATTAATAGAATGAAACTTGTGAAAAATAATTATAGAAATATGCTTTAAGGAGATGGCATAATGAAATTAATCAACATAAATGATAAAACATGTTACAGTGATTTTAGTTTAGAATTTTCAAGATGTTTTAATAAATTGTTTAACTTTAAAGATGACTTTGTCGTTGTCTGTATTGGTACAGACAGGTCCACTGGTGACAGTCTTGGACCAATTGTTGGATATAAACTAAAAAATTTCTTTTCTGACAGAATCGGTATATATGGAACATTAAGCGAACCTGTCCATGCGAAAAATCTAAATGAGACTTTATACAATATTAAAAAAGTACATAAAAATCCTTTTATTATAGCTGTGGATGCATGTCTGGGTTCATTAAATCATGTAGGCTGTATATCTATAGGTGAAGGTGCTATAAAACCTGGTGCTGGTGTTTCAAAAGATTTGACTCCTATAGGAAATATGTATGTGACAGGTATAGTAAATATTTCTGGATTTATGGAATTTATGGTACTACAGAACACAAGACTCAATGTTGTAATGAAGATGGCAGATATAATAACATATGGCATAACGAAATCTATAATAGAATTGGAAAATCGCAAAGAAAGGGCATAATTTAAGCCCTTTCTTTGCTTTCATCTATATCAAACTGACTTATTTTTATAAAATTGTTTATGACATCTACTACAGGCGCATATTTTTCATAGAATATCACAATCAAATCTCCCGGTTGTGCTTCGTACATAGCAGTCTTTAATGCATCTACTTCTTTTAAAATCACATTTACATCTTCTTTGCTGAGTCCACCCTTTAGTACGCCTATCTCCAAAAGTTTTGCTATTTCACCTGGCTTTCGTCCTCTTAAATCTAAGTCCTCCTTTATATAAACCTTATCAAATCCTTCTCCGCAGATTTCACCTATCTTCAATGTGCTTGAATCGCTTCTGTCACCCGGAACGCCTATTACTCCAAGCAAACGATTAGGATTCAGCTTTCGAGCCGATTCTATTACCTTTCTTATACTGTCTATATTATGGCCATAATCCACAAGGACTCGGAAACTTCCTACATTGAAAATATTAAATCTACCTGGATTGTGATTTTCATCGCAATAGAATGATTTGATTCCTTTTGAAATCACATTTACTGGAATCTTGATGCCGTACGATGCAGCAATTGCTGCCATGGCATTTTCTACATTATACAAGACTTTGCCGTTTAGCGTAGCGGGAATCTCATCAATTTTTGCAACTGGTACTATTTCACCATTTGCAATTACTATCGTATCATTTTTTACGTATACAGAAATACCACCTTCTTCTAGATGCCTCTTTATAGTAATGTTATTCTCATGCATCGAAAAGTATATGATTTTTCCTTTTGCTCTTTTGGAAATATACGGTGTCATAGGATCATCAGCATTTAAGACTGAGTACCCATCTTTTTTTACTGCTTCTACCACTAAAGATTTTACAAATGCAAGATCTTCTAATGTTTCAATACCATCTATGCCAAGGTGGTCTTCTGAAATATTTGTAATTATGCCTACATCAGCCAAATCGTATCCTAAACCTTCCCTTACAATGCCACCTCTTGCTGTTTCCAACACAGCTGCATCAATATTTTTATCCGCAAGGCATGTCCTGGCACTTTTAGGTCCTGAATTATCCCCTTTATATATGCATACATCATCAACATAAATCCCATCTGTAGACGTCATTCCAACCGTATAACCATACATCTTCAATATTTGAGATATCATTCTCACTGTCGTAGTTTTCCCATTGGTACCAGTAACCGATATAATTGGTATTGTGGCTTTGCTCCCTTTTGGATAAAGCATATTTACAATCGCTTTTGCGACATCTCGTGATTTGCCCTTAGACGGGTAGTGATGCATCCTTATGCCTGGAGCCGCATTAACTTCAATTATAGCGCCATTGCTCCTGTTTAAAGGCATAGAGATATTTTCCATTGTAATGTCAATTCCTGCAATATCCAAGCCAATGGCCTTTGCAGCTCTCACCGCTATTTCTATATTATCAGGATGTATTTCTTTCGTCCTATCAATTGCTGTACCTCCAGTACTTAAGTTTGCGCTTTCGCGAAAATATACATACACACCTTTTGGAGGAATATCATCAATTTGGTATCCTTGCTTTTTTAACACAAATTGTGAAATATTGTCTATATTTATTTTTGTAAGAGGTTTCTCATGTCCAACACCTCTTAGAGGGTTCCTGTTTTCAATCTCTACTAGCTCCCTAATTGTATGTATTCCATCACTTAAGACTCTAGCAGGTATTCTTTCCGATACCGCAACAACTCTATCACCAACCACAAGAACTCTGTAATTTTTCCCCTTAATATGTCTTTCAACTATAACTAAATCACTTATGTTTTTTGCGTTTCTATATGCGACGATTAACTCCTCTTTATTTAATAGATTTAAAAAAACGCCTTTCCCTTGATTGCCGTTAAATGGCTTCACTACAACTGGGTAGCCAATTTCCTCAGCTATGGCTATTGCATCATTTTCATTATAAGCGACATCCCCTTCAGGTACTGGTAGCCCATACTCTTTAATTATGTTTTTGGTCAGAATCTTATCACAGGCTATATCTACGGCAATGCAGCTAGTATTTTGGGTTATAGTACCTTCTATCATCTTTTGATAGCGTCCATAGCCTAGTCTCAATATGCTGCCATTTCCAACCCTTGTTACAGGAATTGACGCTTCTTCTGCAGCCTTCTTTAAAGCCATAGTACTGGGTCCCAGCTCAACCTCTACAACAACCTTCCTTATCTGCTCTAATTCCTGCTCAAAGTCGAAATCCTCTCCACTTATAAATTTATTTACCATCTTAACTGCTAATTTAGCTGATCTTATTGCACATTCCTCTAATTCATATTCAAATATTACGTTGTAAAGGTGTCCTTCAATCAATCTAGCTTTTCCATACTTCACATCATACCCCAGTATATTTTGAATTTCTAATATTATGTGCTCTGTAACATGTGGAAGATATGTACCTTCATCAAGTCTCTTTAAAAATCCACCTTCATAACCATACGAGCAACAATGTTTGTTTAAACTAGGAATGGTTTTTATAAGCCTTTCATTAAATCCCGGTATATCTTTTGTTGGTATATCATAATCACCTGTATCCACAATCATCTTTACAACAGGTCTATGGCAGTATATGTTTCTACCACGATATACCCTTATATCCTTTATAATCATTATTTATCCTCCTTGTTATATTTAAAAGGCTCTCTTAGCATAATATCAAAACCATACCCTGATGGGAGTATATGCAGTGTCACATGTGTTAATGATAATATCTCATCAGGGCTAGACTCTGACACATTGGTATTTTTCAATGTCCTACCGTCGACTACAGTTACTGCATTTGAGCCAATAACTCTAAACTTATTTCCATCAACTACTATAGCGGTATCTTCATCTATTCCTACTCCAAGATTCTCTGGGTTTTCAGCTATCGCAGTAAGCAGCCTTCCAATTCTGCCTCTTTGTGCAAAATGCTGGTCTATTATCACGTTATTTAAAAGTCCCAGTCCTGGAGCCATGTTTATTGTACATTTCCTTGGGGACTCCTCATCATTGCCACCTATTATCATCGTTCTAGACATAACAGATGCTCCTGCACTTGTTCCAACTACCAAAATGCCTTTCCGTTTATTTAATTCATTTAAAAGTTTGTCAATACCACTTCCTCCAAGTATACTGGTAATCCTCAGCTGATCTCCACCTGTAAAGAAAATACATGTACTGTTTCTTAGCCTTTCTTTAACAATTTCGTTTTTTACATCATCTCTCGAATCTATATTTACAGTTTCAACAGTTACCGCTCCTAACCTCTTAAAGATTTCTACATAATTTTTACCTACCTCTTCTGGCTTTTCTGTTGCAGTAGTCATTATGACTATTCTGCTATTTTCACCACCAGATAGTTTTATCACTTCTTTTAAGATTATGCATTTATCTTTTTTATCTTCTGCACCACCTATGATTAAAAGCTTTCCTCTGTTTATTTCATCCATCTACACGCCTCCACGTCGGTTCTTATTGTGTGAAATGAAAAATCAAAAAAACTTCAGACATATATAGTATGGCTGAAGTTTTTTGACAATATACTTTTTTATTTAATCTGTACATATTTTTACAGAATTTCTCTTTACATGCAATACTATGTTGTTAGAAAGCAGAACTTCCCCATCAACGCACATTGCTACTTCTTTTTCAGTGCTTATCTGTATTTTCTCTGCTTTGTACATTTCAACACATTTCAAAACTGTATGCTTCCCAAAAATGGCCATAGGCAATAAAAATAATAATTTCAACTTATTGATCTCATTTACGATTATCACATCAATGTACCCGTCATCGGGGTTTGCATCTGGCAAAATTTTAAATCCTCCACCGTAAAAACTACAATTTCCAAACGCCGCCAACATTATCTTTCTTTTTATTTTCTTACCATCAATATCGATTTTTATGCTGTAGGGCTTGTATTTTATAAGTACATTTATAAGGCCTAATGTATACGCAAAAATGCCACCTACAAACTTTTTGGATTTAGTTATCTCGGCTGCCACATCCGCGTCTAAGCCAATATTAGCTATATTATTGCATGTAATATATTTATTTACGACAGCGCTGTCAATTAATTTGATTTTACCTTTTAACAAAATTTCCAGTGCTTTGTCTACATTTTTGGGTATACGAAAATACCTAGCAAAATCATTGCCAGTTCCTAATGGGATTATTCCCAGTGCAACATCTGTATTGTTAATGCCATTTATCACTTCGTGCACTGTTCCGTCGCCACCGACAGCAACGATAATATCAAAGTTACTTTTTGATGCCTCCTCTGCAAGTTTAGTGCCATGACCAGGATATTTAGTAATAAACACCTTGTAATCTACATTTCTTTCCTTCATAAGTTTCTCTATCTTTGGAATCATTTTGTACGCTTTACCATTTCCAGCAGTAGGGTTGACAATAAAGGCAATCAAATTATCCTCACCTCTGACCCTTCCTCGCTTTATCTATTGCCTGAATTTCCTCTGCCGATAAAGGATAATTTGACTGTGCTCTTACAATTGGCTTTGCAAATGTAGCCGTTTCATTTCTGCCGTATATTCCTGACAAGACTATTCCATTGTCTTCACTGTCTAAAAGAGCTATTGAAAAGCTCAAGTCAGATCCCACATCATTAAATGCATTATACCTTACAATACCAACTTTCTTTATAGAAGCTTTCATTTCACTATCTATCATGCTTAACTCTTTCCTAAACTTTTCAAGCTTTTCGTTAAACTCTTCATTTCTACTTATGTTCTTTGTTAAAAGCTCAATTACATCTCCCGTTTCCAATTCTTTTATAAGCTTCTTATACTGGTTCTTTAATTTTGTGTATTTAGAATTAATTATAATAACTACTATGAAATCAAACAACCCAAGAACAATGGCAAATAAAATAAATAAACTCATGTTTTTATTAAATATCATCATCAGTTCTTGCATACTTTCTCCTCCGAATTTCATAAATTTCCTTAACTCAGCGCTTGTTTTGCAATGGTGTACAATGCATCTACAGCTTTATCTACTTCATCTTCGGTATTAAAATACCCTATTCCAAATCTGACTGTACCTGTCTTTAACGTACCTATCGTCTGATGAGCCAGTGATGAGCAATGAAGGCCAGATCTCGTAGCTATATCAAATGCTTTATCCAGAATGTAGCTGACTTCCCCGGAATCTATACCTTTTATATTTATAGATATAACTCCAACTCTCCTTTCTTCATCGTTATTTCCATACAATATAAGGTTTGGTATATCTTTCACACCGTCAATAAACCTTTTTGTCAGCTTCCTTTCATGTTTTAATATATTTTCTACACCTATGCTTCTAATATATTTCACACCTTCTTTTAGACCTGCAATACCAGGTGTGTTTGGCGTTCCACTCTCAAGCATGTCTGGCATCATATCAGGTTGATGGATATTTTCTGAATTGCTACCTGTTCCACCTTCCTTTATCGTTTTAAGTTTTATCTTGTCCCTTACATAAAGTCCCCCTGTGCCTTGTGGTCCAAAGAGAGATTTATGGCCGGGAAATGCCAATAAATCAATATTATCCTCTTCTACATCAATAGGATAACTTCCAGCAGTTTGTGCAGCATCAACCAGGAAATATATGCCCATTTCCCGGGCAATACTGCCTATTTCCCTTATAGGCATCAATGTGCCAGTCACATTCGATGCGTGTATCATAGCAATCAATTTCGTATTTTTCTTAATAGCTTTTCTTACATCATCAACATCAATATTTCCCTTCTGATCACATTTCACTATTGTCAAATCAATATAGTTGCTGTCTCTTAAAGCTATCAGTGGTCTTATCATAGAGTTATGCTCCATGCTTGATGTTATCACATGATCGCCTTCATTTAAAATGCCTTTTAATGCGATATTTAAAGAATCTGTGGTATTAAGCGTAAAAATTACTCTCATAGGGTCATTTATATTAAAAAGCTGGCACAATTCCTGCCTTGCTTCTAATATATGCTTTCCAGACTCTATTGCTAATCTATGACTGCCTCTACCTGGATTTCCACAATACCTCATTACCCTGTCAATCTCATCGTAAACTGATTCTGGCTTAGGATATGATGTAGCCGCATTATCAAAATAAATCAACGACAGCCCTCCCATCTCTTAATTTTATTTACTATCTTTAATGTAATCTAAGTTAATGTAAGGAGGCATTTTCCTTCCTGCTTTAATAACTGCTCTATATGCCGTCTGTAAATCCACCATGTTTTTATTGCTGTATATCTTATACCTGCTTCTGTACTTAGAAGGTGTAGAAATCAACATAATTGTATTTGCACCTGCCATTAAAGCCTTAACTTGCGCATCTTTATCAACTGTTGCTAATGCTGTTGTAGCAGGTATAAAAACATTTTTTAAAACAAGTCTCGTTGCTGCAACCGTCTTTAACGTCATCTCAACATCTCCATGTGGATATGTCTCTAATGGTGTACCTGTAGCCGGTACAAATGGGCCAATACCTACCATATGGATTCCCATATCTTTAAAAAACAATATATCTTTCGCTATATCTCTTGCTGTTTGTCCAGGAAGTCCTATAATATTGCCATTACCATTTACATATCCGTTCTCCCTTAGCCACTCAGAGCATTTAACGCGATAATCAAAATCATCATCAGGATGTATATTTTTAAATATTTCCCTGTTTGTAGTTTCTATTTTCAGTAAAAAATTATTTGCACCAGCTTCCCTAAAATGCTTGTACTCTTCTTGGTTTCTTTCACCAATGCTTAGCGTTATGCGCATATTAGTCTCTTTCTTAATTTTCTTGATAATTTCAATTATCTTATCTTCTGTATACCATGGATCTTCACCTGATTGAAGAATAACTGTCCTTATCCCCATCTTTTTTAATTCTTTTGCAGTTTGGACTATCTCATCTATGTCCATCCTATATCGCTCAACAGATAAATTATCTCTCCTTAATCCACAATAAAAGCAATTTTTTCTGCAAATATTTGAAAATTCTATTGCTGCCCTTATGTCGACAATATCGCCGACAACTGACTTTCGCATCTCATCCGCAGCTCTAAATATAGAACTTAAGTTCTTATCACCACTGGAGCTTAGTATGACAACTATATCATCTTCTGTTAGCTCTATTCCATTTTCTACTTTCTTTAAGACAGTTTTTAAATCATCATTTAAGTCTTTATTAATTTTATCAATAAGCCCTTCAAGTTTACGTATTTTATAAGGGTATATACCTTTCAATGATATAGAATTATCTTTAAGGAGTTTTTCTGCTACATCAACATTATATGCATTAATTTTTATTGCGGTACTGCATACAGAACCATACTCTGATGGAGCAGGAATCAATTCAGTCTTAATATCATTTTGCTTTAATATTTTATCCGCATTCAGCATATGCTGCGTCGAATTACATATTATTATATAATGTTCCATACATTTTCACCTGTGAGTTTTATTCATATATCTATATTTTATATTTATTTAGCCATAGTTACAATAGAAAAATGCATTTGTTTTTACAAATGCATTGACTATCATCTATTTATTATAAGATCTGTAAGCCTGGATAAATCCTCTTCACCGTAATATTCGATCATTATCTTTCCTTTATTTTTACCTGGTATTATCTTTACCTTAGTTCCGAAAAATCTGCAAAAATTATCTTCTATCTCTTTAATATATATGTCATTAACCTGTCTTCTTTTTCTTTTCGGTGATGCCACTTCTTTTATCAAATTTTCTGTTTCTCTAACATTTAAATTCTTATCAACAATTTTATTTGCAATTATATTCTGCTTGTCTGCATCTTGAACAGCTAATATGACTTTTGCATGACCTGTAGTTATTTTCCCTTCCATCAGCATATTTTGAACTTTTTCATCTAGATTAAGCAACCTAATACTATTAGCAATTGCCGACCTGCTTTTGCCAACTCTCTTTGATATTTCTTCCTGTGTTAAGTTAAACTGTTCCATCAGTGACTTGTATGCTTTTGCTTCATCTATAGGATTTAGATCTTCTCTCTGGAGATTTTCTATAAGGGCTATCTCCATCACTTTCTGGTCATCAAAATCTTTAACTATAGCTGGTATTTCTTTTAGTCCTGCAAGTTTAGCTGCTCTCCATCTTCTTTCCCCTGCTACAATTTGGTATCCGAAATTGATTTTTCTAACAATAATAGGTTGTATAATCCCGTGTTCTTTTATAGAATCAGATAACTCTTTAAGAGATTCATCATCAAAATGTTTCCTTGGCTGGAATTGATTTGGCTCTATGTCTGAAATTTTTATATTTTCTACGCCTTTTGTATTTTCTTCATCAATATCAGGTATAAGAGCTTGTAAACCTCTACCAAGCCCTCTTTTATTATTCAACTGCCTCACCATTCCTTTCAATTATTTCTTTTGCCAATTCTTCATATGCTTCAGCACCTTTTGAATGGGGGTCATAAAGAGAAATAGGTTTCCCAAAGCTTGGTGCTTCACCTAATCGTATATTTCTCGGTATAATAGTGCCGTAGACTTTTCCTTTGAAGTATTTCTTAACTTCATCAACAACCTGTATTGATAAGTTTGTCCTAGCATTAAACATGGTTAATACAACACCCTCAATTTCAAGGCTATGATTGATGTTTTTCTTAATTAAGTTTATTGTATTCATTAACTGCGTTAAACCTTCTAAAGCATAATATTCGCACTGTATCGGCACTAATACAGAATCTGCGGCCGTTAATGCATTGATTGTTAAAAGTCCCAACGATGGAGGACAATCAATCAAAATATAATCATAATCATCTTTAACATCATTGAGAGAATTTTTAAGCCTGAATTCCCTTGATAGCATGGGAACCAATTCTATCTCTGCTCCTGCCAATTGGATGCTGGATGGTACAATAGAAATGCCATTCATCTCATTAAGTGTTATAAGAGCTTCTTTAATGTTTCTTCCTTCAATTAAAATATTATATGTAGTGCAATTAAGCGATGAATTATCTATTCCAAAGCCACTGGTCATATTGCTTTGAGGGTCCATATCAACACATAATACCTTTTTCCCACTGGCAGATAAAGAATAACCTAAATTTATTGTTGTCGTTGTTTTGCCAACTCCACCTTTTTGATTTGCTATAGCTATTATTTTTCCCAATTTATCACCCCGCTATTTTTATCATATTTTTATTATAACATTGTTCCATGTGGAACAAAAGTAAAATAACAACACGGGGTGGTTAAATACTATTTTTTAGGAATTCTTATCTTAAATTCTATATAATCATCTTCATTCTGCTCTGTGTATTCCGCATCAACACCAGATTTTTTCATTATTGAAATTGCCTGTTTAATTGTATTTACAAAAATTCTTATGTCCTTATAAAATTTCATCATTTTCTTTTTTTCTTGTTTCTTATCTTCATTCATTGTAATCTTATTTATCATGTCCTGCACAATTTTTTCAGTCTCTTTAACATTGCATTTCTTCTTAATTATTATGTCAATTGCTTTATTTTGAAGTTCTTCATCTGGAAGCCTTAAAAGTGCTCTTGCATGTCTCTCTGTTAGGTTATTTTCAATCAATTTTGCTTTAATGCTATCATTTAATTTTAAAAGTCTCAACTTGTTAGCTATTGTAGATTGGCTTTTCCCAAGCATAGCAGCTAATTTTTCTTGTGTGAGATTATGGTCGTTTATCAAATTGTAGTACCCTTCTGCTTCCTCTAAAAAATTTAGGTCCTTTCTTTGAAGATTTTCAATCAAAGCAATAACTGCAGAATCTTCGTCATAGGCTTCAAAAACTATGGCAGGTATCGTCTTAAGTCCCGCAAGTTTTGATGCCCTCAACCGCCTCTCACCTGAAATAAGCTCGTAAGAATTGCCATTTACTACTCTTACGCTTATTGGCTGTATCACTCCATAAGCTTTTATTGAATCACAAAGCTCTTGTAGATTGGCAGTGTCAAAAATTTTACGAGGCTGATATGGATTTGGTCTAATAAGGTCTATCGGCAAGTATTTAATCTCTTGTTGCTTTATCGAAACCATAAAAAACACCTCTTTAAAAACAATCAGATTACTACTTATATATATTCTACAACAAAATCAAAATTCCTCCTAATATACCATTATTATCCTGTTATTTTTTATCATTGAAATAAAAAGCCATTTTACCTATAAATTTCAGGTATTTTTATACCTAGAGAATTAATGCTTCCATCTTTAATCATTTCTTTAAGTCCTTCAGGATATATATCATATTTGTCAAATTCGGAAATGTCTATCCACTTAACGTCCTTTATCACTTGTTTGTCTTCAGGCATATCCGGGTCAAAACCCAACCGCAAATCTCCACCAACAATTGAACATCTAAAATACGTTGCATAGTAAATGCTGTATTCCTCAAGATAGCATACACTATCTGCAATAATATCATAACCTGTTTCTTCTTTGCATTCTCTTATCAGTGCATCAACACAAGACTCATTCTCCTCCACTCGTCCACCAGGAAAAACCCATCCAATCTCATTTTCCACCTGATGTTTAACAAGTAAAACTTTATTGTCATTAATAATTACAGCTCTTGATACTAATAAACACGCTCTTAGATTACTCATAAAATTTATCCTTTCACTTAGAGTGGCATTTTTTCAATTAATTTTGGTTTTCTAGGATATTTCATATCTGTAGTGCCAAGTTTTCTTATCAAAAGCAACTTATGAATAATATCCGTATAAGGCAATGTTACTTCAAAAATATTTTCTATCTGACTCTTTAAAGTATTTAAAGCATTATTAGACATTGCTATCTCCTCATCTACATTTGAACCTTTAAAAGCAATTAAATATCCATCAACTTTAACAAAAGGAATGCAATACTCAAGCAATATATTTAATTGTGCAACAGCTCTTGACAATGATATATCGAATTTTTCTCTTAAAGAATTATCCTTTCCTAAGTCTTCTGCACGCCCATGTATTATCTCTACATCATTTAGATGTAATTGCTGTACTAATTCATTTAAAAAGACAGTTCGCTTCTTTAATGAGTCAACTATAGTCAGCTTCAAAGATGGATAGAGAATTTTAAGAGGTATAGATGGAAATCCAGCACCTGCACCTACATCTATTATCCTTTCATTGCCATTTATCTTTTTACAAATTTTAGCTGTTAAGCTGTCCAAAAAATGCTTGACAACAACATCCCTTTCTTCCGTAATGGCTGTCAAATTCATTTTTTGATTCCATTCCAGAAGAAGATCATAATACTTTATGAATTGTTCCACATGGAACAGTTGGAGATTAACTCCTAATGATTCTGCTCCCTTTATTAGTAAATCAATATTGTCTTTCTTCATAATCTATCTCCTTGACTGCATATAAATTAAAATGACAGATATATCAGCAGGTGATACGCCTGATATCCTAGATGCCTGTCCGACAGAAGTCGGCATTATACTTTTTAACTTTTGCCTTGCCTCAATGCTTATGCCTTTTATATCATCATAATTTATCCAAGATGGTATCTTTTTATTTTCTAATGCCTTAAATTTCTCCACTTGTTCCAACTGTTTCTTTATATACCCTTCATATTTTATATTAATATCGATCTGCTCTGCTACATCATCTCTTATATCTTCAGGTCTATCCTTGTCAATTACCTTAGATGAAATATAATCAATCTCAGGCCTTTTTAGTAAATCATACATGGTAATACCTGTCACAATTGGTGAACTTCCTTTAGACTTTAAATATTCATTGACAAAATCGCTTGGAACAATCATTGCGGTTTTCAATCTTTCCATCTCTTTTTCATACTGAATTTTTTTCTTCAAAAATCTTTCGTACCTTTCATCATCTACAAGTCCAATTTGCCTTCCCTTTTCAGTCAATCTAAAATCCGCATTGTCCTGTCTCAATATAAGTCTGTATTCAGCTCTTGATGTCAGCATTCTATAAGGTTCATTTGTACCTTTTGTAACAAGGTCATCAATTAGGACACCTATATACGCTTCAGATCTATCTAATATAAAAGGCTCTCTATTTAAAAGCTTCATAGCAGCATTTATACCTGCCATCAATCCCTGCGCAGCAGCTTCCTCATAACCAGATGTTCCATTTACCTGACCTGCAAAAAACAATCCTGATATTGTCTTTAATTCAAGTGACTGCTTTAACTGTGTAGGATCAATGCAGTCATACTCAATAGCATATCCAGGCCTCATGACTTTTACATTTTCAAGTCCTTTTATTGTTCTTAAAAATTCAATCTGAACATCCTCAGGCATACTTGAAGACATGCCTTGTACATACATCTCATTGGTATTCCTTCCTTCAGGCTCTATAAAAAGTTGATGTCTAGGTTTGTCTGGAAATTTAACAACTTTATCTTCTATAGAAGGACAATACCTTGGTCCAACGCCTTTAATCTCACCACTGTAAAGTGGTGACCTTCCTATGTTTCTCATTATAACCTCATGTGTTCTACTATTTGTGTACGTAAGCCAGCATGGGATTTGTTCCACATTTATTTCATCGTGCAAATATGAAAAAGGTTTTATTTTTTCATCACCAGGCTGGATTTCCATAGCATCAAAATTAATAGATTTTTTATCTACACGAGCAGGTGTTCCCGTCTTAAACCTCATCAATTTTATGTTAAGTCTCTCCAAACATTTTGACAGTTCATTTGCAGGAAACAAACCATTAGGACCACCGCTATAACTTACATCGCCAATTATAATTCTTCCCCTCAAATAAGTACCTGTCGTTACAATACAGGACTTACACAGGTATCTTGCACCATTTTTTGTAATTACACTTTTCACTTCACCATTCTCTACTTCAATATCAACAACTTCAGCCTGTTTTATGTCGAGATTCTCCTGCTTTTCAAGTGTATACTTCATATTAAATTGGTATCTTTTTTTATCAGACTGAGCTCTTAATGCCCTTACAGCAGGCCCTTTGCTGGTATTTAAAGTCCTTTCCTGTATCAAAGTTTCATCTGTATTTATGGCCATTTGTCCCCCCAGTGCATCAATCTCTCTTACAAGATTTGTCTTGGCAGGACCTCCTATTGCAGGATTACACGGCATTAACGCAATCGAATCTAAATTTATTGCAAACGCAACTGTTTTAAGTCCAAGCCTAGCAGTGGCTAAAGCTGCTTCACACCCTGCATGCCCTAAGCCTATAACAGCAACATCATATGACCCAGCATCGTATATCATTTAAGCACCTACTTTCCAACACAAAATCTTTCGAAAATTTCATTTATCAAATCTTCATTAGCAGTTTCACCGGTTATCAAACCAAGATTGTCAATTGCAGCATTTAAATCTATAGATACAAAATCCTCTGTCAAACCTCTTTCTATTGTATTAAGACAAGACATTAAATTTTCTTTAGCTTTTAATAAAGCGTCTTTATGCCTCATATTGGTTAAAAGAAATTCATTGTTTGATAGTCCATTCTCCATCACCATATTGTATACAGTATTTTCCAAAGCATCAAACCCTTCTTTTGTAACAGATGATAAACTTATATAATTTTCAT
This sequence comes from Thermoanaerobacterium thermosaccharolyticum DSM 571, assembly GCF_000145615.1. Classification (NCBI taxonomy): domain Bacteria; kingdom Bacillati; phylum Bacillota; class Clostridia; order Thermoanaerobacterales; family Thermoanaerobacteraceae; genus Thermoanaerobacterium; species Thermoanaerobacterium thermosaccharolyticum. The sequence goes on from NC_014410.1 coordinate 2,782,282, forward strand.
TTGAAATTCTTCTGATTTCATCCAAGTCTATCATAGATGGCAAATCGATTTTATTTAAAACGTACAAAACATTCTTATCATCAATTATCCTCAGTATTTCGTAGTCTTCCTTCTCCAAAGGTCTTGAATTGTCAAAAACAAAAATAATAAGGTCTGCCTTATTAATTGCTTCCTTACTTCTTTCTACACCTATTTTCTCTACTAATTCATCAGTATCTCTGATACCTGCTGTATCAATAAGCTTTATCGGTATTCCCTTTATATTCAAATACTCCTCTATTATATCCCTAGTCGTACCAGGTATATCAGTTACAATTGCTCTATTTTCATTTAAAAGTGCATTTAGCAGCGAAGACTTGCCTACATTAGGCTTACCAATTATGACTGTATTAAGCCCTTCTCTTATTATCCTTCCTTTTTCTGATGAATCTAATAATTCATCAATTTTTCTAATTGCATTTTTTATTCCATCTATCAATTCACTATCATTAAATATCTCTACATCTTCATCAGGAAAGTCCATCAATGCAAATATATGTGCAATGAGTGCAACTAAGTCGTTCTTTATTTCATTTATTTTATCCTTAACACTGCCACTTAACTGCATTACAGCGTATTTATTTGAAAGGGCCGTCTTTGACCTTATTATATCTATTACCGCTTCCGCCTGTGACATATCAATTCTTCCATTTATAAAAGCTCTCTTTGTAAATTCACCAGGTTCAGCAAGTCTTGCACCATTTTTTAAAACCAATTCCAAAATCCTCTTGGCAGGTACATAACCACCATGACAATTTATCTCTACAATATCCTCTTTTGTGTAAGTATGTGGACTTTTCATCACATTAACAAGCACTTCATCGTATACTTCATTAGATTCGCTATCGTAAATAAAACCGTAATGCACAGTATGGCTTTTCACAGCTTTTAAATCGATATTTCTTTTAGATTTGAATATGCCAGAAACTATTTTTATAGCATCACGGCCACTTATTCTTATAATCGAAATACCTGCTTCACCAACAGCAGTAGATATTGCAGCAATCGTATCATCTATCATAGCAAATCACCAAACTTTCCAACCTTAAATATGATAATATATCACTAATTATTATTTTACAATAAGGTAAAAGAAAAAATACCCTTTCTTGGGTATCTACTTCAAAGATATTGTAACTCTCCTATTTGGCTCCTCGCCTTCACTAAATGTTTCTATATCAGGGTCATCCTGCAAAGCTAGATGAATTATCCTTCTCTCATTTGCATTCATTGGCTCCAAAGTTATGCTCCTATTTTCTTGCTTGACTTTTTTTGCTATTTTATTTGCCAAATTTATCAGTATCTTCTCTCTCTTTTCACGATAATTTTCCGCGTCTAACAAAATTCTCTTGTGTATACCTTCAATATTTTTTTTGTTAGCTACCAATGAAGTCAAGTATTGAAGTGAATCCAATGTTTCACCTCTATATCCGATTAGAAGTCCAACTCCATTTCCTTTCAAATTCACCAATATGTTATTGTCTTTCTCATCAATATCATATCCTACATCTATTCCAATCAACTTAATTATTCCATCTAAAAATCTTCTGATATTTTCCTTAACTACATCTTTAACAATAATTTTAACTATAGCTTGTTTTCCCAGTAGGCCCAGAAATCCTTTACTGCCTTCATCTATTATTTCTATGTCAACCATATCTCTAGAAATACCCAGCTCTATAAGTCCGGCATTGATAGCCTCTTCAACTGTTTTTCCTGTTTTTATTATTTCCCTCATTTGAAGACTCTCCCTTCATTGATTCGGTAGGTCTTAAGAAGAAATATTGCTGAGCTATCTGAAAAATGTTGCTTGTAACCCAATATATTCCTATACCTGCCGGTAAAGAAACAGTTATCCAAATCATAAAAGCTGACATAATAAGATTCATTGATTTTTGGCTGTTATCTGTCTGTATCATCGCAGATGAAATATACGTCGTAACACCAGACAATATTGGCAATATAAAGTAGGGATCCTTTTCAGCTAAGCTTTTTAACCATAAAAATGATGCAGTACTAAATGCTGGATAATTCCTAAGCATAGCAAAAAGTGGCCAAAGTATTACAAGCGGCAACAGCATCGGTAGACAACCACTCATAGGATTAACATTTTTCTCTTTATAAAGCTTCATCATTTCCTCGTTTAACTTCTGAGGATCCTTTGCATATTTTTTCTTTAAATCTTCCACTAAAGGATTTATCTCTTTCATCTTTTTCATTGTTCCCATCTGTTGAACATAAAAAGGCAAAAGAACAATTCTAATTAAAATCGTAAAAATAATTATAGCAACACCATAATTTCCAACAAAATCATATATAAACTTTAGTAACTGGCCAAGGTACATACCAATTGCTGCCATTTTAAACCTCCTAAGCTATTTTACAGGATCATATCCACCTGGATTAAAGGGATTGCATCTTAATATCCTCCACAAAGCCATAATACCACCTTTTAAAACACCATACTTTTTTATAGCATCTATAGCGTATTGAGAACAAGTCGGATAAAATCTACACGATTTTGGCTTCATAGGAGATATAAATTTCTGATAGAATCTTATTAAATATATAAAAATGTATTTCATTATTTATTCACCATATAAAGAGAAGATTTTGTTAACAGTCTCCTCATAGCATTTCCTACCATATAGAAATCTGCCTCAACAATCTTATTCCTCGCAATAAAAATAATGTCATATCCTTTAAATAAATCACGATCCAATAACCTAAAATTTTCATATAACAATCTCTTATAGCGATTTCTAATTACACTTTTACCCACTTTTTTGCTTACTGAAAAACCAACCCTGTTGATTCCTAAATTATTTTCTAAGTAATACATCACAATGTACTGATTTGAAATAGATTTGCCGTATCTATAAACATTTTTGAAATCACTACTTCGTTTTATCTTAACCATATCATATATATAAACCTCCGATTGCAAAAAAGGCCTCATTAAGGCCTTCCTTATGCTGTCAACCTATGTCTACCCTTTCTCCTTCTTCTTTTTAGAACATTACGACCATTTTTAGTAGACATCCTTTTTCTAAATCCATGTTCCTTTTTCCTATGCCTTACTTTTGGCTGATGTGTACGTAACACTACTACACCTCCTAAAACCTTAAAAATGCTAATAAGATTATATCGTTTATTTATGTGCATGTCAATAAATTAATCCATTAATGTTATTAACATATTAAAAAGTTTTATTCATAAGCTGTTGATAAATTTTATTTTTTTATTGATAATGTGTTAATAATTTGATATCATATAATCGAAGTTGTTAATAAGTAAAGAAATTTATTCATACAGATATTTAGTTATTCACAGGTTGTGTATAAATCTGTGAATAACTTGTTATTATTTCAATTTTCTCTTATGCATTAAAATTATATTTAAGGTTTTTTAAGCCTTTTTATATATATTTTA